>NZ_MUOA01000062.1:0-143205 GCF_002001065.1 Pseudomonas sp. A25(2017) | reverse complement strand
CCCCGCCGCCAGCCTGACCGCCGTCCTGTTTGGCCTGAGCGGATGCCTGGTGGATTTCGGCGCACGCATCCGTCAGCCAGGGGCAGCGCCGGATGAGCATGCACAGCCGACACCGGGCGCCCTTGAGAGCTTGCACCACTTGCAGCGCCAGGAAATCCCCTGCGCCTGGCTCGACGAATTGCCACCTGCCGTCAGCCATGCCCTGGCGACCTCATTGCCGACGTGGATCAAATCGCCGCAACTTCCAGCAACAAATAATCCTTGGCCAGCGCCACATGCCTGCTGGCAGGCGCTGATGGCGCTCAATGTCCAGCAACTGGACGGTTGCGTGTTGGTCAGTGGCGAACCCCGGTTGTTGCAGTCGGGGCTCAACGCCGGTTTGTGGACCATCGGCCTGGCGTCCTGCGGCTCGCTGTGTGGCCTGGCGCCTGGCGAATGGCAGGCGCTGAGCCAACAGGAGCGGGAAACCAAGCGCGCCAAGGCCACCGTGCAATTGTTCGGCCTGGGGGTGCATTCGGTGATCGATCACCTGGGCGAACTCGACACTTGCCTGGCGGACATCAGCCTGCGCCGACTCAAAGGCGAGAAGCCATGACCGGGATCATGCAGGGAGCGTGAGTGTGGATTACTCTTAAGGCAAGCCACGGACTTTTGACCCAGCGTCGCGGTCCATGGCTGTGCCTATCAATAAAGGGAGTACGCCAATGCCTGCCCGCGAACTGCAAGAACAGCTCAACAAACTGCGCGAGCAATTGGAACAGAATCCACCACTTTCCGAAGTCGAGCGCGATGACCTGCACGCGCTGATGCAAAAGATCGAACTTGAGCTTGAGCTGGAAACCAAAGCGCCGGACAACAACCTCGCCGACAATGTGAACCTGGCGGTCGAACGCTTCGAGGTGGAACACCCCACCCTTGCCGGGACCTTGCGCAACATCGTGCAAGCCTTGGGCAATATGGGGATCTGAACCCTTTAAATGCAAAAAGCCCTGCTATCGCTAGCGGGGCTTTTTAGTTTCACGACCTGAAATGCAATCCCCTGTGGGAGCGGGCTTGCTCGCGAAGGCGGTGTGTCAGCCAAATGGATGTCGACTGATACACCGCCTTCGCGAGCAAGCCCGCTCCCACATTAGATACTCATTGGCGGACCAGGCGGTGGTTCGGCAGTTGGACGTCTTCGGTGCTGCGATACGGGTTGATATCCAGCCCGCCCCGGCGCACATACCGCGCGTACACCGTCAGTTTCTCCGGCTTGAGCAAGCGCTGCAGGTCGAGAAAGATCCGCTCCACGCACTGCTCATGGAAATCCGAATGCTGGCGGAAGCTGACGATGTAGGCCAGCAGGCTGGCGGGGTCCAGGGCCGCGCCGCGATATTCCACCGCCACGCTGCCCCAGTCTGGCTGGCTGGTCACCGGGCAGTTGGACTTGAGCAAGTGGCTGTGCAGGCTTTGCTCGACGATGCGCGAAGCATCGCAACGCAGCAGTTCCGGGCGCGGGTGCGCGTAGGAGTCGACGCTGATGTCCAAATCGTCGATGCACGTACCGGGCAGCGCCACGATGCCTTCACGTTCCACGTCCTTGAGGCTGCGGATCCGCACGCCCACTGCTTTGCCGGCAGCCGCCGACAGGTCCTGGCGCAGGGTCGCTTCCAGGCTCGCGGTATCGGCGAACGGGGTCTGGTTCAAGGAGTTGAGGTACAGCTTGAAGGATTTGGACTCGATGATATTCGGCGAATCCGCCGGGATCGCGAATTCACCGATGGCCACCACCGGCTTGCCGGATGGCAGCAGCCACGACAGCTCGAAGCAGTTCCAGAAATCCACGCCTTTGTACGGCAGGGTCTCGGCCGTCAGGCCCAGTTCCGCCCATTTCGCCGTGCGCGGGATGGGGAACAGCAGTGACGGCGTGTACGTGGCGATGTATTCGCTGGATTTGCCCAGCGGCGAATGTTCGGCTGCGGGATGCATGACGGAAACCTGACTGAAGAATCAGCCGATTCTATCAGCCTTTGCCGCAGCCTTTGAGTGCTTACTGACTGACTGTCAGGTTGCCCTTCATCCCGGCCTGGTAATGACCGGGGACATTGCAGGCAAATTCCAGCCGGGTAGCCTTGCCAAAAGCCCAGGTCAGCTCGGCGGACTTGCCCGGCTCAACCAGCACGCTGTTAGCGTCGTCGTGACGCATCATGCCGTCTTTACCACCGTGTCCCATCGAGGCCGGATTCATCGAGGCATGGTCCATTCCCGGCTTCATCCCGGTCGGCGTCAACATGCCGCTCTGTTGCATCTTGAGCATTTCCTGCTGGTGCTGGGCATGCATCGCGGCGTTACCGAGGTTGAATTCGTGCAACAACTGGCCTTTATTGATCAGTACGAACCGCACCGTCTCGCCCGCCTTGATATCCAGCGTACCGGGATTGAACGACATGTCGCCCATCACCACCTCGATGGTGCGACTGGCCTTGGCCGCCGGTGCGGGCTGGCCGAAATCAAAGTGCGCACCGGGCGACGCCCACAACGAGCTACTCAATACCCACGCAGAGGCGGCCAGGATCAGACGGTTTACCATCAACATGTTCATACTCCGACAAGGTAAGGTTCAACTTGCCCAAGACTCTAGATCGGTGCGGCTGCCAATTGACTGACAGTTGCATTACAACTCTGTCAGGTTGTGCCACGGCCCCGGCCGCCGCGGTATAACGCCCACGTTCAAACCATGCCCTGAGCTGCCCATGAAACTGCTGATCGTCGAAGACCAAACCAAAACCGGCCAATACCTGCGCCAAGGCCTGAGTGAGGCCGGGTTCAATGCCGACCTGGTGGCCGATGGCATCACCGGCCAGCAACTGGCCTTGAGCGGTGAATACGCCTTGCTGATCCTCGACGTGATGTTGCCCGGCCGCGATGGCTGGCAGATCCTGCAAGCCGTTCGCGGGGCCGGATTGGATACGCCGGTACTGTTTCTCACCGCGCGGGACGCGGTACAGGATCGGGTACACGGACTGGAACTGGGCGCCGATGATTACCTGGTCAAGCCCTTTGCCTTTTCCGAGTTGCTGGCGCGGGTACGCAGCCTGCTGCGGCGAGGCAGTTCGACGCAACAGGAAACCAGCCTGCAGCTGGCCGACTTGCGCCTGGACCTGATCCGTCGCCGCGTCGAACGCAGCGGGCGGCGCATCGACCTCACCGCCAAGGAATTCGCCTTGCTGGAAATGCTCCTGCGCCGCCAGGGCGAAGTGCTGCCCAAATCACTGATCGCGTCCCAGGTCTGGGACATGAATTTCGACAGCGACACCAACGTCATCGAAGTCGCGATACGACGCCTGCGAATCAAGATTGACGACGACTTCCCCAGCAAACTGATCCACACCGTGCGGGGCATGGGCTATGTGCTTGAAGAGCGCGCCCTGTGAGGGGGCGGTGGTCGCTGAGCAGTCGCCTGGCGCTGCTGTTCGCCGCCTGCACCGCGGTGGTGTCATTGTTCGCCGGGGTCTTGTTCAGCCGTGGCAGCGAGGCGCACTTCATCGAGCTGGACCAGCAACTGCTCGAAGGCAAGCTGATCGGCCTGCGCCGGGCCCTGCAAGACCTCGACGCAGAGCAGACCCAGGCGCGCCTGGAAGATGAACTGAGCCGCCAGGCCGACCTGGCGCTGCGCATCAAGGGCAGCGATGGTGTGCGCTGGTACGACAGCTCGATCCGGATTCCAGCGCAATTGCCAGAGCGGCCCGGCCTGTCGACCCTCAGCGATGCCGACACCGATTACCGCGTATTGAATGCCCCGCTGTATCCCGACCGAGCCAATTCGCCGCAACTGACCCTGCTGCTGGACATCACCCACCACCAGCACTTCCTGCAACGCATGCAGCGCCTGATCTGGCTGACCGTCGGCCTCTCGGCCCTGGCCACCGCCCTGCTGGGTGCCTGGGCCGCCCGGCGGGCCTTGCGCCCCTTGCGGCGCATGGGCGCCATCGCCAGCAACGTCTCGGCCCGCTCCCTCAACGCCCGACTGCCCGAAGAGCAAATGCCCGCCGAACTGGCGGAATTGGCCCACAGCATCAACGCCATGCTCGGACGCCTCGACGATGCGTTTCAGCGGCTCTCAGCGTTCTCTGCCGACATCGCCCATGAATTGCGCACGCCGCTGTCGAACCTGCTGACCCACACCCAGGTCACCCTCACCCGCGAACGGCCCCTGGAGGATTACCGCGAGGCGTTGCACAGCAACCTCGAAGAACTGCAATGGATGGCGCAACTGGTCAACGACATGCTGTACCTGGCCAAGGCCGACCACGGCCTGCTGGCGCTCAATCGCGAACCGCTGCAATTGGCCGAAGAGGTGGACGTGCTGCTGGACTTCTTCGCGCCCCTGGCCGAAGACGCCAACGTACGCTTGAGCCGCGAGGGCGAGAGCCGCATCGAGGGTGACCGCAACATGCTGCGTCGGGCGCTCTCCAACTTGCTGGACAATGCGCTGCGCTTCACCCCCGCTGGCGGCGAAGTGCGGGTGCGCATTGTCGATGAGGCTCAAGGGGTGAACATCAGCGTGGAAAACAGTGGCGAGGGGATTGCAGCGCACTTGCTGCCGCGCCTGTTCGACCGCTTCTACCGCGCCGACCCGGCTCGCCAGGAGGGCAGCAGCGAACACGCGGGACTCGGACTGGCCATCACCCGCTCGATCATCCGCGCCCATGGCGGGCAGATTCGCTGTGAATCGGCCGATGGTTGGACGCGGTTCCTGATCGAATTGCCGAAGAGGGATTAAGTCCGACGCCCCCCCTGTGGCGAAGGAACATATCTGTGGGAGCAAGGCTTGCCCGCGATGCAGACGCCTTGTTTCCCCCGCAGACCGCGTCGCCTGCATCGCGGGCAAGCCTTGCTCCCACAGCGGAGTCTTCAGCAAGCCCTTCTGCCACAGAGGTCTGTGTCGTATCAGGAATACCGCAACGCCTGCGCCGGTTCGATCTTCGCCGCACGCCACGCCGGGTACACGGTGGCGAGGAAGCTCAGGATGAACCCGGCCGAGCAGATCAGCACCACGTCGCCACGCTGCAGCTCCGACGGCAGGTTGCTGACGAAGTACACGTCGGAACTGAAGATGTGCTGGCCGCTGACCCGTTCCAGCCAGCCCACCAGCGCACTGACGTTCAGCGCCGCGATCACCCCCAGCACGCCGCCAATCAGCGTGCCGACAACGCCGATCACCGTGCCCTGGACCATGAAGATCGCCATGATCTGCCGCGGCGTGGCGCCGATGGTACGCAGGATCGCGATGTCCGCGCCTTTGTCGTTCACTACCATGATCAGGGTGGCGATGATGTTGAACGCCGCCACCGCGACGATCATCAGCAACAGCAAGCCGATCATGGTTTTTTCCATTTTCATGGCACTGAACAGGCTGCCCTGGGTGTGGGTCCAGTCGTCGGCCTTGTAGGCCGCGCCCAGGCCGGTGGCGATGTCACCGGAGACCTTGGGCGCCGCGTACAAATCCTTCACCGCCAGGCGCACGCTTTGTACCTGGTTCGGCTGCCAATGCTGCATCTGTGCAGCATCGGCCAGGTGGATCAGCGCCATGGAGCCGTCCAGCTCGGCGCCCACCTTGAACACACCCACCACATTCAGCCGCTGCATCCGTGGGGTGATGCCACCGGGGGCCGTGCTGACTTCCGGCACGATCAGGGTGATTTTGTCGCCGACGTTCAAGCGAAAGCGCCGGGCGGTGATTTCGCCAATCACCACGCCAAACTCGCCTGGTTTCAAGGCATCGAGACGCCCCTGGACGATATGCTGGGCGACGATGGACACCTTGCCTTCCTGGGCCGGATCGACGCCGCTGATCTGGATCGGCTGCATCGAGCCCTTATGGCTCAGCATCCCTTCCATCTCGGTAAACGGCACGGCAGCGATGACTTCAGGATTTTTCAGCGCCGCGGCGGCCACCGGCTGCCAGTCGTCGATCGGATTGACGCCGACGAGGGTAGCGTGGGGCACCATGCCGAGGATGCGCGAACTCATTTCGCGCTGGAAGCCGTTCATCACCGACAACACCACGATCATCGCCAGCACACCCAGGGCGAGGCCGATCATCGAGGTCATGGAGATGAACGAAACAAAGCGATTGCGGCGCTTGGCGCGGGTATAGCGCGTGCCGATAAAAATCGATAACGGTCTGAACATTCGCGGGGCACCGTATGAAAATAAAAGACCCGGCACGTGTTTCAAGTACCGGGTTTCGGTCGGTCAGATGGGCGTCAGGCAACCTTCCTGCAAGTGCAGGACGCGGTCCATCTGCCGGGCCAGGTTCATGTCGTGAGTCACCACCAGGAACGCGGTGCGCATCGACGTGCTGAGCTCCAGCATCAAATCCTGGATGCCTTGGGCGGTGTGGGAGTCGAGGTTGCCGGTCGGCTCGTCGAGCATCACCAGGCCAGGCTTGTTGACCAGGGCCCGGGCAATCGCCACGCGCTGGCGCTCACCACCGGACAGCTCGGCCGGCTTGTGCTCCAGGCGATGCCCCAGCCCTACCCGCTCCAGCAACGCCGTGGCGCGCTGACGGGCCTCAGGAATCGCCGTGCGACCGATCAACAGCGGCATGCAGACGTTTTCCAGCGCGGTGAACTCGGGCAGCAAATGGTGGAACTGGTAGACGAAGCCCAGGGAGCGGTTGCGCAGCAGGCCACGGGCCTTCTCGTTCAGCGCCGAAAGTTCTTCGCCGGCCAGCCAGACACTGCCGGCGGTTGGCGTATCCAGGCCGCCCAGCAGGTTGAGCAAGGTACTTTTGCCCGACCCGGAGGTGCCAACAATCGCCACGCGCTCGCCAGGATGCAACTCCAGTTGCAGGCCCGACAACACCACCACCGACTCCGGGCCTTCCTCGTAGGATTTGCCCAGGTTGCGGCAGCTCAAGATTGCTTTTTCACTCATGCCCGACTCACTCATAACGTAACGCCTCCGCAGGCTGGGTGCGCGCGGCACGCCAGGCAGGATACAGGGTGGCGAGGAAACTCAGGACCAACGCGGCGCCGCAGACCATCAACACGTCATCGGCCTGCAATTGCGATGGCAGGTAGTCGATGAAGTACACGTCGGCGTTGAGAAACTTGTGCCCGATCAGGCCTTCCAGTCCGGCAATCGCGGCGCTGACATTCAGCGCGGCGAACATCCCCACCAGGGCGCCGACGAACGTACCGATCACACCGATGACCGTGCCCTGGACCATGAAGATCCGCATGATCTGCCCCGGCGTGGCGCCGAGGGTGCGCAGGATGGCGATGTCGCCCTTCTTGTCGTTCACCACCATCACCAGCGTGGAGATGATGTTGAACGCCGCCACGGCAACGATCAGCAACAGCAGCAGGCCGATCATGGCTTTTTCCATGCGGATCGCCTGGTACAGGTTGCCGTGGGTGCGGGTCCAGTCCCGGGCGTAGTAACGGTCATCGCCAAGCTGCTGGGCGATGGTCCACGCAACACGCGGTGCCTGGAACAGATCATCGAACTTCAACCGCAGGCCCTGGACCTGATCCGGCTTCCAGCGATGCAGGCGCGCCAGGTCCTGGAGGTTGGTGACGCCCAGGTAACCGTCCAGCTCGCCGGCGCCGACATGGAAAATGCCGACCACGGTAAAGCGTTTCATGCGCGGGAACATGCCGCCCGGGGTCACGGTGACCTCCGGGGCGACGAAGGTCAGCTTGTCGCCGATGGCAACGCCGAGCTTGGCCGCGGCCTTGTCGCCGATGACGATGCCGAAACTGCCTGGCGCCAGGTCGTCGAGTTTTCCCTGCTGCATGAAGTTGTCGATGATCGACACCTGCCGCTCGAGCCCGGGGTCGATGCCATTGAGCAAGACCTTTGACACCTTGCCGTCGTTGGTCAGCAGCCCCTGCATCTGGGTGAACGGCGCAACGGCCAGCACCTGCGGGTTCTGCTTGACCTTGGCGGCCAGGCTCGGCCAATCGCTGATGGCTTCGCCGGATTCGAGGGTCGCGTGGGGCACCATGCCCAGCACGCGGGTGCGCATCTCATGGTCGAAGCCGTTCATCACCGAGAGCACGACGATCATCACGACCACGCCAAGGGCCAGCCCGATGATGGACGTCAGGGAAATGAACGATACGAAATGATTGCGACGCTTTGCACGGGTATAACGCGTGCCGATAAATACGAAGAGAGGTCTGAACATGTCGGGGCTTGTTCGGAGGGAAAAGGAACGTCCTTGTGGCGGGGGTCACAAACCAGCTTTACACTCAGACCACCGCCGCTACCATGGGTTCGCCATGTCGACATTAGATGAAGAAGATCGCCGCGAATACTACCGTATCGAGGACACGATCGCACTGGAAATTCGGCCCCTGTCCATTCCTGAAGCTGCTGGCCAGGAAGTGTTGCAGGATGCTTCTCCATTGTTCAATCTGCTCAGTGAATTGCACCTGAGCGAATTCGAATCACAGCACCTGCTACGCCAGATCAGCGAGCGCGAACGCAGCATCGCGGCGTACCTCAAGGCAATGAACAAACGCATCGACCTGCTCAGCCAGGTCATTGCCCTCACTGCGCTCGGCGAAATCGGCGAACCGCAACCGGTGATCATTTCCGAAGGCGGTATCGACTTCCAGTCCCCTACCCCCATCGCGGTGGGCGCGCACCTGTCGGTCAAACTGGTGCTGATGCCCCAGGCCCTCGGCTTGTTGCTGCGGGCGCGGGTCACCCACTGCGACCCCAAGGGCGACGGCTACGACGTGGGCACCGAGTTTGAACGCCCGACCGACGCCCAGCGCCAGTTGCTGGCCCGCTACATCCTGCAGAAACAGGCGCAAGAGCGTCGCCTGGCCCGGGAACAGAACGACTCAGGTATCAATAAGGAAGAACCGTGACCCTCATTTATGGCCACCGCGGCGCCAAGGGCGAAGCGCCGGAAAACACCCTGACCGGTTTTCAGGAGTGCCTCAAGCACGGCGTACGCCGTTGCGAGCTGGACCTGCACCTTTCGATGGACGGCGAGTTGATGGTGATCCACGACCCGACCCTCAAGCGCACCACCGATCGCCGGGGCAAAGTGGTCGAGCATACCGCCGCCGAGCTGGTGACCTACGATGCGCGCAAGGGTGGCCCGGGCTGGATCAAGCCGTGCCCGATCCCACGCCTTGAGGAGTTGTTCGAGAAGTGTGATTTCGAGCACTGGCAACTGGAGGTCAAGAGCGCCTCGCGCACCCGCGCCGCCGCCACGGTGCTGGGCATCCGCGAAATGGCCCAGCGTTTCGGGCTGCTGGACAAGATCACCATCACGTCCAGCTCCCGGGAAGTGCTCAAGGCAGCCCTGGACCTGACCCCGGACATCTCCCGCGGACTGGTGGCCGAATACGCCTGGCTCGACCCGTTGAAGGTCGCCCAGAGTTACGGCTGCGAGATTCTGGCGCTGAACTGGACCCTGTGCACGCCGGAACGCCTGGTCAAGGCGCAGCGCCAGGGGCTGCATGTGTCGGTGTGGACCGTCAACGAGCCCGCGCTGATGCGCAGGCTCGCCGACTTTGGCGCTGACAGCCTGATTACAGACTTTCCCGGTTTGGCCACTGCCACCCTCGAGAATTGCTGAAATCGGTCTCCCCGGCCGGCTCAGGCCACCGGCCGGAGCCGCTCAAAAAAGCCGGTTGAGCCCGTCATAGGCCGCTACCCGATAGGCTTCGGCCATGGTCGGGTAGTTGAACGTGGTGTTGACGAAGTACTTCAACGTGTTCAATTCGCCGGGCTGGTTCATGATCGCCTGGCCGATGTGCACGATCTCCGACGCCTGGTAGCCGAAGCAGTGCACGCCCAGCACTTCCAGGGTCTCGCGGTGGAACAGGATCTTCAGCATGCCTTGCGGCTCGCCGGCGATCTGCGCCCGCGCCATGCTCTTGAAGAAGGCCTTGCCCACTTCGTACGGCACCTTGGCCTGGGTCAGCTCCTGCTCGTTCTTGCCGATCGAGCTGATCTCCGGAATGGTGTAGATGCCGGTCGGCACGTCGTTGACGAAGCGCCAGCTGCCGTTGTCGACAATGCTGCCAGCAGCCGAACGGCCCTGGTCGTGGGCGGCACTGGCCAGGCTCGGCCAGCCGATCACATCACCGGCACCGTAGATGTTCGGCACGCAGGTACGGTAGTTCTCGTCGACTTCGATCTGGCCGCGGCTGTTGACCTTCACGCCGATGTTTTCCAGGCCCAGGGTGTCGGTGTTGCCGGTACGACCGTTACACCAGAGCAAGGCGTCGGCCTTGATCTTCTTGCCGGACTTGAGGTGCAGGATCACGCCATTGTCGACGCCTTCGACGCGGTCGTAGTCTTCGTTGTGGCGCACGGTAATGTTGTTGTTGCTGAAGTGATAGCTCAGGGCCTGGGAGATTTCCGAGTCCAGGAAGCTCAGCAACTGGCCGCGGTTGTCCACCAGTTCCACCAGCACACCCAGGCCGCTGAAGATCGAGGCGTATTCGCAACCGATCACGCCAGCGCCGTAGACGATGAGCTTACGCGGGGTGTGACCCAGGCTCAGGATGGTGTCGCTATCGTAGATACGTGCATGGTTGAAATCGATGTCGGCCGGACGATACGGGCGCGAACCGGTGGCGATGATGATGTGCTTGGCCACCAGCTTCTCGACCACGCCATTGCCACAGACCACTTCGACCGTCTGCTCGTCGGCAAAGCTGCCGGTGCCGAAGAACACGTCCACGCGGTTGCGGGCGTAGTAACCGGTGCGCGAGGCCACCTGCTTGGAGATCACCTTCTCGGCGCTCTTGAGCACGTCCGGGAAGGAGAACCAGCGCGGCTCGCCGATGGCCCGGAACATCGGGTTGGTGTTGAACTGCATGATCTGCCGGACCGAGTGACGCAAGGCCTTGGACGGGATGGTACCCAAGTGGGTGCAGTTGCCGCCGACCTGCCGACGGCTGTCGACCATCGCCACCTTGCGCCCTGCCTTGGCCGCGTTCATTGCCGCGCCTTCCCCCGCCGGGCCAGAGCCCAGTACCACCACGTCGTAGTTGTAGACAGCCATGCGTACTCCTCAGAACAGGCCGCTGTGCCTCACTTGGCACCGACGGCTAAATCATGCCGGCCCGCGGCATGAAGGAACAATTTGGGGCCGGTTCACGAGCCCGGCCACAGTCTATAGAAGCGTCAACGCCGCGCACATTACCCCTTGGTCGCGTCGTAGGCTAGTTTTGCCTGCGCTATTTCGCCACAGGTCGCCTTTCATGACGCTGTCATCATTGGGCTTTTCCGCTGCTTATGCGCTCAAACGCATCGCTGGTACGTGTGACAAAGCCATTGCCATCGCGCAACACGAAAAATACCCCAATGCCATGTTTCTCGGCATAGTCCCAACCCCGTTCAGGACCGAGAATCAGCAACAGCGTCGATAGTCCATCGGCCATCAACGCCGAAGGATGAATCACCGTGACTGACGCCAGGTTATGTAGGACCGGCGCACCAGTACGAGCATCAAAGGTGTGGGAATAACGCCTGCCGCCCTGTTCGAAATATTTACGGTAGTCGCCCGAGGTGGAAACCCCGTAGCCGTTGACCTCGATGACACGCTCGGCCACTTGCCGATCGTCCCGGGGTTCTTCCAGGGCGATACGCCAGGCCGAACCATCGGGTTTACGCCCGACGGCCTTGAGTTCTCCGGTGGCTTCGGCCAGGTAACTGTCGATACCCAGGGCCTGGAGCCTGGCGGCGATGCGGTCGACGGCATAGCCCGCAGCGACACTGTTGAAGTCGACTTCCACCGCAGTGTCCTTGCACAACCGGTCGCCCTCGATGCGCAAATGACCATGACCGACGCGCTGGCGCACCAAGGTCAAGGCTTCGGCGGTCGGTACTTTTTCTTCGCGAGACTGGGGACCGAAGCCCCACAGGTTCAGCAGCGGTTCCACGGTCAGGTCGAAGGAGCCGTCGCTTTGAACCGACAACTGCTCACCTACGCGGACCAACTCCAGGACCGGGCCAGGCATGACCTGACAGCTGTTGGCCGGCAGCGCGTTGAAACGCTCGATGTCCGAGTCGCTGCGATAGGTCGAGAATTGCCGATCCACTTCAGCAAGGATGCTTTCCACCTCGGCCTGCACCGTTTTCGCAGTGGGCCCGGCGGAATGCCTGACGTACTGAATCGAATAATGACTGCCCATGGTCGGGCCGCCGAAGCGCTCCAGGGTGTCGCCGTTGCCGCAACCCGACAACACGCCGGCCAGCACCACAAGCCCTATCCATCGTCCAGTTAACAAATCTTCATCTCCCCTCAAAACCGCGCCGGCCATTATGAACCCCAGCGCATGCAAAAAACCTGTGGAAGCCAATGGAGCCCTGTGGGAGCAAAGCTTGCTCGCGATGCAGGCGATACGGTTTAGCTGCAAGACCGCGTCATCGTTCATCGCGAGCAAGCTTTGCTCCCACAGGCTTCCACAGGCTCCCAGGCTCCCAGGCTCCCAAGCTCCCAAGTACCAGGTTCCCAGGTTCACACCGGGTGCAGCGCCTTCATACAAGATTTGCCAGAGCGAGTACCTACACATGTCTTCCAACACGAGCAACGGCAAGGCGATTTTTCGCGTTGTCAGCGGCAACTTCCTGGAGATGTTCGACTTCATGGTCTACGGCTTCTACGCCACGGCCATCGCCAAGACGTTCTTCCCCGCCGACAGCGCGTTCGCCTCGCTGATGCTGTCCCTGGCCACGTTTGGTGCCGGGTTCCTGATGCGGCCCCTCGGGGCGATTTTTCTCGGTGCCTACATCGACCGCCACGGCCGTCGCAAAGGCTTGATCATCACCCTGGCGCTGATGGCGATGGGCACCATACTGATCGCCTGCGTGCCGGGCTACGCTGTCCTCGGCGTGGCGGCCCCCTTGCTGGTGCTGCTGGGCCGATTGCTGCAAGGCTTCTCCGCCGGCGTGGAACTCGGTGGCGTGTCGGTTTACCTGGCGGAAATCTCGACGCCGGGGCGCAAGGGCTTCTTTGTCAGTTGGCAATCCGCCAGTCAACAGGCTGCCGTGGTGTTCGCCGGCCTGTTGGGGGTGGGCCTCAATCACTGGCTGAGTCCCCAGGAAATGGGGGATTGGGGCTGGCGCGTACCGTTCCTGGTGGGTTGCATGATTGTCCCGGCGATCTTCATGATCCGTCGTTCGCTGGAAGAAACACCTGAGTTCCAAGCGAGAAAACATCGTCCCAGCCTGGCGGAAATTATCCGTTCCATCGGTCAGAACTTCGGTATCGTCTTGGCCGGTATGGCGCTGGTGGTGATGACCACGGTGTCGTTCTACCTGATCACCGCCTACACACCGACCTTCGGCAAGGCCGAGTTGAACCTGTCGGACGTGGATGCACTGCTGGTCACGGTGTGCATCGGCTTGTCGAATTTCTTCTGGCTGCCCGTAATGGGGGCGTTTTCCGACAAGATCGGACGTAAACCCCTGCTGCTCGGTGCGACGGTCCTGGCGATCCTCACCGCCTATCCCACGCTGTCCTGGTTGGTGGCGAACCCCAGTTTCAGCCATTTGCTGATCGTCGAGCTGTGGTTGTCGTTCCTGTATGGATCGTACAACGGTGCAATGGTCGTGGCCTTGACGGAAATCATGCCGGTCGAGGTGCGCACCACCGGTTTCTCCCTGGCCTACAGCCTGGCAACAGCGACGTTCGGCGGGTTTACCCCGGCGGCTTGTACCTACCTGATTCATGTACTCGACAACAAGGCTGCGCCGGGGATATGGCTCAGTGGTGCGGCGGTGCTGGGGTTGATTGCGACCTTGGTGCTGTTCAAGGGCAATCGGCATGCACTGCGGACAGCGCAGGCCTCTGTAGTAGGCGGCGCCTGACAGATCGCCTTCGCGAGCAAGCCCGCTCCCACAGTTTGTCCGCGTACATCCTGTGGGAGCGGGCTTGCTCGCGAAGAGGCCGGCCCAGCCAACACAAACCTCCAGATACAAAAACGCCCCGACAAGTCGGGGCGTTTTCACAAGCGGCTAAAGCTTAGCGCGGGAAGGCTGGCGGGTTTACACCGGCCATGTCTTCCATCACGCGAACCACCTGGCAGCTGTAACCGAATTCGTTGTCGTACCAGACGTACAGAACAACGCGGTTGTCTTGGCTGATGGTCGCTTCAGCATCCACGACACCGGCGTGGCGCGAGCCGACGAAGTCGGTGGACACCACTTCCTGGGAATTGACGAAGTCGATCTGCTTGTGCAGGTCGGAGTGCAGCGCCATGTAGCGCAGGTACTCGTTCATTTCTTCACGGGTGGCGGCTTTCTCAAGGTTCAGGTTGAGAATGGCCATCGACACGTTCGGCGTCGGCACACGGATCGCGTTGCCGGTCAGCTTGCCAGCCAGCTCAGGCAGGGCCTTGGCAGCGGCGGTGGCAGCACCGGTCTCGGTGAGGACCATGTTCAGCGCGGCGCTGCGGCCACGGCGGTCGCCCTTGTGGAAGTTGTCGATCAGGTTCTGGTCGTTGGTGTACGAGTGAACCGTTTCGACGTGACCGTTGACGATGCCGAACTTGTCGTTCACCGCCTTGAGCACCGGCACGATGGCGTTGGTGGTGCAAGAAGCAGCGGAGACGATCTTGTCGTCAGCGGTGATTTCGCCGTGGTTGATGCCGTGAACGATGTTCTTCAGCTTGCCTTTGCCAGGCGCAGTCAGCACGACGCGGTCGATGCCCGGGCAGGCCAGGTGCTGGCCCAGGCCCTCGGCATCACGCCATACGCCGGTGTTGTCCACCAGCAGTGCGTCCTTGATACCGTACTGGGTGTAGTCCACCTCGGTCGGGCTCTTCGCGTAGATCACCTGGATCAGGTTGCCGTTGGCGAGAATGGTGTTGTTCTCTTCATCGATGATGATGGTGCCGTTGAACGAACCATGGACCGAATCACGACGCAGCAGGCTGGCTCGTTTGGTCAGGTCGTTCTCGGCGCCCTTGCGCACCACGATGGCGCGCAGGCGCAGGCCGTCGCCGCCACCGGTTTTTTCGATCAGGATGCGCGCCAGCAGACGGCCGATACGACCGAAGCCGTACAGGACCACGTCAGTGCCTTTGCGAGCCGAAACGTTCTGCTGGCCAACCACATCGGCCATCTCTTCACGAACGAACTGCTCGGCGCTACGGCCATTGCCTTCGTTACGGAACTTGAACGCCAACTTGCCCAGATCCACCGAAGCCGAGCCGAGCTTGAGCTCGCTCATGGCTTTGAGCAGGGGGAATGTTTCGTGGACGGAGAGTTCGCTGTCGTCGGAAGAACGGTGGCGCGCAAAGCGGTGGGCTTTGAGGATCGCGATGACAGACTGGTTGATCAGGCTGCGGCCATAGATCGAGCTCACCACGTTGTTATTGCGGTAGAGCTGACCGATGAGAGGGATCATCGCTTCTGCGAGAGCTTCACGATCAATCCATTCACCAAGACACTGGTCGGGCTTCTGAGTCACGGTAACCTTCCACATGTAGGGGCTGAAAAAAGGGGCTACATTATGCCGCCGAGTCCTCGGCGGAGCAATGCGCGCCTGTCGCACCGTGGTTTTCCTGTCTGCCCGGGTAGTCTGCGACTGACAGCAGCCCCCTTCCCCCGCTACAATTGTCGACTTTGTCGCAATGCTGGAGCTCAATCTTCCGTGCCCGTTCTGCGTCTTCCGCTTCTCCCTGCCGCGGCAGGTAAACAGCACTGGGGCAACCTGCCCGGTGCCGCCCTGAGCCTGGCCATCGCCGAGGCTGCCAGCGCTGCAAAGCGCTTCACCCTGCTGCTGACCGCCGACAGCCAAAGCGCCGAGCGGCTGGAACAGGAGCTGAGTTTCTTCGCTCCGGATTTGCCGGTCTTGCATTTCCCGGACTGGGAAACCCTGCCCTACGATCTGTTTTCGCCGCACCAGGACATCATTTCCCAGCGAATCGCCAGCCTTTATCGGCTGCCGGAACTCAGTCATGGCGTTTTGGTAGTGCCGATCACCACAGCCCTACATCGCCTGGCACCGACCCAATTCCTGCTGGGCAGCAGCCTGGTGCTGGACATCGGCCAGAAGCTTGATGTCGAGCAAATGCGTACCCGCCTTGAGGCCAGTGGCTATCGTTGTGTCGACACGGTGTACGAACACGGCGAGTTCGCGGTACGCGGCGCCTTGATCGACCTGTTCCCGATGGGCAGCAAACTGCCTTATCGCATCGACCTGTTCGATGACGAAATCGAAACCCTGCGCACCTTCGACCCGGAAAACCAGCGGTCCATCGATAAAGTGCAGTCGATCCGCCTGTTGCCGGCCAAGGAGTTCCCGCTGCAGAAAGACGCCGTGACCCGCTTCAAGGCCCGCTTTCGCGAGCGCTTCGATGTGGACTTCCGGCGCTGCCCGATCTTCCAGGACCTGAGCAGCGGGATCACGCCCGCCGGCATCGAGTACTACCTGCCGCTGTTTTTCGAAGAAACCTCCACCCTGTTCGATTACCTGCCCCAGGACACCCAGGTGTTTTCCCTGCCGGGCATCGAACAGGCTGCGGAAAACTTCTGGAACGACGTGCGCAACCGCTACGAAGAACGTCGCGTCGATCCTTCCCGGCCTCTATTACCGCCGGCCGAGCTGTTCCTGCCGGTGGAAGACTGTTTTGCCCGCCTCAAGAGCTGGCCACGGGTGGTGGCGAGCCAGCAGGACGTGGAAACCGGCGTCGGCCGTGAACGTTTCCCGGCCAAGGCGTTGCCGGACCTGGCCATCGAAGCCAAGGCCACGCAGCCCCTGGCGGCACTGGCTGGCTTTCTCGATGCATTCCCCGGTCGCGTGTTGTTCACCGCCGAATCCGCGGGTCGTCGCGAAGTGCTGCTGGAGCTGCTTGAGCGCCTGAAGCTGCGACCGAAGACGGTGGACAGCTGGCCGGACTTCGTCGCCGGCAAGGATCGCCTGGCGATTACCATCGCGCCGCTGAACGACGGCCTGGTCCTGGATCACCCAGCCTTGGCACTGGTGGCCGAAAGTCCTTTGTTCGGCCAGCGCGTCATGCAGCGCCGCCGTCGCGAAAAACGCGCCGACGCCGCCAACGACGCTGTCATCAAGAACCTCACCGAGTTGCGCGAAGGCGCGCCCGTGGTGCACATCGACCACGGCGTGGGCCGCTACCTGGGCCTGGCGACGCTGGAAATCGACAGCCAGGCCGCCGAGTTCCTGACCCTGGAATACGCCGAGGGCGCCAAGCTCTACGTGCCGGTGGCGAACCTGCACCTGATCGCCCGCTACACCGGCAGCGACGACGCCCTGGCCCCGCTGCACCGCCTGGGCTCGGAAACCTGGCAGAAAGCCAAGCGCAAGGCGGCCGAACAGGTGCGCGACGTGGCCGCCGAGCTGCTGGACATCTACGCCCGCCGCGCGGCCCGCGAGGGCTACGCCTTCGCCGACCCGAAAGCCGACTACGAAACCTTCAGCGCCGGTTTCCCGTTCGAAGAAACCGTCGACCAGCAGACCACCATCGAAGCCGTGCGCGCCGACATGCTCGCGCCCAAGCCCATGGACCGGCTGGTGTGTGGCGACGTGGGCTTCGGCAAGACCGAAGTGGCGATGCGCGCCGCGTTCATTGCCGTGCACGGCGGCAAGCAGGTGGCGATCCTGGTGCCGACCACCCTGCTCGCCCAGCAGCACTACAACAGTTTCCGCGACCGCTTTGCCGACTGGCCGGTGACCGTGGAAGTGATGAGCCGTTTCAAATCCACCAAGGAAGTGAACGCCGCCGTGGCCGACCTGGCCGAGGGCAAGATCGACATCGTCATCGGCACGCACAAGCTGCTACAGGACGACGTGAAGATCAAGAACCTGGGGCTGGTGATCATCGACGAAGAGCACCGCTTTGGCGTGCGCCAGAAAGAACAGCTCAAGGCCCTGCGCAGCGAAGTCGACATCCTGACCCTGACCGCCACGCCGATCCCGCGCACGCTGAACATGGCGGTGTCGGGCATGCGCGACCTGTCGATCATCGCCACGCCGCCGGCCCGGCGCCTGTCGGTGCGCACCTTTGTCATGGAGCAGAACAAAAGCACGGTCAAGGAAGCCTTGCTGCGTGAGTTGCTGCGTGGCGGCCAGGTCTATTACCTGCACAACGACGTGAAGACCATCGAGAAATGCGCCGCCGACCTGGCCGAACTGGTGCCCGAAGCGCGGATCGGCATCGGCCACGGACAAATGCGTGAGCGTGAACTCGAACAGGTGATGAGCGACTTCTACCATAAGCGCTTCAACGTGCTGATCGCCTCGACCATCATCGAGACCGGCATCGACGTGCCGAGCGCCAACACCATCATCATCGAGCGTGCCGACAAATTCGGCCTGGCCCAGCTGCACCAGTTGCGCGGCCGAGTCGGGCGTAGCCACCACCAGGCCTATGCCTACCTGTTGACGCCACCGCGCCAGCAGATCACCCCGGATGCGGAAAAGCGCCTGGAAGCCATCGCCAATACCCAGGACCTGGGCGCCGGCTTCGTGCTGGCCACCAACGACCTGGAAATCCGTGGCGCCGGCGAACTGCTCGGCGACGGCCAGAGCGGCCAGATCCAGGCCGTCGGCTTCACCCTGTACATGGAAATGCTCGAACGCGCGGTCAAGTCGATCCGCAAGGGCGAACAACCGAACCTCGACCAACCCCTGGGCGGTGGGCCGGAAATCAACCTGCGGGTGCCGGCGCTGATCCCGGAAGACTACCTACCGGACGTCCACGCGCGACTGATCCTCTACAAGCGCATCGCCTCGGCCAGCGACGAGGAAGGCCTCAAGGACCTGCAGGTGGAAATGATCGACCGCTTCGGCCTGCTGCCGGAACCAACCAAGAACCTGGTGCGCACCACGCTGCTCAAGCTCAAGGCCGAACAACTGGGCATCAAGAAAGTCGACGGCGGCCCCAACGGCGGCCGGATCGAGTTCGAGGCCCAGACGCCGGTCGATCCACTGGTGCTGATCAAGTTGATCCAGGGCCAGCCCAAACGCTACAAGTTCGAAGGTGCCACGATGTTTAAATTCATGGTGCCCATGGAGCGCGCGGAAGAGCGCTTCAATACCGTAGAAGCGCTGTTCGAGCGCCTCACTCCGACCACTGCTTGAAGGACGCCCCATGCGCCTGTTTCGCTCACTGACCTTGTTGTTGACCCTGGTCGCCCCCCTGGCGTTTGCCGACGACCTGTATCAGGTTGAAATGATTCTGGTGCGCCAGAATGCCGAGCCGGCGATTATCAGCCGCGCCGCACCGGAAGACTGGGACGCCGGCGCGCAACGCCTGGGCGCGGACAGCCAGCGCACGCCGGCCCTGGGCCACATCGTCGAGAAACTCACCGCCAGCGGCCAATACACCGTGTTGATGCACAAGGCCTGGCAGCAGACGCTCGGTGAACAGGGGCGCAAAGTTGCCATCAGCGACGGCGCCGAACAGTTCGGGCAATTCCCCATCGAGGGCACCCTGGAACTGAAGCTGGGCCGCTTCACCGACGTGGATGCCGACTTCTGGATCAACCAGATCAACGCCAATGGCCTGGTCACCTCCAGCGAGCGCCTCAAGCAGCAGAGCCACACCAAGAATGGCCAACTGAACTTCCTCGACAACGGGCATCTTGGCCTGCTGATCAAGATCACCTCGTTGACCGCGCCCGCACCACGGCAGGCACCTGAAGTCATTCCGGACTGATTGGCGCGCCTATGCCCTCGCCCCTGAGCAAACCCCTGGCATCTTCCTGGGTCAATCGATTCAAGGAACAGAGCCTGGAGCGCGGGCGCCGTTATGCGCTGGAAAACCGCGTCAGGATCGTCGAGGCCGGCGACAGCACCATCACCGCCAGTTGCGAAGGCTCTGGCGGCAACGTCTACCGTCAGACCATTCGCCTTAAAGAGTCAGCCAAGGGCGCGCTGATTCTGCTCGAAGCCGCGTGCTCCTGCCCAGTGCGCATCAACTGCAAGCACTGCGCGGCGGTGTTGCTGCAAGTCCAGGAAACCCTGGCCTACCCGGCCGCCGAAAAAGACGCGCAGTTGCTGGAGAAACTCCAGGCCGTGCTGGACAACCGCAGCCCCAAGGCCCCGCCACAAGTGCTGGTGGACAACGTGCAACCGGTGCCGCGGCTGTGGCTGGCCAGTATCGAGTTCAGCGCCTTCGAGCCGCGCAACGGCAAGATGCAGCGCTACATTCAACACCGCGCCGCGCTGTCGTTCAGTTACTTGGACGAATACGTCAGCGGCCAGCGCAACACCGACGTGCTGATTCGCCAGGAAACCCAGACGCTGCGGATAAAACGCCACACCGATGTGGAACAGTCCTACCGCGAACAGCTGCGAATCCTCGGCTTCAAGGTCGCGACCCGACAAAGCAAGGCCCTGCCGGAAAGCGCTGGCGAGCTGTACGAAATGATCAATGACAGCGCCTGGCTGACGTTCACCCTCAACGACCTGCCGAAACTACGCAGCCAAGGCTGGGAATTGCAGATCGACGAGGACTTCGGCTTCGACCTGACGGCAGTGGACGAGTGGTACGCCACCGTCGAGGAAACGCCGGAGCGGGACTGGTTCGACCTGGAACTGGGGATCATCGTCAACGGTGAACGCCTGAGCCTGCTGCCGATCCTGCTGAACCTGATGCGCTCGCACATCGAACTGTTCAATCCGGAACGCCTGGCCCGGCGTCGGGACGACGAACTCATTCTGGTCAACCTGCCCAACCGCCCGAACTCGGAGTTCGGCCCGCAGCAGGTGGCCCTGCCGTATGGCCGACTGAAGCCGGTGCTGGCGACCCTGGGCGAGTTCTACCTGCAAGAGCCCGGCACCACCAAACTGCGCCTCAACAGCGCGGACGCCCTGCGCCTGAACCCGCTGCAGGACATGCCGCTGACCTGGGAAGGTGGCGAACACATTCGCGGCCTGGCGCAACGCCTGCGGGATATCAAGGATTACACCGCCACCGCGCCCGAGGGCCTGAACGCGACGCTGCGGCCTTATCAACTCGAAGGCTTGAGCTGGATGCAATCGCTCAGGAAATTGGAAGTCGGCGGCATTCTCGCGGACGACATGGGCCTAGGCAAAACCCTACAGACCCTGGCGCACATTCTCAGCGAAAAACACGCCGGACGCCTGGACCGACCGTGCATGGTGGTCATGCCGACCAGCCTGATCCCCAACTGGCTCGACGAGGCCGCTCACTTCACGCCGCAGCTCAAGGTATTGGCGCTTTACGGCGCCGGACGCAAGAAACACTTCGACCGACTGGCCGATTACGACCTGGTCCTCACCACCTATGCCCTGCTGCCCAAGGATGTCGAGCGCCTCGCCGCGCAGCCATTGCACGTGCTGATCCTCGATGAAGCCCAGTACATCAAGAACCCCACCAGCAAAGCCGCCCAGGCCGCCCGGGAGCTCAACGCCCGCCAACGGCTGTGCCTGTCCGGCACGCCCCTGGAAAATCACCTGGGCGAATTGTGGTCGCTGTTTCACTTCCTGCTGCCGGGCTGGCTCGGGGACGTCAAGAGTTTCAACCGCGATTACCGTGTACCGATCGAAAAGCGCGGCAGCGATGTACGACTGCAACACCTCAACGGTCGGATAAAACCTTTCCTGCTGCGCAGGACCAAGGAGCAAGTGGCGACGGAGTTGCCGCCCAAGACCGAGATCATCCATTGGGTCGAACTCAGCGACACCCAGCGGGACGTCTACGAAACCATGCGCCTGGCGATGGACAAGAAGGTCCGCGACGAGATCACCCGCAAAGGCGTGGCCCGCAGCCAGATCATCATTCTCGAAGCGCTGCTCAAGCTGCGCCAGGTGTGTTGCGACCTGCGCCTGATCAACGACGCCACCCTGCCCGCCCGAGGCAGCACCTCGGGCAAACTCGACAGCTTGATGGAAATGCTCGAAGAGCTGTTTGAAGAAGGTCGCCGGGTGCTGTTGTTTTCCCAATTCACGTCCATGCTGACGCTGATTGAAGATGAGCTGAAGAAACGCGGCGTCGATTACGCCCTCCTGACCGGCCAGACCCGCGACCGACGCACGCCCGTCAAGGAATTCCAGAGCGGCAAGCGTCAGATCTTCCTGATCAGCCTGAAGGCTGGCGGTGTAGGCCTGAACCTGACCGAGGCCGACACAGTGATTCACTACGACCCGTGGTGGAACCCGGCCACCGAAAACCAGGCGACCGACCGCGCCTACCGCATCGGCCAGGAAAAACCGGTATTCGTCTACAAGCTGATTGCCCGAGGCACGGTGGAAGAGAAGATCCAGCTGCTGCAAAAGGAAAAATCCGACCTCGCGGCCGGCGTACTGGACGGACGCGTGGCCGGGGATTGGAAACTGCAAAGCGACGATATCGAAGCATTGTTCGCGCCGCTGCCGGACAAACTCGAGAAGCGCTGATTCACACCGTTTCCTGTGGGAGCTGAGCTTGCTCGCGATGGCGGTGGGTCTGCTTACACAGATGTTGGCTGCACTACCGCCATCGCGAGCAAGCTCGGCTCCCACAGGGGATTTGCCGCGCCCACAAAGCCGGAGCCCGGCCCGTTCTAATGTGGGAGCGAGCCTGCTCGCGATGGCTGACTATCAGGCGACATAGCCAGTGAATGTGCCGGTGAATCAGGTCTTGGGCAACGGTGCAAACAACGCTTCGATATCGCTCTGCTCAAGCTTCCACCCACCCGTCGCGCCGCCATCCAGCAGGCTGCCCGCCAACGCAGCCTTGTCCTCCTGAAGCGCCTGTATCTTCTCTTCCACCGTGCCTCGGGCAATCAGCTTGTAGACGAACACTGGCTTGTTTTGACCGATCCGATAAGCCCGGTCGGTCGCCTGATTTTCCACCGCTGGGTTCCACCACGGATCGAAGTGAATCACCGTGTCCGCAGCCGTCAGATTGAGCCCCGTACCGCCGGCCTTGAGGCTGATTAGAAACAGCGACACCTTGCCACTCTGAAATTCCCTCACCGGGGTGCGGCGATCCGTGGTGGATCCGGTCAGTAAGGAATAGGTCAGGCTGCGCTTTTGCAGTTCCTCCTCGATCAGGGCCAGCATCGAGGTGAACTGGGAAAACAGCAGAATTTTGCGCCCTTCGCTGAGCAACTCTTCGAGCATCTCCATTAAACTGACCAACTTGCCGCTGCCGGAACGTAGCGCTTTGGCGGTCTGTACGGTCTTGAGCAGCCGCAGGTCGCAACAGACCTGGCGTAACTTGAGCAACGCATCGAGAATGATAATCTGGCTACGAGCCACGCCGCTGCGAGCGATTTCGTCGCGCACTTTCTTGTCCATGGCCACACGCACAGTTTCATAGACATCCCGCTGCCCGTCACTGAGGTCGACCCAATGGACGATTTCAGTCTTGGGTGGCAGCTCAGTAGCGACTTGTTCCTTTTTACGCCGCAGTAGAAACGGTTTTATTCGCGCCGTCAGATGGTGCATTCGCTCGCTGTTGCCATGTTTTTCGATCGGCGTCCGGTAGTCTCGGTTGAAGCTTTTGTTATCCCCCAACCAGCCGGGCAGGAGGAAATGAAACAGCGACCAGAGTTCGCCCAAGTGATTTTCCAGGGGCGTACCGGACAGGCACAAGCGCTGCCGGGCATTGAGTTCGCGAGCAGCCTGGGCGGCCTTGCTGGTGGGGCTCTTGATGTTCTGCGCTTCATCGAGAATCAGCACACTCCAGGCCTGGGGTTTCAGCACCTCCAAATCCCGCGGCAACAAGGCATAAGTCGTCAGAACCAGGTCGTACTGTGCAAGGCTGGCGAAATCTTTTTGCCGGGCTGCACCATGAAGCGCCACGACGTTGAGCTGCGGCGTGAAGCGTGCCGCTTCGTCGAGCCAGTTGGGAATCAGACTGGTGGGCATGACTGCAAGCGCCGGGACATCCAGGCGCCCGGCCTGCTTCTCACAAAGCAGGTGAGCCAGGGTCTGCAAGGTTTTACCCAAGCCCATGTCATCGCCCAGGATGCCGCCGACTTCCAGCTCGCGCAGGGTCTGCATCCAATTGAGCCCTTCCAGTTGATAAGGTCGCAGGGTGGCTTTGAGCCCCGCCGGCGCCGGGACATGAGCATGAGTCGACTTGTGTAATCGCTTGGCGAACGTACGCAACCGCTCTCCGCCTTGCCAGGTCAATGGCACGCTTTCAAGCACATTCAACCTGGCCGCATCAAAGGCATTCAACCGTATCGAGTCACCCCGGTGCTCCTTCATGTACAACTCACCAAGCGTTGCCATCAGCGGCTTGACCCGCCCATATGCCAACGCGACCTTCACACCAGGACCCGCCCCGAATTTTCCGCCGTTGAGATCGAGCAACATCAACTCTTCATCACCACGCCGATCAAGGTTGTCCGGATCCATCATCTCGGGGCTTGAGCGAAGCAGATGAAGCAAGATCGGCAGCAGGCTGTGCCGTTTCCCATCCACGACAATGCCCAGTTGTAAATCGAACCACTCTCGACCGGGAGACTCCTCGATGTCGGCGTACAACTGCTCCACCGGTTGCAGATCGAAATGAAAACCCGCTTCGATATCGATCTGCCAATTGGCGGCACGCAATCGCGGCAGGCCTTTGTCCATGAAGGCCAACCAGGCGTCGTCATCCGCCATTTGAAATAGCTCACCCCCGATGTCCCCCAGCGCAAGGCTCTTGCGACTGGTTTTCTTGAAACCTACCTTACGCAGAACGGTGCGAAAGGCCTGCTCGACATCCGGTTTACGCTGAATGCGCAAAATTTCGGTTCCGGACAGGATCGACAGTTCGGTGGATGCTTTGTCGTCCGCCACATGACCATCATAAATAAAGGTCAGTGCCGCGCGATGTTCTGGAACAGATTTCCAGTGCCGGAAGTTGATTGCACTTCCCAACGTCAACACCGCTCGCGGTTCAACACCTTCGATGATGCGCTCAGTCAGTTCTTTCGGCGGCGGGATAGGTCGGTCGACAGCGTTGATCCTATGGCTGAAAAGCACGACATCCCGAGCGGGTACCTCCGGCGCATGGCATAAATGGCACGCCAATTTGTCGTCCATTTCATAGGACAGCCGGCCAAGTTCCCTGCGCGATAAATCCAGATAATGAAGCGGCTCAAGCACCAGGAGGTTATCCAGTACCTGATCGCCACTGCGCCACCGAGACCGATAGTTGCCATTGGCCTGCTCAGCCCAGAAAAACTGCGCATTTTTTAGCGGACCTGCGCCCAATGGCTGCGGCGGGTCGAAATCCAGGAACAAGCGTGAGGAATGCAATGCCAGCGCCAGCACTTCGGCGCCGCTGCGACCTTGCAACGGAAAGCTGTTCTGGCTGTGATAATGCTGACTGCTGATAAGCGACTGGCCAATTTGCTTGTCGACGTCGGACATATAATTCGGAAAACGATTCAGCATGTCCGTCAGTTGGCCAAACGCTTTCAGATCCTTCAGGGAACCATCATCGAGCTGGCGCCCCTTGAAGAGTTCCAAAAGCCACTGCCCTAAGTGCGTCTTCTTGAGTTTGTAGAAGATCCGGACATCGGCGTCTTTTTTGCTCGGTAGCGAATCGGCGTCCCACTCGGGAATACACTTGATCCAGGTTTCAAGTTCAGAACTCAGGCGCTCGCTGGCGGAGCCGGCCTCCAGCGCTTGCGGATTCCACATCAAATGGAACATGACGGCAGCGCAGTGCTTGCAGCTGTCGCCGACCGGGCACGAACATTCGTAACGAACGCCGTCGTAGCCCCGATAACGAGTGAGCGCGATCACCTGCTGATAAACATTATCGCCGCCACCCTCGCATTCGGCGTGAACCGATTGCTCATCTATCCGCAGTATCCGTACTCGCGCTCTCTCGGCGTAGTCGAACCCTCGCTCAAGGTAACGCTGATGGAAGCTTTCTCCCCAATCAGTATCAAGAAGCGCCTCAATTGGCTGGGTCATGGGCACCGCCGATCATTACTCATGCCAGTCATGACAACTCCTTAATCAACCAGCTGGGCAGCCCTCAGCGCGCCGAGCGCCGCCAGCCAGCGAGGGTCCTCACGGTATTCAGTGGAGGCGTAGGCCTGCCCGCGCATGCGGGCGATTCGCGCCGAAGGCTTGACCTTCAGGCGCTGGGCCGCGCTCAAGGCCAACTCCGCGGCAGCACGGTCGTTGCACACCAGGCCCATGTCGCAACCCGCCGTCAAAGCAGCCTCGATACGACTGGCGGCATCACCGACCACATGAGCGCCGGCCATCGACAGATCATCACTGAAGATCACGCCATCAAATTGCAACTCGCCACGCAGGATGTCCTGCAGCCAGCGGCGGGAAAACCCGGCTGGGTTGGCGTCGACCTGCGGGTAGATGACATGGGCCGGCATGACGGCGGCCAGTTGCTTGCTCAGCCTGGCAAACGGTACCAGGTCGTTGGCGCGAATCTGTTCCAGGCTACGCTCATCGTTCGGAATCGCCACGTGGGAATCGGCCTCGGCCCAGCCATGCCCCGGGAAATGCTTGCCAGTGGCGGCCATCCCGGCGGCGCTCATGCCGCGGATGAAGGCACCGGCCAACAACGCAGCGCGCTCGGGGTCACCTTCGAAGGAGCGACTGCCGACGACGGCGCTGCGCTGGTAATCAAGGTCCAGCACCGGGGCAAAGCTCAAGTCGAGACCGACCGCCAGCACTTCAGTGGCCATGATCCAGCCGCACTGCTCGGCCAGGTATTCGGCGTTCGGGTTGTCGGCGATCGCCCGCATCGCCGGCAACCGCACAAAACCCTGACGCAGCCGCTGGACACGACCACCTTCCTGATCCACCGCCAATAAAAGGTCGGGGCGGATGGCGCGGATCGACGCGCTCAACTCGCGCACCTGACGTGGATGCTCGATGTTGCGGGCAAAGATGATCAGGCCGCCTACCTCGGGCTGGCGCAACAGGTGGCGATCTTCGGCCGTCAGCCAGGTACCGGCGACGTCCACCATCAACGAGCCTTGCAGGCCAGCAGTCATAGCATTTCCTTAATAACGATGAACCCGCGCGGCAACACAGACACGACCACACCGCTGGGCCCAAGGCCCGGCAGGTCGCGGTCATGCAATGAAAGATGGAACGGGTTCGAAACGAGAGTCGGCATGGGCGGCTAGCTTAGCGGATGTCGGCAGCCGCGCCCACCCGTGCGCTTACGCCTTGGCCAGCGCCGGCGTCGATTTACTGCGCGGGCGCAATTGCGCGGCCGCCATGGCTTCATCGGTGACACCACTTTCGGCACGCATGCCGGCTGCCAGGAACGGCACCATCAGGCGCATGACCTGTTCGATCGAGGTGTTCACGCCAAAGTCGGTTTCAGCGATGGCGCGCAACGCCTTGATACCGGACATGCTGAACGCGGCGGCGCCTAGCATGAAGTGCACCCGCCAGAACAACTCGATGGGCGGAATGCGCGGTGCGGCCTCGTTGACCAGCAGCATGTAGCGCCGGAAAACCTTGCCGTACATGTCTTCCAGGTAACGTCGCAGGTGGCCCTGGCTCTGGCTGAAGGCAAGGCCCAACAGGCGCATGAAAATGGAAAGGTCGTTACCGCTGCGCGGTTGCACGACAAGGGCTTGCTCGACCAGGATTTCCAGCAGCTCTTCCAGGGTCGGCTTGACGTCAGGCTTGGCCTGCCGGCGCTCCAGCTCGCGATCGAGGCTGAGGCAGAAAGGCCCGAGGAACCGCGAGAATACCGCCTGGATCAGGGCCTTTTTCGAGCCGAAATGATAGTTCACCGCCGCCAGGTTCACCCCGGCCTTGCTGGTGATCAGACGCAACGAGGTTTCAGCGAAACCTTTTTCCGCGAACAACTGCTCGGCAGCATCGAGAATGCGTTCAACGGTTTCCGACTGGGCCATGGTTACTCCGCCTGACAAACACTTGTTTGAAACATACGTTTCAGCCTAGGGGTTGTCAAGCCTGCCGGGGCGTTTTGCGAATGCCCGGTCACGTATTTAACCACACCTTTTCACGGGTGGTAGCCATGTCGCATCCAACAACCCGACCGACCGTCCAGCGGCCTGTGGAAAAAGGAGGATTGCCAAGCGGCGTTCACTGTATATAATCCCAGTCACTGTATAAAAAGACAGAGCGATCAATATGCTAAAGCTGACGCCACGCCAAGCAGAGATTCTGGCCTTCATCAAACGCTGCCTCGAAGACAACGGCTACCCGCCAACCCGTGCGGAAATCGCCCAGGAACTAGGGTTCAAGTCGCCCAACGCGGCTGAAGAACACCTCAAGGCGCTGGCGCGCAAGGGTGCGATCGAAATGACCCCGGGCGCATCCCGTGGCATTCGCATCCCCGGCTTCGAAGCCAAGGCCGACGAAACCACCCTGCCGATCATCGGCCGGGTCGCGGCAGGCGCACCGATCCTCGCCCAGCAGCATGTCGAGGAGTCCTGCAACATCAATCCTTCGTTCTTCCATCCTCGGGCCGACTACCTGCTTCGTGTACACGGCATGAGCATGAAGGACATCGGCATCTTCGACGGTGATCTCCTGGCCGTCCACACTACCCGCGAAGCCCGCAATGGCCAGATCGTGGTGGCGCGAATCGGCGACGAGGTGACCGTCAAGCGCTTCAAGCGCGACGGCAGCAAGGTCTGGCTCATCGCCGAGAACCCCGAGTTCGCGCCCATCGAAGTGAACCTGAAAGATCAGGACCTGGTCATCGAAGGCTTGAGTGTCGGCGTCATTCGCCGCTAAAGGAGGCTTTATGCAGTTCCCTCACACACCACAACACACACAACTTCCGCTGTTCGAGGCATTCATGGCCCAACCGCTGGTTCCAGTCCTGAAAGAGGTCATCGAGTCGCCCTGGGGCGTCGAGCCCGAGGCTTTCAGTGAACTGTCGTTACGTGGTGCGGCCGGAAACTGCCTGAACCTGCTGGCGCCGATTCTGCGAGAACTCAGCCAGGACCAGGATGCTCGCTGGCTGACGCTGATCGCGCCACCGGCCAGCGTCACCCAGGCCTGGCTGCGGGATGCCGGTCTGAACCGCGAACGCATCCTGTTGTTGCAACCGCGCGGGACCCAAAGCGCCCAGCAGTTAACCTGCGAAGCCTTGCGCCTGGGCCGCAGCCACACCGTGGTCAGCTGGCTCAATCCGCTAACCGCAACCGCACGGCAACAGTTGATCAGCGCCGCCCGTACCGGGGACGCACAAAGTCTGAATATTCGATTGGGCTAAGACAAACGCGGGGCTTCTCCAAGGCAGAGAAGCCGACCAGCCACACTATCCAAAAAAGCCGACAGACGGGATCAATGAAGAACCCGCGGCCCCTCTTCCTTGTTGAATTCGCCTTCAACCAGGCGACCTGCCATCTGGACGCCCACGCTCAGCATCGCCTTGGCGACTTCGACGTGTTGGCCCTGAAGGAATACCTTGGCATCTTCGGAGAAGTTCAGGGTAACCAGAGAACCCTCGTCCTCAGCCCTGCGCAGCTCGATGCGGCCATCAGGAAGTTCGACAATTTCTAGAAAGGACGTAGGCATAAAAGTCTGTTCTCCACGAAAGGCGAGGATTATATAGTCATCGGCCAGGCTCCGCTCGGGATCTTGACCAAGTGTTATCAACGAACGTAACGGGCCGGGGGCGAACTCAGCACTCGTTCAACCCTTCACGAAAGCGTATCGCCAGGCTCTTGAGGTTCTGACGCCAGCTCTCCAGCTCCTCCCGGCTCAACTCCTGCTCGGGTTCTTGTTCGTCCAGATTGACCGCCACGATCAACGGCTGGGTCACGTCCCCCTTGGGCTTGCGCGGGGCTCGTGGCGGCTCGAACAACGCCGCATGGGCCGCCAATAGCTTCGCCAGCCAGGTTTCCGGGTTGTGCGCCAGTTCGACCATTTCGGCCAATTCCGGAATAGCAATGGTTTCCAACGCTTCGCGGGTCAACAACAGCTCGGCCCGCGGTGCATTCGCTTGTGGCAGGCGATAGAAACCGGCGATTTCATGGCACAACCCCAACAATGCACCGTACAGGTGAAACAGCGCGGATTCGCGTCCTGCCTGGAGCAACGCCGGGGAATTCATCGCACGCCCATCCTCGGCCCTGGTGAGCGCTTCGAGCGACAGACCGGCAAAATAGATTTTCTGATTGGTGCGGGTATAGAGTTCGTGGGCCATGGCGGCACCTCCCCAACGAAATGAAAGCGTCTGGCAAGTGCGACAGTGTCATGGATCAACCGAGGCCACTGCAAGCCAAAAACAAAAAGGCCGCATGAAAACCTATGGGTTGTCATGCGGCCTTTTGTTCACTTGAGACTTATTGGGGCGGCTACGCCCGAAACGTCGGACCGGTCCAGCGGGCGCAAGCCCCCTCGTCACACGTGAGTGCTGCCATCAGCTCTTGTCTTGCACCGTCCACTTACCACCGTCGTAGTACGCTTTCCAGCCAGTCGGCTTGCCGTCGACTTCGGTTTGCACGTATTGCTCCTTGGTCTTGCGGCTGTAGCGAATGACCGCCGGGCGCCCTTCCGGATCCTTCTGCGGCGCTGCACAGAGGAAATGGTACTTCGGATCGATCTCGTCCTTGTGCGGCACGATTTCCATCACCAACGGTGCACGGGTCTCGCGGTTTTTCGGGAACTGGCTGGCCGCCAGGAACAGGCCGGAGGCACCGTCGCGCAGGATGTAGGTGTCGTTGACCTTCTCGCACTTGAGCTCAGGCATCTTCACCGGGTCCATCTTCGGCGGCGCCGCGTCACCGCTCTTGAGCAGTTTGCGGGTGTTTTTGCAGGTCGGGTTGGTGCAACCGAAGAACTTGCCGAAACGGCCGGTCTTGAGCTGCATCTCACTGCCACACTTGTCGCATTCCAGGCTCGGACCTTCGTAGCCCTTGATGCGATAAGTGCCCTCTTCGATCTCGTAGCCAGCACAGTCCGGGTTGTTGCCGCAGATGTGCAGCTTGCGCTTTTCATCCAGCAGGTAGGCATCCATCGCCGTGCTGCAGATCGGGCAGCGATGCTTGCCGCGCAGCACCAGGGATTCCGATTCACCCTCGTCGTCCGCAGCGATTTCGTCGCCCGGCACCAGGTTGACCGTCGCCTTGCAGCGCTCCTTGGGTGGCAGGCTGTAGCCCGAGCAACCGAGGAATACGCCGGTCGAGGCGGTACGGATTTGCATCGGACGCCCGCAGGTCAGGCACGGAATGTCGGTCATGACCGGCTGGTTGGCGCGCATGCCGCTGTCCGGGCTTTCGGCCACTTCGAGCTTTTTCTTGAAGTCGCCGTAGAACTCGTCGAGGACGTTTTTCCAGTCGCGCTCGCCCTGGGCCACATCGTCGAGGTTCTCTTCCATACCGGCGGTGAAGCCGTAGTCCATCAGGTTCGAGAAGCTCTCGGACAAACGCTCGGTAACGATGTCACCCATCTTTTCCGAATAGAAACGACGGTTGTGCAGCGCCACATAGCCGCGGTCCTGGATAGTGGAGATGATGGCTGCGTAGGTCGAAGGACGACCGATGCCGCGCTTTTCCATTTCCTTGACCAGGCTGGCTTCGGAGTAACGGGCCGGTGGCTTGGTGAAGTGCTGGGTCGGATCAAGCTTGATCAGCTTCATCACGTCGCCCTGGGCCATGTCTGGCAGGACGTCATCGTCCCCAGGCTTGGTGATCTGCGGCATGACGCGGGTGTAGCCGTCGAACTTCAGGATGCGGCCCTTGGCGCGCAACTCGAAGTCGCCGGCACCGACGCTGACCGTGGTCGACAGGTATTGCGCCGGCAGCATCTGGCAGGCCAGGAACTGGCGCCAGATCAGCTCGTAGAGACGCTCGGCATCGCGCTCCATGCCCGACAGCTTGCTTGGCTCGGTATTGGCATCGGACGGACGAATCGCTTCGTGCGCCTCCTGCGCGCCTTCCTTGCTGCTGTAGACGTTCGGCGTCTCTGGCAGGTACTTCTTGCCGAACTCACTTTCTATATAAGTGCGCGCCATCGCCACGGCATCGACCGAAAGGTTGGTCGAGTCGGTACGCATATAGGTGATGTAGCCGGCTTCGTACAGACGCTGGGCCATCATCATGGTTTTCTTCACGCCAAAGCCCAGGCGATTGCTCGCGGCCTGCTGCAACGTGGAGGTGATGAACGGCGCCGACGGCTTGCTGCTGGTCGGCTTGTCTTCGCGCTTGACGATGCTGTAGCTGGAAGCCTTGAGCTTCTCCAGCGCGGCCATGGCCTGGGCTTCGTTGAGCGGCTTGAAGGCCTCGCCCTTCTCCCGGGCCACGTCGAAGCGCACGGTGGCGCCCTTGGCGGTGCCGAGGTCGGCGTGGACTTCCCAGTACTCCTCAGGAATGAACGCACGGATCTCCCGCTCGCGCTCCACCACCAGCTTCACGGCGACCGACTGCACACGACCGGCCGACAGGCCGCGGGCGATCTTGGCCCACAGCAGGGGCGAGACCATGTAGCCCACCACGCGGTCGAGGAAGCGACGCGCCTGTTGGGCGTTGACCCGATCGATGTCCAGCTCGCCCGGCTGGGAGAAGGCTTCCTGGATGGCCTTCTTGGTAATTTCGTTGAACACCACGCGCTTGTAGCGGCTGTCATCCCCACCGATGGCTTCGCGCAGGTGCCAGGCAATGGCTTCCCCTTCGCGATCCAAGTCCGTCGCGAGATAGATGGTGTCGGCATCCTTGGCGAGCCGGCGCAGCTCTTCGATGACCTTTTCCTTGCCCGGGAGGATCTCGTACTTGGCTTTCCAGCCGTGTTCCGGATCGACCCCCATGCGTGAGACCAGCTGCTTGCGCGCCTTGTCTTTCGGCGACAGCGCCGGCGCTTCACCGGCAGCAGCCTTGCCGCGCTTGGCGGCTGGCTCCTTGCTGGCGCTAGCCGAACCGCTGGTGGGCAGGTCTCGGATATGGCCGATACTCGACTTCACCACGTATTGGTTGCCCAGATACTTGTTGATGGTCTTGGCCTTAGCCGGGGATTCCACAATGACCAGCGATTTGCCCATGGATCAGAAAATTCCTGAATTCTAAAAAGTGAAAGGCGGTTGGCGCCTGACGCGGCACCGCTATATATAGTGGCTGCAAGGTGAGGTCAAGCGCAGGGTTGCCCGCATACCGGCCTCAAGGCTTGGAAAAAATGCTCTCCTCAGCCTGCACCAAAGCAAAGCGTGGCACCTGTTCGCCGTCAACCTCGACGGACTCCTCGAACATGCTCAAGGGACGCACCCAAAAGCCGTAATCGCCATACAGGGCTTGATAGAAGACCACTTCTTCCTCGGTCTCGGAATGCCGCGCGATGCTGAATACGCGGTACTGCGGACCTTTGTAATGCTGGTAGAGCCCAGGTTGTATCGGCATGCTTGGCACTCACTCAAATCTTTTCAAAATAAAAACAAAATCTTTTTTTTACTAAACCCGAAAAAACAAAAACCGGGGCACTTGGCCCCGGCTTCCATCAACGCAACGCTTAGACGCGTTCGAAGACAGTGGCGATGCCCTGGCCGAGGCCAATGCACATGGTGGACACACCAAAGGTGCCGCCATTCTGCTTCATGACGTTGAGCAGCGTGCCGGAGATACGCGCACCGGAGCAACCGAACGGGTGACCCAGGGCGATCGCGCCGCCGTGCAGGTTAACCTTCTCGTTCATCTTGTCGAGCACTTTCAAATCTTTCAGCACTGGCAAGGCCTGTGCGGCGAAAGCTTCGTTGAGTTCGAAGAAGTCGATATCGGCAATACCCAGGCCTGCGCGCTTCAAGGCTTTCTGCGTGGCCGGTACTGGACCATAGCCCATGATCGCCGGGTCCACACCCGCCACGGCCATCGAACGAATCACCGCCATCGGCTGGATACCCAGGTCCTGGGCACGCTGGGCCGACATCACGATCATGCACGAGGCACCGTCGGTGATCTGCGACGAGGTACCGGCTGTCACGGTGCCGCCCTTCGGATTGAAGGCCGGCTTGAGGGCCGCCAGGCTTTCCAGGGTGGTTTCCGGACGAATGGTTTCGTCGTAGTCGAACAGCTTCAGGAAGCCGTTCTCGTCGTAGCCCTGCATCGGGATGATCTCATCCTTGAACTTGCCTTCCACGGTCGCCTTGTGGGCGAGCTGGTGGGAGCGCACGCCAAAGGCGTCCTGCTGTTCGCGGGTGATGCCGTGCATTTTGCCAAGCATTTCCGCAGTCAGGCCCATCATGCCCGAGGCTTTCGCCGCGTACAGCGACATGTGCGGGTTCGGATCGACGCCGTGCATCATGCTCACGTGGCCCATGTGCTCGACACCACCAACGACGAACACGTCACCGTTACCGGTCATGATCGCCTGGGCGGCGGTGTGCAGCGCGCTCATGGACGAACCGCACAGGCGGCTGACGGTCTGGCCCGCCGCCGTGTGAGGGATCTGGGTCATCAGCGAGGCCATGCGGGCGATGTTCCAGCCCTGCTCCAGGGTCTGGTTCACACAGCCCCAGATCACGTCTTCGACTTCGTTGGGGTCGACCTTGACGTTGCGCTCCAGCAGCTTGCGGATCAGGTGCGCCGACATGTCTTCGGCGCGGGTGTTGCGGTGCATGCCGCCCTTGGAGCGGCCCATCGGCGTACGACCGAAGTCGACAATCACGACGTCTCTAGGATTCAAGCTCATAAATGTTCTCTCGCTCTAGTCGTTGGGCGCTTAACCGAAGAAGCGCTGGCCGTTCTTGGCCATTTCACGCAGCTTCGCGGTCGGGTGGTACAGCGCGCCCAAATCAGCGTACTGGTCAGCCAAGGCAACGAACTCGGCGACACCGATCGAATCGATGTAGCGCAGCGCACCGCCACGGAATGGAGGGAAACCGATACCGTAGACCAGACCCATGTCGGCTTCGGCGGCGGTCTCGACAATGCCGTCTTCCAGGCAACGCACGGTTTCGAGGCACAGCGGGATCATCATCCAATTGATGATGTCCTCGTCGGTGACTTCGCGCTGCTCGTAGACGATCGGCTTGAGCACTTCCAGCACCGACGAGTCGGCGACTTTCTTCTGCTTGCCGCGCTTGTCGGTCTCATAGGCGTAGAAGCCCTTGCCGTTCTTCTGGCCCAGGCGCTTGGCTTCGTAGAGCACGTCGACGGCCGAACGACGGTCGTCTTTCATGCGGTCCGGGAAGCCTTCAGCCATGACGTCGCGACCGTGGTGGCCGGTGTCGATGCCGACCACGTCCATCAGGTACGCCGGGCCCATCGGCCAGCCGAATTTTTCCATGATCTTGTCAATGCGCACGAAGTCCACGCCAGCGCTGACCAGCTTGGCGAAACCGCCGAAGTACGGGAACAGCACGCGGTTGACCAGAAAGCCCGGGCAATCGTTGACGACGATCGGGTTCTTGCCCATTTTCTTGGCGTAGGCCACGGTGGTGGCAACGGCATGTTCGCTGGACTTCTCGCCACGGATCACTTCCACCAGCGGCATCATGTGCACCGGGTTGAAGAAGTGCATGCCGACGAAGTTCTCCGGACGCTTGAGGGCCTTGGCCAACAGCGAAATGGAGATGGTCGAGGTGTTCGAGGCCAGGATGGTGTCCTCTTTGACCTTGTCTTCGACTTCAGCCAGTACCGCCTGCTTGACCTTCGGGTTCTCGACAACGGCTTCGACCACCAGGTCGACATGGCCGAAATCGCCGTAGGACAGGGTCGGACGAATGCCGTTGAGCACTTCGGCCATCTTCGCAGCGGTCATGCGACCTTTGTCGACACGGCCGACCAGCAGCTTGGCGGCTTCGGCCAGGCCCTGCTCGATCCCGTGTTCGTTGATGTCCTTCATCAGGATCGGCGTGCCTTTGGACGCCGACTGGTAGGCGATGCCGCCACCCATGATGCCGGCGCCGAGTACGGCAGCCTGCTTCACGTCACTGGCGATTTCGTCGTAGGCCTTGGCCTTTTTCTTCAGTTCCTGGTCATTGAGGAACAGACCGATCAGGCTTTGCGCAGCCGAGGTCTTGGCCAGCTTGACGAAGCCGGCGGCCTCGACCTCCAGAGCCTTGTCGCGACCGAAGCTCGCGGCTTTCTGGATGGTCTTGATCGCTTCGACCGGCGCCGGGTAGTTCGGGCCTGCCTGACCGGCCACAAAACCCTTGGCGGTTTCGAAGGCCATCATTTGTTCGATGGCGTTGAGCTTGAGCTTCTCGAGCTTCGGCTGACGCTTGGCCTTGTAGTCGAACTCGCCGCTGATGGCGCGCTTGAGGGTTTCAAGGGCGGCTTCCTGGAGCTTGCCAGGTTCGACCACGGCGTCCACGGCACCGACCTTCAGCGCGTCTTCAGCACGGTTTTCCTTGCCGGCGGCAATCCACTCGATGGCGTTGTCCGCACCGATCAGGCGCGGCAGGCGCACGGTGCCGCCGAAGCCTGGGTAGATGCCCAGCTTGACTTCCGGCAGGCCGATCTTGGCCGTGCTGGACATGACGCGGTAATCCGCCGCCAGGCACATTTCCAGGCCGCCACCCAGGGCGATGCCGTTGATGGCCACGACAGTCGGTACGTTGAGGTCTTCGAAGTCGCTGAAAATACGGTTGGCTTCGAGGTTGCCAGCGATCAGTTCGGCATCGGGCAGCTTGAAGTTGTCGACGAATTCGGTGATGTCGGCGCCGACGATGAACACGTCCTTGCCGCTGCTGACGATCACACCCTTGATCGAAGCATCTGCCTTGATAGTGTCTACAGCCTGACGCAATTCATTCAGGGTTAGACGGTTGAACTTGTTGACGGACTCACCCTTGAGGTCGAATTTCAATTCGACGATGCCACTTTCAAGAGCCTTAACCGTGATGGCTTTACCTTCGTAAATCATCAACTGATCTCCACGATATGGAAGCTGAACAGTACACGTTGAACGCTGACCACTGGTTCGGCATAGACGTTACCGTCGATGCTACGCCAATCCGCCAGGCACACCCGTCAACGCGATAGTCGGGGTCTGTAGGAGCATTCTGAAAATACAAACGCTCAATTCATACGCCCGTTTGATTTGGGTACGTCACCTTCACGGAATTTCCGACAATTGTCAATCGCCCTAAACACAGGCGTGAACGCGACTTCACGGTCATTTCCGTACCGTACGGATCCGCAACACGGCGCCGCATGAGCAGCCATTCATAGGATCAATAATTAGAAAAATCGCCCTAATTCCAGACATATCGGATCCAGCGGTCTACGCTGTCGGGACGCGATTGAATATTGGGAACAAAGGACGTTACGAACGCACGTCCTGGCATGAGATTGTTTACCGGCCTGCCTGGCCAACCCGCCCGATGAGACTGTCGGGCTTTTTTTATGCCGGTAGGAGCTGCCGAAGGCTCGGGCCGCGTTCGGACGATCTTTTGATCTTTCGCTTGAGACTCAATGGCCTGGGTAAAGATCGCAGCCTCGCTCCGCTCGACAGCTCCTACGCATCTAAATTCGCTCAGGCCAGCGCCTTGAGGGTGCTGGCAATGTCCTGCAAAACAGTCGCTTCGCCCTTCTCGCCCCAGTACAAGGCAATCATTTGCCGATCGGCTTCAACTTTGTAGACGTTGGCCGGCAATTTTTCGAAATGATTGAGCAGGGATTCATCCTGGCAGACTTCTCGCCACTGGTTGACCCAGACGCCTGGCGCCGTCTGCCAATAGCTCCAGACAGCCGGTTCCTTGCCGCGCCGGGGCCGGTGGTACTGGGCACAGGGGTTTGGCGGCTGCTGGCCGAGCCAGTGCGGCCACTCCTGCGGCGCCAGCTGCATGGCCAGGCCCAGGCGTCGTGCCTCCATGCGCAGGGCCATGCGACCGCTCTGAACACGGGACGGCCGCAACCATGCCAGCGGACTTAACACCACCAACAGGATTGACACCACTATCCAGACCGTCATATTCGTACTCCCGAATTCTGATGAGCCCATTGAGCCACGTCGCCGTCAATGCGCTTGAAACCAGCCATACTTACCGTATCGCAATTCTCTGGAGTGCTTTCCATGTACTACAAACACGTTCTGGTCGCCGTCGACCTCACTGAAGAATGCGATCCGGTCGTCAAGCGCGCCCTCGCCCTTTGCGAAAGCCGGGACACCAAGCTGTCGCTGGTGCACATCGTCGAACCGATGGCCATGGCCTTCGGCGGCGACGTGCCCATGGACCTTTCCCAGTTGCAGCAGCAGCAATTCGACCAGGCCAAGGAGCGCCTTGACCGACTGATCGTGAAATACCCGGCCCTGAAGAAGGAATTCAGCCACCTGACCTACGGCCAGCCGCGCCAGGAGATCCATCACCTGGCCAAGGAACAGGGCTGCGACCTGATTGTGGTCGGCAGCCATGGTCGCCACGGCCTGGCGCTGTTGCTGGGCTCGACCGCCAACGACGTGCTGCATGGCGCGCCTTGCGACGTGCTGGCGGTACATCTGGTCAAGCGCACATAACCCCTACCCTTGTGGGAGCGAGCCTGTGGGAGCAAAGCTTGCTCGCGATGAAGGCATCTCGGTCTGTCGAATGACCGCGTTATCGTTCATCGCGAGCAAGCTTTGCTCCCACAGGCTCACCCCTACAGGGGAATAGCGTTTCAAATAGAAAATCCCGGCGTTCATTGCTGAACTCCGGGATTTTTTTCAACAACGGATCAAGCGTCCAGTTCAGCCCAACGCTCGACCAGTGCGTCCAGCTCGGCCTGCAACTGCTCCAACTGCGCGATCACCTTGGCGGTTTCGGCAGTAGGCCGCTGGTAGAAGCCGGCGTCAGCCATCTCGGCCTCCACGGCGGCGATCTGCTGTTCCTTCGCGTCGATATCACCCGGCAACGCCTCCAGCTCGCGCTGCAGTTTGTAGCTGAGTTTCTTCTTGGCCGGTGCCGGGGCCGCCGCGGCAGCGACCGGGGCTGGCTCGGCCTTGACCACCGCCGAATTCAAGTCGGCCTTGCCGGACTTGCTCTCGGTGACCCCCAGCAGGCGCGGCGAGCCGCCCTGGCGCAGCCAGTCCTGATAACCACCGACGTATTCACGCACCAGGCCTTCGCCCTCGAACACCAGGGTGCTGGTCACGACGTTATCCAGGAATGCCCGGTCGTGACTGACCATCAGCACGGTGCCGTTGAAGGTCAGCAACACCTCTTCCAGCAACTCCAGGGTTTCCACGTCCAGGTCGTTGGTCGGTTCGTCGAGCACCAGCAGGTTCGCCGGCTTGCTGAACAACTTGGCCAGCAACAGACGGGCACGCTCGCCCCCCGACAGCGCCTTGACCGGCGTACGGGCACGCTGGGGGCTGAACAGGAAATCGCCGAGGTAGCTCAACACATGGCGGCTCTGACCATCGATGTCGATGAAATCGCGACCTTCGGCCACGTTATCGATCACGGTCTTTTCCAGGTCCAACTGATGGCGCAACTGGTCAAAGTAGGCAACGTCGATCTTCGTGCCCTCTTCCACCTTGCCATTGGTCGGCACCAGGCCACCGAGCATCAGCTTGAGCAAGGTGGTCTTGCCGGTGCCGTTGGCACCCAGCAGGCCGATGCGATCACCGCGCTGCAGGACCATGGAGAAGTCCTTGATCAGGAACGGGCCGCCCGGGTGCGCGAAACTCACGTTCTCAAGGACCATCACCTGCTTGCCGGACTTGTCAGCGGTATCCAACTGAATGTTGGCCTTGCCGGTACGCTCGCGACGTTCACTGCGTTCCATGCGCAAGGCTTTGAGCGCCCGCACACGGCCTTCGTTGCGGGTGCGACGCGCCTTGATGCCCTGGCGAATCCAGACTTCTTCCTGGGCCAGTTTCTTATCGAACAACGCGTTAGCGGTTTCTTCCGCTGCCAGCGCCGCTTCCTTGTGCACCAGGAAACTGGCGTAGTCGCCGTTCCAGTCGATCAGGCCGCCACGGTCCAGTTCAAGGATGCGCGTCGCCAGGTTTTGCAGGAAGGAACGGTCGTGAGTGATGAACAGCACCGCACCCTGGAAGTCCTTCAAGGCTTCTTCAAGCCAGGCGATGGCGCCGATGTCCAGGTGGTTGGTCGGTTCGTCGAGCAGCAGCAGGTCCGGCTCGGACACGAGGGCCTGGGCCAGCAGGACGCGACGACGCCAGCCGCCGGACAACTCGGCGAGGGTCTTGTCGGCCGGCAGTTGCAGGCGGCTCAGGGTGCTGTCGACCAGTTGCTGCAGACGCCAGCCGTCTCGGGCTTCAAGGTCGTGCTGCACGTGCATCAACTTGTCCAGGTCAGCATCGGTGACGATGTTCTGGCTCAGGTGGTGATACTCGGCCAACAGCGCGCCGACACCGTCCAGGCCTTCGGCGACCACGTCGAACACGGTCCGCTCGTCGGCCACCGGCAGTTCCTGGGGCAATTCGCCGATTTTCAGGCCTGGCGCGCGCCAGACCGAGCCGTCATCGGGCTTTTGATCGCCCTTGACCAGCTTCATCATGCTGGACTTGCCAGTGCCGTTGCGGCCGATGATGCACACCCGCTCACCACGGGCGATCTGCCAGGACACCTTGTCCAACAACGGCATAGCGCCGAAAGCAAGGGACACATCGCTGAATTTGAGCAGGGTCATGAGCTTCTCCAAAAACCGGGCGCGCATTCTACCTGAGATGAGGCCTCAGGGGTCCGCCAATTTCGCCACCGAAGCACTCTGCATAACAAATGTTGCGAACTTGCACCGACGGATCTGCAAAGCTTTCGCCGGCTGCTGGCAAAAGGCTAAGCTACAGACAGTTACCCTGGGTTACCCCTTGGGCTTGTCATGTTTTTTATGCCCGGACGTCTCATGCGCAGTCGCCTTTTCAGTGTTGTATCGTGTCTTTTTGTATGTGCCACTGCCGTTCAATCCGCGCAGGCGGTGGATATCTCCACTCAACGCCAATATTACAACGAGGCCAAGCGTGCCTTGGCCAAGGGTGATTCCGGCCCTTACTTTCGCTACAGCCAGGCCCTGCGCGATTATCCGCTGGAACCCTATCTGGCCTACGACGAATTGACCGCTCGCCTCAAGAGCGCCAGCAATGCCGAAATCGAGAAGTTCCTCGCCGAACACGGTGATCTGCCCCAGGCCAACTGGATGAAGTTGCGCTGGCTGCGTTGGCTGACCGAGCGCGGTGACTGGGAGACCTTCGTCAAGTATTACGACCCCAAGCTCAATTTCACCGAACTGGACTGCCTTAACGCCCAGTACCAGCTCAGCCATGGCTTGAAGGCCGAAGGCTATGCCAATACCGAAAAGCTGTGGCTGTCCGGCAAATCCCAGCCCCAGGCGTGCGATGCCTTGTTCGGCCTATGGGCCTCCCAGGGCCAGTTGACCGAACAGAAACGCTGGGAACGCACCAAACTGGCGGCCCAGGCCCGCAACTACCCGCTGGCCAACAGCCTGGTCAGCGGCCTGACCACCCTCGCCCCCCGTGGCAAGTTGCTGGTGGACGTGGCGCAGAAGCCCGAGTTGCTCAACCAGCCCTCGCGCTTCACCCCGGCCGATGAACCGATGTCCGACATCGTCAGCCTCGGCCTGCGTCGCCTGGCCCGCCAGGATCCGGAAAAGGCCATGGCACTGCTGGACGGCTACGCCAGCACCATGCATTTTTCCCGTGATGAAAAAGTTGCGATTGCCCGGGAAATCGGCCTGACCCTGGCCAAGCGCTTCGACAGCCGGGCCTTGGACGTGATGACGAAATACGACCCGGAACTGCGCGATGACACCGTTTCGGAATGGCGCTTGCGCCTGCTCCTGCGCCTGGCCCGCTGGGACGATGCCTACCAACTGACCCGTCGCCTGCCCGAGTCGCTGTCGAGCACCAATCGCTGGCGGTACTGGCAAGCCCGCACGCTGGAACTGGCGCAGCCGCAGAACCCCGAGGCGCTGGCGCTCTACAAGCACCTGGCCCGTGAACGAGACTTCTATGGCTTCCTGGCCGCCGACCGTTCCCAGTCGCCGTACTCGCTCATCAACAAGCCGCTGGTGATGAGCCAGGCGCTGATCAACAAAGTGCGCAACACCCCTGGCGTGCGTCGGGCGCTGGAATTTCATGCCCGTGGGGACATCGTCGACGGGCGCCGCGAGTGGTATCACGTCAGCCGTCATTTCAACCGTGACGAAATGGTCGCCCAGGCCAAACTGGCTTATGACCTGAAGTGGTATTTCCCGGCCATTCGCACCATCAGCCAGGCCAAGTACTGGGACGACCTGGACATCCGCTTCCCGATGGCCCACCGCGACACCCTGGTACGCGAAGCCAAGATTCGCGGCTTGCATCCAAGCTGGGCGTTCGCCATTACCCGCCAGGAAAGCGCCTTCATGGACGACGCCCGCTCCGGCGTCGGTGCCGCCGGCCTGATGCAACTGATGCCTGGCACCGCCAAGGAAACCGCGCGCAAGTTCAGCATTCCCCTGGCCTCACCACAGCAAGTGTTGAACCCGGACAAGAACATCCAGTTGGGCGCGGCGTACCTGAGCCAGGTTCACAGCCAGTTCAACGGCAACCGCGTCCTGGCCTCGGCGGCCTACAACGCCGGCCCCGGTCGCGTGCGCCAGTGGCTGCGCGGCGCCGACCACTTGAGCTTCGACGTCTGGGTCGAAAGCATTCCTTTCGACGAAACCCGCCAATATGTGCAGAACGTGTTGTCGTACTCGGTGATCTACGGCCAGAAACTCAACTCGCCGCAACCGCTGGTGGATTGGCATGAGCGGTATTTCGATGATCAGTGATTATTAGCGGAAGCTGTTCCTGAGAAGAAAAAATGCCCGCATCGAAAGATGCGGGCATTTTTTTGGTCGGTTACTTGGTCGGTTGCTGGACCCTGTGGGAGCGAGCCTGCTCGCGATAGCGGTGCGACAGTCAGCATCAATGTTGCTGGTCTACCGCTATCGCGAGCAGGCTCGCTCCCACATTGGTTCTTCGGCTCGATACTAACGTTATGCTTCAGACTCACCCCGCTGATTGAACTGCAACGCCGCCAGCCGCGCGTACAACGCATTGCTGGCAACCAGCTCCTGGTGAGTGCCCACCGCAACCACCTTGCCCTGGTCCATCACCGCGATCCGATCAGCGTTTTTCACCGTGGCCAGGCGGTGGGCGATGACCAGGGTCGTGCGGTTTTTCATCAGGTTGGGCAGGGCCTGCTGGATCAGGTGTTCGCTTTGCGCATCGAGGGCGCTGGTGGCTTCGTCCAGCAGCAGGATCGGCGCGTCCACCAGCAACGCCCGGGCGATGGCCAGGCGTTGGCGCTGGCCGCCCGACAGGCCCAGGCCACCGTCGCCCAGGTGGGTCTGGTAGCCGTCGGGCATTTTTTCGATGAAGTCGTGGGCGTGGGCAATCTGCGCAGCCTCCCGCACCTGCTCGGACGTTGCGCCAGGGTTGCCGTAGCGGATGTTCTCTTCGACCGTGCCGAAAAACAGCGCCGGGTTTTGTGAAACCAGGGCGAAGTGGCGGCGCAGGTCCAGCGGATCGAGTTGAGTCAACGGCACATCGTCGATCAGGATCTGCCCTTGCACCGGATCGTAGAAACGCAGCAGCAGGTCATACACCGTTGACTTGCCCGCACCGGAAGGCCCAACCAGGGCCAGGGTCTCACCGGCCTTGATAGTCAGGTCGAGACCGTCGACCGCATAACTGTCCGGCCGGGAGGGATAGGAAAAACGCACGCCTTCGAGGCGCAGATCGCCCCGGACCCGCTCCGGCAAGATGACAAGGCCTGAAGCCGGCGGCTGGATGATGTTCTCCGAACGCAGCAACTCGGCAATGCGCTCTGCCGCGCCCGCGGCCCGTTGCAGCTCGCCGATCACTTCGCTCAGGGTACCGAAGGCGCTGCCGACGATCAGGCTGTAGAACACGAATGCCGCCAGCTCACCGCCGGAAATCCGCCCGGCGATCACATCCATGCCGCCGACCCAGAGCATCACCCCCACCGCGCCCAGCACCAGCACGATCACCAGGGTGATCAGCCAGGCCCGCTGGGCGATGCGCTTGCGGGCGGTGTCGAAAGCCTGCTCCACCGTCACGGAGAATCGTTGTTCGTCCTGGACCTGATGGTTGTAAGCCTGCACGGTCTTGATCTGGCCAAGGGTTTCGGAAACGTAGCTGCCGACGTCGGCAATGCGGTCCTGGCTCTGGCGCGACAAACTGCGCACCCGACGACCAAAGACCAGGATCGGCGCCAATACCAGCGGCAGGGCAATCACCACGATACTGGTCAACTTGGGATTGGTGATGAACAGCAGCACGATGCCGCCCACCACCATCAAGGCGTTGCGCAAAAACAACGACAGCGACGAACCGATCACCGATTGCAGCAAGGTCGTATCGGCGGTCAGCCGCGACTGGATTTCCGAACTGCGGTTGTTTTCGTAGAAACCGGGGTGCAAGTACACCAGATGGTTGAAGACCTGCCGCCGGATATCGGCCACCACCCGCTCGCCGATCCAGGACACCAGGTAAAAACGGGCAAACGTACCGATCGCCAGCCCCACCACCAGCACCATGAACAGGCCGATGGATTGGTTGAGCAGGTGCGGCGAGCGGGTCATGAAGCCCTGGTCCACCAGCAACCGGATGCCTTGGCCCATGGACAAGGTAATACCCGCGGTGACAATCAACGCCAGCAGAGCGCCAGCGACTTGTTTGCGATAAGGGGCAATGAAGCCGCTGGCCAGGCGTATGGCACGGCGATGTCGGGAAGAAAGCATCAAGGGCATCCGATAATGCAGCAGGAAAAAGGCCGGCCAGCGACGCCAAAGCGTAGCGGAACCAAATTGAATCAGAATGAGTCGGGTTAAATATGACCACAACGACTAGAGGCTAGATGTTATCGGTCTAAAGTCTGGCTGGAAACGCAACTGTGTTTCTGATTGAGTGGAGGTGTCGCCATGAACCTACAAGGAGTGTCATGGCTCGGTCACCTGGCGACATTAAAGTAAGCACACAACCTGATGAGGAGACAGGCCATGTCCTTGCAACACAGCAGCGACGACAAGATTCAAGTAATCCGCACGCAACCGGACCAGTCTCTGGGCTGCTCGATCATCGATGAGGAAGGGCGCGAAGTACCGATCACCGAAGACATGATCCAAAAAGCCTGCAGCGAGCTGGAAAAACGACTGGTCAAGCCTGCCGAACAAAAGTGATACAGCCCGTCTTCAATTGGACCCGACCTTGATGTCGGGTTTTTTATACTTGCGAGAAAGGTTGTGGGAGCAAGGCTTGCCCGCGATGCAGGCACCTCGGTCCCCTGACCGCGTCATCGTTCATCGCGAGCAAGCTTTGCTCCCACAACCCAGCGCTGTCACGATCTGTTGCAAAGCCGCCGACTGCCCTTCAATACGAACCTTCAAACTGTCGATTTCCCGCCGTGGCGGATAATGCTTGCGCAAGGCGTCGAACGCGCTGCGTTGCTCGCTGACCGTGCCCACCAGGCTGCGGCGAAAGTTTGCGTCGTCGCCACGGGGGTCGTACACGCTCCGGCACAACGCCGCCAAGGCCCAGGCCGGGTCGGTTGCGGCATCCAGGGTGATGCCACCGAGCCAAGGCCGAGGCAACAGGTCGCTGAGGCTGACTTCAACCGGCTGTTCCAGGAAAGCGCACAAGGCCTGGTAGATCTGGGCGGTGCCGCGCTGACGGCCATCGAGGCTGTAACCGGCAATGTGCGGGGTGGCGATCACGCACAAATCGGCCAGGTCCACATCCACGGTGGGTTCCTGCTCCCAGACATCCAGCACCGCTTGCAGGTCTTCGCGTTCCAGCAACACTTCGCGTAGCGCGGCGTTGTCGATCACCGGGCCGCGGGCCGCGTTGATCAGCCAGGTCCCGGGCTTGAGCTGGTTCAGGCGCGCCTCGTCGAACAGGTGCCAGGTCGGTTGCTCACCGTCGCGGGTCAACGGTGTGTGCAGGCTGATCACATCGCACTGCTCGATGATCTGCTCCAGGCTCACATAGTCGCCCCCCTCGGCGGCCTGACGCGGCGGATCGCAGACCTTTACGGTCCAGCCCAGCCCCTTGAGCACCTCGATCAACCGCCCGCCCACCTGGCCTGCGCCGACCACGCCGAAGGTTCGTTGCTCGAGTTGTGCGCCTTCGATTTCTGCCAGGGTCATCAGGCTGCCCAGCACATAGTCCACCACACCACGGGCATTGCAGCCCGGCGCGCTGGCCCAGCGGATACCGGCCTCGGCGAGATAATCCAGGTCCAGGTGATCGGTGCCGATGGTGCAGGTGCCGACGAAGCGCACCTTGCTGCCTTCCAGCAGGGCCCGATTGACCTGGCTGACCGAACGCACCAGCAACACATCGGCGTGCTCGACCATCGTCCGGTCGATCCCCCGCCCCGGTACCCGGCGGATTTCGCCGAATCCTTGGAAAAATGCATCGAGCAGGGGGATGTTTTCGTCGGCGACGATCAGCATGGCAGAGCTCCTTTGGCGGGAGGGGCAGTGTAGGCGTTCCGTTGGGCCTGTGCATTACCCGGAGCGAATGATGTTGTGGCAAGGGAATTTATGTGGGAGCAAAGCTTGCTCGCGATGCAGGCGCCTCGGTTCCTAGGGAGACCGCATCATCTTCATCGCGGGCAAGCCTTGCTCCCACAGGTGCTTGAAAATTGAAAAAGCGATTACAAATCCACAACACAGGTTTTTTCCTGACCACTGCGTCAAGGCGTAGAATTCGCCGCCTTGCGCTTAACCTTTTCGGACGCTTTCCCTGTGAATCCTGTCATCGACACCCCCACCACCCTCTCCCGCCCGGCCCGGGTTCGCCTGGAACTCAGGACCTTGCTGGCCTTGGCCTTGCCGATCATGGTGGCGCAACTGGCAACTACCGCCATGGGGTTTGTCGATGCGGTGATGGCCGGTCGGGTTGGCCCGCGGGATCTGGCGGCCGTCGCCCTGGGCAACTCGATCTGGGTGCCGGTGTTCCTGTTGATGACCGGCACATTGCTGGCGACCACGCCGAAAGTTGCCCAGCGCTTCGGTGCCGGTACGTTCGACGAGATCGGGCCGCTGGTGCGCCAGGCGTTGTGGTTGGCATTGGTGGTGGGGTTGATCGCGACGCTGGCGCTGTTCAGCGCCGAACCAATCCTGCACATCATGAACGTCGATCCTGAACTGATCGGTCCGTGCATGGAATACCTGCGGGGCATCGGGACAGGCCTGCCGGCGGTGGCGCTGTATCACGTACTGCGCTGCTTCAGCGATGGCCTGGGACGCACGCGGCCGGCGATGGTGCTGGGGCTGTGCGGGCTGGCGCTGAACATTCCGCTCAATTACATCTTCATCTACGGACACCTGGGCGTGCCCGCCATGGGCGGCGTCGGTTGCGGCTGGGCCACGGCCATCGTGATGTGGGTCATGGCCCTGGGCATGGCCGGTTGGGCCCGCTGGGCGCCGGCCTATCAGTCGAGCCAGTTGTTCAGCCGTTTCGACTGGCCGCAATGGGCCGTCATCAAGCGCCTGCTGGGCATCGGCCTGCCGATTGGCATCGCGGTGTTCGCCGAGTCGAGTATTTTCGCAGTGATCGCCCTGCTGATCGGCAGCCTCGGCGCCACCGTGGTGGCCGGGCACCAGATCGCACTGAACTTCAGCTCCCTGGTGTTCATGATCCCCTACTCCCTGGGCATGGCCGTCACGGTGCGGGTCGGCCAGGCCCTGGGCCGTCGTCAGCCGCGCGAAGCGCGCTTCGCTGCTGGGGTGGGCATGGGCACGGCCCTGGCGTACGCCTGCCTGTCGGCGAGCCTGATGTTCGCGCTGCGCGGGCCTATCGCGGCGATCTATACCGCCGATCCGGTGGTGATCAACGTGGCCTCGATGCTGATCGTCTACGCGGCGCTGTTCCAGTTTTCCGATGCGATCCAGGTCACGGCGGCAGGCGCGTTGCGCGGCTTCCAGGACACCCGGGTGACGATGATCCTGACCCTGTTCGCCTATTGGGGGATCGGCCTGCCGGTGGGTTACGCCCTGGGCCTGACCGACTGGCTCGGCGCGGCCAGCGGCCCGAGCGGGTTGTGGCAAGGCCTGATCGTGGGCTTGAGCTGCGCGGCGCTGATGCTGTCGATCCGCCTGGCACGCAGCGCGCGCAAGCAGATCAGGCTCAGTCGTTCGACGGATTAAGCGAGTTTCTTGCGGATCCAGTAGAGGTACGTGCCCGCTTCCTCCTGCTGGGCCACCAGTTCGTGGTCCAGGAACACGCAAAACTTGGGGATGTCGCGGCGAGTCGAGGGGTCGGTGGCGATCACTTTCAGCAGCCCACCGGGAACCAGGTCGCGAATGTGCTGGTGCAGCATCATCACCGGCTCCGGGCAATTGAGGCCCGTGGCATCCAGCGTGCCGTCGACCGGCGTATCGTTCATTTCACTCATGTTCTACTCCTGAAACTGGCCGGCATTGTCGCGCAATGTCGGTCCTGAGCAAAGCCTGTGGAATCGCAAACATGTGAAAGCAAACTGTGGGATAGCAGACATGTAAGAGCAAGCCTGTGGGAGCAAGGCTTGCCCGCGATGCAGGCACCTCGGTCTCCAGACCGTGTCACCGTTCATCGCGAGCAAGCTTTGCTCCCACAGCTTTGCTCCCACGGGGCTTTTTGGTGTCCAGCCGCCGCAGATGGCACGTCACTTCCTCGCGGTCGTGGTACAGCTGCTTGCAACCGATATCGACCTTGATGCCCCTGGCCTTGAACCCCTCGGCGATACGTTCGAGCAGGCGCTTGACCTCGGCATAACGCTGTTTCATCGGCAGCTTGAGGTTGACCACGGCCTCGCGGCAATGCCCTTCGCCAATCCACTCTTCCAGCATCGCCGCGTTGCGTGCCGGCTTCTCGACGATATCGCAGACCATCCAGTCCACCGGCTGCTTGGGCTTGAACGTGAAGCCGTCCGCCATCAGATGCTGCACCAGGCCGGTGTCCATCAGGCTTTCGGCCATCGGGCCATTGTCGATGGCGGTCACCAGCATGCCCCGGTTGACCAGTTGCCAGGTCCAGCCGCCCGGCGCGGCACCGAGGTCCACGCCGGTCATGTCGCTGTGCAGGCGCTCGTCCCACTGGTCCCGGGGAATGAAGTGGTGCCAGGCCTCTTCAAGCTTGAGGGTGGAACGGCTCGGCGCTTCCCGGGGAAACTTCAGGCGGGGAATGCCCATGGGCCACATCGCCGAGTTATCGGATTCGGCCAGGCCCAGGAACACTTCGCGACCACTCTTGAAAGTCAGCAGCAGGCGCGGCTTGCGCGGGTCGTCCACCAGCTTGCCGGCGCCAATCAGCGCCTTGCGCAAGGGGCCTTCGAATTTTTTGCAGAAGTTCGACAGTTCCTTGCCGTCGTTGGTATCCACCACTTCCAGCCACAGGCTGCCACAGGTCGGGAAAGCGGCCATGTGGGCCAGGATGACGCTGATGCGATCGGTTTCCGGCAAATCGATGAACGTACCGCGCGCCCACTGGCGCGGAAAAATCAGTTCGGCGAAACGCTGGCCGCCCATCAGCCGCTCGGCGCCGTCGTCTTCGGTGCAGACAAATTCAGCACAGGCACTGGCCGGTTTGGCCTTGGCGTAGCCGGCCACGTTGAGTCGGGCCGCGTGCTCGGCGATCTCGGAACAGACCTCGCCTTCGAAGCCCGGCCGGCAGTGCATGAAAAGCGTGTTCATTGAAACTCCGTAGCAAAGCCTGTCACGAAAACCGCCGCATGATAGCGGAGTTCGGAACCGCGAACCTTGCTATAGAGTCCAGTGATTAGTCATTCGCTCAAAACAGGGCTAGGTTAAAGCCTCTACCCGTTCCGTCAGTCCGTAGCCGTGCGGACTCAAAGGAGTGATTTCAATGCCGTCCCTCGATAGCCTGAAAACCCTTAGAACACTGCAAGTCGACGCCAGGACCTACCACTACTTCAGCCTGCCGGATGCCGCCCGAAGCCTGGGCGACCTGGACAAACTGCCCATGTCGTTGAAGGTACTGCTGGAAAACCTGCTGCGCTGGGAAGATGAAAAAACCGTCACTGGCACCGACCTCAAGGCCCTGGCCGGGTGGCTCAAGGAGCGCCGCTCCGACCGCGAGATTCAATACCGCCCCGCCCGGGTGTTGATGCAAGACTTCACCGGCGTCCCCGCCGTGGTCGACCTGGCCGCCATGCGCGCCGCCATGGAAAAGGCCGGCGGCGATCCCCAGCGGATCAACCCGCTGTCGCCGGTGGACCTGGTGATCGACCACTCGGTGATGGTGGACAAATTCGCCAGCAGCCAGGCGTTCGAGCAGAACGTCGACATCGAAATGCAACGCAACGGCGAACGCTACGCCTTCCTCCGTTGGGGCCAAAGCGCTTTCGACAACTTCAGCGTGGTGCCGCCGGGCACCGGCATCTGCCATCAGGTCAACCTCGAATACCTGGGCCGCACCGTGTGGACTAAAGAAGAAGACGGCCGCACCTACGCGTTCCCCGACACGTTGGTGGGCACTGACTCCCACACCACCATGATCAACGGCCTCGGCGTACTGGGCTGGGGCGTCGGCGGGATCGAGGCGGAAGCGGCCATGCTCGGCCAGCCGGTGTCGATGCTGATTCCCGAGGTCATCGGTTTCAAACTCGTCGGCAAACTGCGCGAAGGCATCACCGCCACCGACCTGGTGCTGACCGTCACGCAGATGCTGCGCAAGAAAGGCGTGGTGGGCAAGTTCGTCGAGTTCTATGGCGACGGTCTGGCCGACCTGCCCTTGGCCGACCGCGCCACCATCGCCAACATGGCCCCGGAATACGGCGCCACCTGCGGTTTCTTCCCAGTCGACGATGTGACCCTGGACTACTTGCGCCTGTCCGGACGCCCTACGGAAACAGTGAAACTGGTGGAGGCCTATTGCAAGGCCCAGGGCCTGTGGCGCTTGCCCGGCCAGGAACCGGTGTTCACCGACACCCTGGAGCTGGACATGGGCAGCGTCGAGGCCAGCCTCGCTGGGCCCAAACGCCCGCAGGACCGGGTCTCGCTGCCGAATGTCGGCCAGGCTTTCAGCGACTTCCTGGGATTGCAGGTCAAACCCACCAGTAAAGAAGAAGGTCGCCTGGAAAGTGAAGGTGGCGGTGGCGTCGCGGTGGGCAATGCCGATCAGGTGGGCGAAGCCGAATACGAATACGAAGGCCACACCCATCGCCTGAAAAACGGCGCGGTGGTGATCGCTGCTATCACCTCGTGCACCAACACCTCCAACCCCAGCGTGATGATGGCCGCCGGGCTGCTGGCCAAAAAAGCCGTGGAAAAGGGCCTGACCCGCAAGCCGTGGGTCAAGAGTTCCCTGGCTCCGGGTTCCAAGGTGGTCACCGACTACTACAAGGCGGCCGGCCTGACCGAGTACCTGGATAAACTTGGTTTCGACTTGGTCGGCTATGGTTGCACCACCTGCATCGGCAACTCCGGACCGTTGCCGGAGCCCATCGAAAAAGCCATCCAGAAAGCCGACCTGACGGTGGCTTCGGTATTGTCGGGCAACCGCAACTTCGAAGGCCGGGTGCACCCACTGGTGAAGACCAACTGGCTGGCCTCGCCGCCGCTGGTGGTCGCCTATGCCCTGGCCGGCACCGTGTGCATCGACATCAGCAGCGAACCGCTGGGCAACGACCGGGACGGCAAACCGGTGTACCTGCGGGACATCTGGCCCAGCAGCCAGGAAGTGGCCGCCGCCGTGGCCCAGGTCAACACCAGCATGTTCCACAAGGAATACGCCGCCGTGTTTGCCGGTGACGAACAATGGCAGGCCATCGAAGTGCCGCAAGCGGCGACTTACGTCTGGCAGGACGACTCGACCTACATCCAGCACCCGCCGTTCTTCGACGACATCGGCGGACCGCCGCCGGCCGTCAGGAACGTCGAGGGTGCCCGGGTCCTGGCCCTGTTGGGAGATTCGGTGACCACCGACCACATTTCCCCGGCCGGCAATATCAAGACCGACAGCCCGGCCGGTCGCTACCTGCGCGAACAGGGCGTGGAGCCGCGAGACTTCAACTCCTATGGCTCCAGGCGCGGCAACCACCAGGTGATGATGCGCGGCACCTTCGCCAATATCCGCATTCGCAACGAAATGCTCGACGGCGAAGAAGGCGGCAACACGATCTACATCCCCAGTGGCGAACGAATGCCGATCTACGACGCCGCCATGCGGTACCAGGCCGCGGGCACGCCGCTGGTGGTGATTGCCGGGCAGGAATATGGCACCGGGTCGAGCCGGGACTGGGCCGCCAAGGGCACGAACCTGCTGGGGGTCAAGGCGGTGATCGCCGAAAGCTTCGAGCGCATCCACCGCTCCAACCTGGTGGGCATGGGCGTGCTGCCATTGCAGTTCAAGCTCGACCAGAACCGCAAGCGCCTGAACCTTACGGGCAAGGAAACCCTGGACATCCTGGGCCTCAATGACGTCGAACTGACGCCGCGCATGAACCTGCCCCTGGTCATCACCCGAGAGGACGGCAGCCAGGAGCGAATCGAAGTGTTGTGCCGGATCGATACCTTGAATGAAGTGGAATATTTCAAGGCCGGCGGGATCCTTCACTATGTACTGCGGCAATTGATTGCCGGTTAAAAACACCCGCCTCCTATGGCGAATGCGTCAATAGAAGATAAGCGACGAACCCCTTGTGGGAGCGGGCTTGCTCGCGAAGGCGGCGTAACAGTCAATATTGATGTTGCCAGGCACACCGTTTTCGCGAGCAAGCCCGCTCCCACAGGCTCCGCAGCTTACTGACCGTTATTCACCTCTTAACAGGCGATGTTTTTGTATCGGCCCGCCTATAATCCCGCCGGCACTCACGGAACAGAGTCCGCCAACGGCTTGCCCCTCCTGCGCATGAACCTGCATGGACACAAATGTGCCCTCTGCGCGACACGGTGGCGTCGAAGCCCCAACGGCCGCTCTCGCCCCGAGCTCTTCCGCTAAAAGGATGTTGTATGCCCGCTTTACCCTGGCTTCACCTGGCCCTCCTCTCCACAGGCTACGGTCTGGCGCTGGTCTACGGCCATTTGACCTGGACAGCTGCCATCTCGGTCGCGCTATTGCTGTTTGCCGGGTATGCGGTTCGCCAACAGCAAACGCCGGTAGGCCAGTTTCTCGGGCACGCCCTGTTCCTGATCATGGCCCTGGCATTGGCCCTGCACTGGATGCCTGGCTTCTTCAACGGGCGGGTGATCCCGGCGCAACGCTTGACCGACGACGCCGCGCCGTTTGCCATGTACCTGAACCAGGACAAGCCGCTGATCGGCTTCTGGCTGTTGCTGGCCTGCCCCTGGATCGTCAGCCGACGCCCGTTGCGCCTGGCGGCAGGGGCCACGGCACTGGGCCTGGCGTTGAGCGCGGTGTTGGCCCTCGGCGGAGCCATGCTGCTGGGCATGATCCACTGGGCGCCGAAATGGCCGGATCACGCCTGGTTGTGGGTGTTCAACAATCTTTTATTGGTGACGCTGGTGGAGGAAGCGCTGTTTCGTGGCTACATTCAAGGGGGCTTGAGTCGGCGCTTCAAACACCTGAGTTACGGCGACAACCTGGCGCTGCTCCTGTCCTCGCTGCTGTTCGGCCTGGTACATGCTGGCGCAGGTTGGCAATGGGTGCTGCTCTCGGGCCTGGCGGGGGTCGGTTACGGCCTGGCCTATCGTTTTGGCGGCCTGGGCGCGGCGATTGCCACGCATTTTCTCCTCAATCTGCTTCATTTCGCCCTATTTACCTACCCGATGCTGGCGTGATAGCGACAGGCAAAAATAACTTCAATTAAAACCTGACACCGCCGACAACCTTTCAAAGCCTTGCGGATCTACACACCATGCGTAACAACCAGCCCGTCACACAACGCGAAAGGACCTTCCCGGCCCAGCAACGATTGATTTCGACCACCGACGCCAAGGGCGTGATCACCTACTGCAACGACGCGTTCGTTGAGATCAGCGGGTATTCGAAGGAAGAACTGATTCGTTCGCCGCACAATCTCGTGCGCCATCCCGACGTCCCTTCCGCTGTGTTCGCGCATATGTGGGGCACGCTGAAACAAGGCTTGCCATGGATGGGCATCGTCAAGAATCGCAGCAAGAACGGCGACCATTACTGGGTCAATGCCTATGTCACGCCCGTGTTCGAGGGCAATCAGGTGATCGGCTACGAGTCGGTGCGGGTCAAGCCCTCCGCCGAACAGATCGCCCGCGCCGAGGCGCTTTATCAACGCATCAACCAAGGCAAATCCGCAGTTCCGGGTAGCGACAAATGGGTACCCGTACTGCAGGACTGGCTACCGTTTATCCTGGTCAGCCAGTTGAGTTTCATCGTCGGCGCTTTCCTGGATTCCTCCTGGGGCTTTGCCCTGGCCGCCCTGCTGTCGGTGCCGCTGGGGCTATTAGGCCTGCAATGGCAGCAACGCGGGATCAAGCGCCTGCTGCGCCTGGCCGAGCAAACCACGTCCGACCCGCTGATCGCCCGGATGTATACCGACAGCCGCGGCGCCCAGGCACGCCTGGAGATGTCGATCCTCAGCCAGGAAGCGCGCCTGAAAACCTGCCTGACCCGCCTGCAGGACACCGCCGAGCACCTTAACGACCAGGCTCGACAGTCCAATACCCTGGCCCATGACAGTTCCAGCGGCCTGGAGCGCCAACGGGTGGAAACCGAACAGGTCGCCACGGCCGTCAACCAGATGGCGGCAACGACCCAGGAAGTCGCCAGCCACGTGCAGCGCACCGCCGACGCCACCCAGGAAGCCAATCGCCTGACCAGCCGCGGGCGCGACATCGCCGGCGAAACCCGCGAAGCCATCGAGCGCCTGTCGGTGGTAGTCGGTGAAACCGGCCACACCGTGACCCAGTTGGCCAAGGACAGCGACGAGATCGGTGGCGTGGTAGACGTGATCAAAGGCATCGCCGACCAGACCAACCTGCTGGCCCTCAACGCCGCCATCGAAGCGGCCCGCGCCGGGGAGATGGGCCGCGGCTTTGCCGTGGTGGCTGACGAAGTGCGGCAACTGGCACAACGCACCAGCGAATCCACCGGGCAGATCCACGCCCTGATCGCCAAGCTCCAGCAGACCGCCACCAACGCCGTGCAGACCATGGACGCCGGCCATCGCCAGGCCGAAGAAGGCGTGGCCCGGGTCATGGAAGCAGACGAGGCACTGGTGGGGATCAGTGCAGCGGTGGCCCACATTACCGACATGACCACCCAGATCGCCGCCGCCACCGAGGAGCAAAGCTCAGTGGCCGAGGAGATCAGCCGCAACATCAGCAATATCTCGCAGCTGGCCGACCAGACCTCTGGCCAGGCTCACAGCTCGGCGCTGCTGAGCGAAGAGCTGACCCGCACGGCCAACACGCAGTACTCGTTGGTGGAGCGGTTTAACCGCTGATAGATGTCGGCTTGAGCAAAAAACCCGGACAGCGAAAGCTTCCGGGTTTTTTATTACCATTTTAAAAAATAGCGTCGCGTAACCCGCCTTCGCGAGCAGGCTCGCTCCCACAGAGGAAACGCGGTCCCACCAAGAACCAGGTCGGCTATCAGGCCGCCTCGGGATGGACCATAGGCAGCCGTGACCGCAGCAACGGATATGTACTCAGCCAACAACATCCTGGCCAACTGTCAGACCGCTATCGCGAGCAGGCTCGCTCCCACAGGGGCTTGTGAACGCCGCAAATCCAGTGTGGGAGCGAGCTTGCTCGCGAAGAGGCCAGGACAGACGCTATCAATCCTGAAGAAACGCCGCCACCTTTCCCGCAGCAGCCTCCAGGTGCTGCTCATGACTAAATCCCGAAACCTTCAACGGCTTCAAATCATGATCCCCCGCCGCCAACCACATCACTTCAATATCCGGTGACAAGGCATACCCCTGCACCGCTTCCCGATTGCCCAACGCATCGCGCTCGCCCTGGACGATCAAGGTCCGGGTTTTCAACGCCGCCAGATGCTCGACCCGCGGTTTCTCCGGCTTGCCCACTGCATAGAAGGGATAGCCCAGGCATACCAGCGCATCGGCGCCCAGCTCATCGGCCAGCAGGCTCGCCATGCGCCCGCCCATGGATTTGCCCCCCACGGCCAGCCGCCCAGCGACATAAGGCCGCACCGTGGCGTACACCTCACGCCAGCATTCCAGCAACTTAGGCGCCGGGTTGGGTGGACGCTTGCCCCCATCCAGGCGCCGCTGGGCCATGTAGGGAAACTCGAAGCGCAACACGTTGACGCCCTGTGCGGCAAGGCGCGCGGCCATTTGCTCCATAAAGCCACTGTCCATTGGCGCTCCGGCACCATGGGCCAGGATCAGGGTTGGCGCCTTGGCGCTGGCGACCGATTGCCCGGCTGTCCATAACCAGCCGTGTTCGGCTACACATCGCGCCCATTGATCCCCGTCAATACTGGCCTTGTGCTGTTTGTCCATGCTGACCTCGCTTTTAGTCTGCCTATAACTCCAGGCGAAGAACGCCGCACTGCCTTGCGCAGGCGCTACTTCGGCTGAACCGTGGATGGGGAACCATGAACACTTCTATCAGTACCGCCTACAACTACAAGGTGGTCCGCCAATTCGCCATTATGACGGTGGTGTGGGGCATCGTCGGCATGGGGCTCGGGGTTTTTCTCGCCGCCCAATTGGTCTGGCCACAACTCAACTTCGATTTGCCATGGACCAGCTTCGGCCGCCTGCGCCCACTGCACACCAACGCGGTGATCTTCGCCTTCGGCGGCTGCGCGTTGTTTGCCAGTTCGTTCTATTCGGTGCAACGCACCTGCCAGACCCAGCTGTTCGCGCCGAAAATCGCCGCGTTCTGCTTCTGGGGCTGGCAACTGGTGATCCTGCTGGCGGCCATCAGCCTGCCACTGGGCTACACCAGCTCCAAGGAATACGCCGAACTGGAATGGCCGATCGACATCCTGATCACCATCGTCTGGGTTGCCTACGCCATCGTGTTCTTCGGCACCGTGGCCAAGCGCAACACCAAGCACATCTACGTCGGTAACTGGTTCTTCGGCGGGTTCATCCTGACCGTGGCGATCCTGCACATCGTCAACAACCTGGAACTGCCGGTGAGCTTCACCAAATCCTACTCGGTGTACGCCGGGGCCACGGATGCGATGGTGCAATGGTGGTACGGCCACAACGCCGTGGGCTTCTTCCTCACCGCAGGCTTCCTGGGGATGATGTACTACTTCGTGCCGAAGCAGGCCGAGCGCCCGGTGTATTCCTATCGCTTGTCCATCGTGCACTTCTGGGCGCTGATCACCCTGTACATCTGGGCCGGCCCTCACCACTTGCACTACACCGCGCTGCCGGACTGGGCACAGTCCCTGGGCATGGTGATGTCGCTGATCCTGCTGGCGCCAAGCTGGGGCGGCATGATCAACGGCATGATGACCCTGTCGGGTGCCTGGCATAAGTTGCGCAGCGACCCGATCCTGCGATTCCTGGTGGTGTCCCTGGCGTTCTACGGCATGTCGACCTTCGAAGGTCCGATGATGGCGATCAAGACCGTCAACGCCCTCTCCCACTACACCGACTGGACCATCGGCCACGTCCATGCCGGCGCGCTCGGCTGGGTGGCGATGATTTCCATCGGTGCGCTGTACCACATGATCCCGAAGGTCTTCGGCCGGCCACAGATGCACAGCATCGGCCTGATCAACGCGCACTTCTGGCTCGCGACCATCGGCACCGTGCTGTACATCGCCTCGATGTGGGTCAACGGCATCGCCCAGGGCCTGATGTGGCGTGCGGTGAACGAGGACGGCACGCTCACCTACTCCTTCGTCGAAACCCTGGTGGCCAGCCACCCAGGCTTCGTCGTGCGGCTGGCGGGCGGGGCGATCTTCCTCCTCGGCATGCTGTTGATGGCCTACAACACCTGGCGCACCGTGCGGGCCTACCAGCCTGCCGAAGCCGCCGCTGCCGCGCAGATGGCCTGAGGAGTCCACCATGAAACACGAAACAATCGAAAAAAACGTCGGCCTGCTGATGCTGCTGATGGTCCTTGCCGTGAGCATTGGCGGCCTGACCCAGATCGTGCCGCTGTTCTTCCAGGACGTGACCAACAAGCCCGTGGACGGCATGAAGCCCTACACCGCCCTGCAACTGGAAGGCCGCGATATCTACATCCGTGAAGGCTGCGTCGGCTGCCATTCGCAGATGATTCGTCCGTTCCGCGCCGAGACCGAGCGCTACGGCCACTACTCCGTCGCCGGCGAAAGCGTCTGGGACCACCCATTCCTGTGGGGCTCCAAGCGTACCGGGCCGGACCTGGCACGGGTCGGCGCGCGCTACTCCGATGATTGGCACCGCGCCCACTTGTACAACCCGCGCAACGTCGTGCCCGAGTCGAAAATGCCCGCCTACCCGTGGCTGGTGACCCACGCGGTGGACAGCAGCCATACCGAAGGCAAGCTGCGCGCCATGCGCACCCTGGGCGTGCCGTACAGCGACGACGACATCGCAAGCGCGACGGCCTCGCTCAAGGGCAAGACCGAAATGGACGCGCTGGTGGCCTACCTGCAAGTGCTCGGCACTGCCATCAAGAGCAAGAGGTGAGCCATGGTTCTTGAAATGAGTACTGGAATGATCCGCGGCCTGGGCACGGTCGTGGTGTTCATCGCCTTCATCGGCCTGACCCTGTGGGTATTCAGCAGCAAACGTCGTCCAGAGTTCGCCGAAGCGCGCCTGCTGCCGTTCGCCGACGAGCCGCCCGCCGACACCGCCACCCCCCAAGACCCTGCAACAAGGAGTACCCGGCCATGACCACCTTCTGGAGTACGTGGATCTGCGTACTGACCATCGGCAGCCTCATCGGCCTGACGTGGCTGCTGATCGGCACCCGCAAGGGCGAGACCAAGGGCAGCGTCGACCAGACCATGGGCCACAGCTTCGACGGCATCGAGGAGTACGACAACCCGCTGCCGCAGTGGTGGTTCCTGTTGTTCGCCGGCACCCTGGTGTTTTCCGTCGGCTACCTGGTCCTCTATCCGGGCCTGGGCAACTGGAAAGGCATCCTGCCAGGTTACGACAACGGCTGGACCGGCGCCCATGAGTGGGAAAAGGAAATGGCCAAGGCCGACGCCAAGTTCGGGCCGATCTTCGCCAAATTCGCCGCCATGCCCGTGGAGGAAGTGGCCAAGGACCCACAAGCCTTGAAGATGGGTGGCCGCCTGTTCGCCTCCAACTGCTCGGTCTGCCACGGCTCGGATGCCAAGGGTGCCTTCGGCTTCCCGAACCTGGCCGACAGCAACTGGCGCTGGGGCGGCGCTGCCGACACCATCAAGGCCACCATCCTGGGTGGCCGCATGGCGGCGATGCCGGCCTGGGGTGAAGTGCTGGGCGAGGCCGGGGTCAAGAACGTGGCCGCGTATGTACGCCACGACTTGGCCGGCCTGCCTCTACCGGCAGACAGCGGTGCCGACCTGCAAGCCGGCCAGCAGGCCTTCAACACCACCTGCGTCGCCTGCCACGGCGCCACCGGCCAGGGGACCGAAGCCATGGGCGCGCCGAACCTGACGCAACCGGCCGGCTTCATCTACGGCACCAGCCTGGCACAGTTGCAGCAGACCATTCGCCATGGTCGCCAGGGCCACATGCCGGCGCAGAATGAGTTGCTGGGCAACGATAAGGTGCAACTGCTTGCCGCCTACGTCTACAGCCTGTCCCACACTGCCGGTGCCGAGCGCCTGCAAGCCGAACACAAAAGCGAATAAATCTTGACCGCGTGAACAGCCGCATCCGTCTGGATGCGGCTGCTCCGTGTCCCTGCGCGACGCATTGTCGCACCCTCCCATAGTCTTTCTTTCGGTTCCCCGGAATCGGGTCTAAGCTTGCCTTTGCGTGCGCTGGCGACTGCCGGTTTCAGGTCGACCCGACCCGATGCGTTCGACAATCGTTCGTCAAGAAGGCCGCAAAGGCTGGTGAATACCGGCTGTTGCGACAGTTGCCTGGCATCCCCCGAACGCTGTGTTTGAACACACCCCGTTACAACCGACCTGACCCCCTCGCCTCGTTCCTTCGTTGCGACATTTTGCCGTGGGCCATTTTTGTCCCTACACGGAACATGGAAAGGCCGCAGAATCAGCTTTGGAAAGCATTGACCCAGGTCATGGCGCGTTGCAATGACCCCCCGCTTTCTCCATACTTGCGACCGATTTTTATCCTAATAAAACACCCAAACCGTGGAACCTTAGAATGAGCACAGCAATCAGTCCGACTGCTTATAACTATAAGGTAGTCCGCCAGTTCGCCATCATGACGGTGGTCTGGGGGATCCTTGGCATGGGGCTCGGTGTCTTCATCGCCTCGCAACTGGTCTGGCCGGAGTTGAACTTCGATCTGCCATGGACGACATTTGGACGCCTGCGCCCGCTGCACACCAACCTGGTGATCTTCGCCTTCGGTGGTTGTGCATTGTTTGCCACTTCTTACTACGTCGTGCAGCGAACCTGCCAAACGCGACTGATCTCCGACGGCCTCGCCGCCTTTACCTTCTGGGGCTGGCAAGCGGTCATCGTGGGTGCGATCGTGACCTTGCCAATGGGTTTCACCACCACCAAGGAATACGCGGAACTGGAATGGCCCCTGGCTATCCTGCTGGCCATCGTCTGGGTGACCTACGGCCTGGTGTTCTTCGGCACCATCGTCAAGCGCAAGACCAAGCACATCTACGTCGGTAACTGGTTCTACGGTGCGTTCATCGTCGTGACCGCCATGCTGCACATCGTCAACCACGCGTCCCTGCCGGTCAGCTTCTTCAAGTCGTACTCGGCCTACTCGGGCGCGACCGATGCGATGATCCAGTGGTGGTACGGCCACAACGCCGTGGGCTTCTTCCTGACCACGGGCTTCCTGGGGATGATGTACTACTTCGTGCCGAAACAGGCCGAGCGTCCGATCTATTCCTATCGCCTGTCCATCGTCCACTTCTGGGCGCTGATCACCCTGTACATCTGGGCCGGTCCGCACCACCTGCACTACACCGCACTGCCGGATTGGGCGCAGTCCCTGGGCATGGCGATGTCGATCATCCTGCTGGCGCCAAGCTGGGGCGGCATGATCAACGGCATGATGACCCTGTCGGGTGCCTGGCATAAGCTGCGCACCGACCCGATCCTGCGCTTCCTGGTCGTCTCGCTGGCGTTCTACGGCATGTCGACCTTCGAAGGCCCGATGATGGCCATCAAGACCGTCAACTCCCTGAGCCACTACACCGACTGGACCATCGGCCACGTACACGCCGGTGCGCTCGGCTGGGTGGCAATGATCTCCATCGGCGCCATCTACCACATGATCCCGAAACTGTTCGGTCGTGCGCAGATGCACAGCACCGGCCTGATCAACGCGCACTTCTGGCTCGCGACCATCGGCACTGTGCTCTACATCGCCTCGATGTGGGTCAACGGCATCACCCAGGGCCTGATGTGGCGTGCAATCAACGACGACGGCACCCTGACCTACTCGTTCGTCGAAGCGCTGCAAGCCAGCCATCCTGGTTTCATCGTTCGTGCCCTGGGCGGCGCGTTCTTCGCCAGCGGCATGCTGTTCATGGCCTACAACGTGTACCGCACCGTTCGTGCCTCTGACCCGGCTGAAGCTGAAGCCGCCGCCAAGATCGCCGTAGTTGGAGCTCACTGATGAAGCACGAAACAGTAGAGAAGAATATCGGCCTGCTGGCCTTCTTCATGGTCATCGCCGTGAGTATCGGCGGCCTGACCCAGATCGTTCCGCTGTTTTTCCAGGACGTGACCAACAAGCCGGTCGAAGGCATGAAGCCGCGCACCGCCCTTGAGCTGGAAGGCCGCGACGTCTACATCGCCAATGGCTGTGTCGGCTGCCACTCGCAGATGATCCGTCCGTTTCGCGCAGAAACCGAACGCTACGGCCACTACTCGGTCGCCGGTGAAAGCGTCTGGGACCACCCGTTCCTGTGGGGTTCCAAGCGTACCGGTCCGGACCTGGCCCGCGTTGGCGGCCGCTACTCCGACGACTGGCAGCGTGCGCACCTGTACAACCCGCGCAACGTAGTGCCTGAGTCGAAAATGCCGGCTTACCCGTTCCTCGTAGAAAACAAGCTCGACGGCAAAGACACCGCCAAGAAAATGGAAGTCCTGCGCACCCTGGGCGTGCCTTACACCGACGAAGACATCGCCGGTGCCAAGGATGCCGTCAAGGGCAAGACTGAAATGGACGCGCTGGTGGCCTATCTGCAAGGCCTGGGCACCATCATCAAAAGCAAACGGTGATTCTTTATGGATATCGGGATGATTCGCGGCCTGGGCACTGTCGTCGTGATGGTGGCCTTTATCGGTCTGGCCCTGTGGGTGTTCAGCCCCAAGCGCAAGTCGGAGTTCGAAGACGCGACCTTGCTGCCGTTCGCGGATGATCCCGAAGCCATCAAGCACGTCGAGCAAGCTTCTAGGAGTAACAAAGAATGACTACGTTCTGGAGTCTGTACGTCACAGTCCTCAGCCTGGGTACGATCTTCGCCCTGACCTGGCTGCTGCTGTCGACCCGTAAGGGCCAGCGCGCCGAACAAACGGACGAGACTGTTGGTCACTCGTTCGATGGCATCGAAGAGTACGACAACCCACTGCCGAAATGGTGGTTCATGTTGTTCGTGGGCACCATTGTCTTCGCCCTCGGTTACCTGGTGCTCTACCCGGGCCTGGGCAACTGGAAAGGCCTGCTGCCAGGGTATGGCTACCTGGACACCGAAAAGCAGACCCCTTTCGCCAATGGCCAGACCGGCTGGACCGGCGTTCACGAGTGGGAAAAGGAAATGGCTCGTTCGGACGCCAAGTTTGGTCCGATCTTCGCCAAGTTCGCGTCGATGCCGATTGAAGAAGTCGCCAAGGACCCGCAAGCCTTGAAGATGGGTGGCCGCCTGTTCGCCTCCAACTGCTCGGTCTGCCACGGTTCCGACGCCAAGGGTGCCTATGGCTTCCCTAACCTGACCGATGCCGATTGGCGCTGGGGCGGTGAGCCGGAAACCATCAAGACCACCATCATGGGCGGTCGTCACGCCGTGATGCCGGGCTGGGCTGCCGTGGTTGGCGAGCAAGGCGTCGCTGACGTGGCTTCCTACCTGGTGACCAGCCTGCACGGTCGCAAGCTGCCGGAAGGCGCCAAGGCCGATCCGGCCAACGGCCAGAAACTGTTCGCCGCCAACTGCGTGGCCTGCCACGGTCCAGCTGGCAAGGGCACGCCTGCCATGGGCGCACCTGACCTGACGCATCCGGCCGGCTTCATCTACGGTTCGAGCTTCGCTCAACTGCAGCAGACCATCCGCTACGGGCGCCAGGGCCAAATGCCGGCCCAGGCCGACTTGCAAGGCAACGACAAGGTCCACCTGCTGGCGGCCTATGTCTACAGCCTGTCTCACGGCGAAAAGGCTCCGGCCGCTGACGCCCAGTAAGACAAGTAGCTGATGCACCAAAGGCCCCGCCAATCTGATTGGCGGGGCCTTTTTGTTACCGGCCGAAAAACCTGGGTAAATCTGTTTCGCTTGCCGGCCAACCACCCTGGTAGTAACGTGCCTACATTCAAGTTCAAACGAGGACGCTTCCATGTCCATCACCACCATCTCCAGCCGCGAATTCAACCACGACACAAGTGGTGCCAAAAAAGCCACCCGTGAAGGGCCGGTGATCATCACCGACCGTGGCAAGCCGGCCCATGTACTGCTAAGCATTGAGGAGTACCAGAAACTGACCGGCATTGGCACCAGCATTGTCGAGTTGCTGGTCATGCCCAATGCGCCGGACATCGACTTCGATACCGAGCGCGCCGTCATCGCCCCCCGCTCGGTGGACTTGTCCTGAATGTTTCTACTCGATACCAATGTCATCTCGGAACTGCGCAAACCCCAGGCAGACAGAAACGTCCAAGCCTGGGCACGCAGCGTTCCTGCTCCCAGCCTGTACGTCTCGGCGATCACCGTACTGGAACTGGAAACCGGCGTGCTGCGCTTCGAACGCAAGGACCCGACGCAGGGCAGTCGCCTGCGGGCCTGGCTGGATAATCACGTCATGCCTGCCTTTGCCGGCCGAATCCTGGCCGTGGACCGTGCCGTCGCACTGCGTTGCGCTCGCCTGCATGTGCCTGACCGCAGTAATGAATGCGATGCGTTGATCGCCGCCACCGCCCTCGTCCATGGGTTGACCGTGGTGACCCGCAACATGAGTGATTTTCAAAGCAGCGGCGTGGCGGTGCTTAACCCGTGGTCAGATCCATCCTGAGACTTCATGCGGTCCTGTGGCGAGGGGATTTATCCCCGCTGGGTTGCGCAGCAACCCCCTGCGTCCTGCCTGACACAACACAGTGGCTGATGAATCATGGGGCTGCTTCGCAACCCAGCGGGGATAAATCCCCTCGCCACAAAGAGCAGGCTTATGCCTACTTGAAGTATTTGCTTGCACTGAGGGCGATTTCTCCAACCTGCCAATTTGCCTGTCCGACTCCCTTTCGTTTTTTCACCAACGCCACGGAATGTCTATAGTCAATTGATCTGAGTCATGACTTGTTACATCCGCTACACCATTCTAGGCAGACCCCCAACGCGACCAAAGGTCGCACCCTTGGGCTAGAGCGACAGGCGTATCATTGCGCCACCGCAACACCCTTTCTGACCGTGGTCGGCACGTACTGGCCACGGCACTTTTCCACTGCCGTGGGATGCATTTGATGAGTAACCAGATTCCGGTACATGATGTCACCCCGCCTGCCAAGGACGCGAACAAAAGCGTCGACCTGTATGCCTCTCGGGAAAAAATCTACACCCGCGCCTTCACTGGCCTGTTCCGCAACCTGCGAATGGCTGGCGGCGCGCTCTTGTTCCTGCTGTATTTCGGTACGGTCTGGCTGAACTGGGGTGGCCATCAGGCCGTCTGGTGGAACCTGCCGGAGCGCAAATTTTTTATTTTCGGCGCCACCTTCTGGCCCCAGGACTTCATCCTGCTGTCCGGGATGTTGATCATTGCCGCCTTTGGCCTGTTTTTCATCACGGTCTATGCCGGACGAGTGTGGTGTGGCTACACCTGCCCACAGAGCGTATGGACCTGGATCTTCATGTGGTGCGAAAAAGTCACCGAAGGCGACCGCAACCAGCGCATCAAGCTCGACAAGGCCCCCATGGGCGCCAACAAATTCCTGCGCAAGTTCGCCAAGCACAGCCTGTGGCTGCTGATCGGCTTCGTCACCGGCATGACCTTTGTCGGTTACTTCACGCCCATCCGCGAACTGGTGTTCGAGTTCTTTACCGGCCAGGCCGATGGCTGGTCGTATTTCTGGGTGGGTTTCTTCACCCTCGCCACCTACGGCAACGCTGGCTGGCTGCGTGAGCAAGTGTGTATCTACATGTGCCCTTACGCGCGCTTCCAGAGCGTGATGTTCGACAAGGACACCTTGATCGTTTCCTACGACCCGCGTCGCGGCGAAGGCCGTGGCCCGCGCAAGAAGGGCGTCGACTACAAAGCCCTGGGCCTGGGGGATTGCATCGACTGCACCATGTGCGTCCAGGTCTGCCCTACCGGCATCGACATCCGTGACGGCCTGCAGATCGAATGCATCGGCTGCGCGGCCTGCATCGATGCCTGCGACAACATCATGGACAAGATGGATTACCCACGCGGCCTGATCAGCTACACCACCGAACACAACCTTTCGGGGCAGAAAACCCATAAACTGCGCCCGCGCCTGATCGGTTATGCCTTGGTGCTGCTGACCATGATGAGCCTATTGGCGACGGCGTTCTTCATGCGCTCGCTGGTGGGTTTCGACGTCAGCAAGGACCGCGTGCTCTACCGCGAAAACGCCGAAGGCCGGATCGAGAACGTCTACAGCCTGAAGATCATGAACAAAGACCAGCGCGACCATACGTACGTCCTGGAAGCCGCCGGCCTGCCCGACCTCAAGCTGCAAGGCCGGCGGGAAATCAAGGTCGCGGCCGGCGAGATCTACAGCCAGCCGGTCGAGCTGTCCAGCGCACCGGAGCAACTGCCATCGAGCACCAACGAGGTGACCTTCATCCTCAAGGACGCCGATGACGAAAGCGTACATGTCGAAGCCAAGAGCCGGTTCATCGGCCCACAAACTCGTTGAGAGAACTGAACATGCCTGCAGCAACCGCCACCAGCCCTTGGTACAAACACCTCTGGCCGTGGATCATCATCGCGATCCTGACCTGTTCGGTGACACTGAGCCTGACGATGGTGACCATTGCGGTGAAGAACCCGGATAACCTGGTCAACGACAACTATTACGAAGCCGGCAAGGGCATCAACCGCTCGCTGGAGCGCGAATTGCTCGCCCAGACCCTGCAACTGCATGCCAACGTGCAACTGGATGACGTGACCGGCGAAGTGAACCTGCGCCTGAACGGCAACAGCCGCCCCCAGACCCTGGAACTGAGCCTGATCTCGCCGACCCAGCCGGAGAAGGACCGCAAGATCGTCCTGACCCGCAACGACAGCGAACCGGGGCGCTACGTCGGTCAGCTGACGGACAAGATCGAAGGCCGGCGCTTTGTCGAATTGCTGGGAGTGGAGAACGACAAGACCTGGCGCCTGTTCGAAGAAGAACAGATCAACCACGACCAGGACATCCTGCTCGGCGATGAACCGCTGCAAGGCGCTGAAGACCTGAAAAAATAAACCAGACGACAGCCCCTGTAGGAGCTGCCGAGCGAAGCGAGGCTGCGATCTTTCCCTTGCTGCTTGAGTCCCAAGCGAAAGATCAAAAGATCGCAGCCTTCGGCAGCTCCTACAGTTCGTGTACCTCCTTGCAAGCCCACTATGCCAGGCCTTCATGCGATACCCATGACCACTCCACAGCCCTGCTACCACTGCGCCCTGCCCGTCCCCCCCGGCAGTCGCTTCACCGCCGTTGTCCTCGGTGAAACCCGCGAGCTGTGCTGCCCGGGCTGCCAGGCGGTGGCCGAGGCCATTGTCGCCGGCGGCCTGGAAAGTTATTACCAGCATCGCAGCGAAGCGTCGGCCAACCCCGAATCCCTGCCCGTCCAGTTGACCGATGAACTGGCGCTGTACGATCGCCCAGACGTGCAGCAATCATTCGTGCGCCATGAAGGCGAACTGGCCGAAACCACCCTGTTGATGGAAGGCATCAGTTGCGCCGCCTGCGGCTGGTTGATCGAAAAACAGCTGCGCAGCCTGCCCGCCGTGGCCGAAGCGCGATTGAACCTGTCCAATCATCGCCTGCATGTACGCTGGGCCGACGCTCAACTGCCGCTGAGCACGCTGCTCGCCGAATTGCGCCAGATCGGCTACGTAGCGCACCCGTACCAGGCCGACCAGGCCTGTGAACAACTCGCCGCACAAAACCGCCTGGCCCTGCGCCAATTGGGTGTGGCTGGTCTGTTGTGGTTCCAGGCGATGATGGCGACCATGGCCACCTGGCCGGAATTCAACATCGACCTGAGCCCGGAGATGCACACCATCCTGCGTTGGGTTGCCCTGTTCCTCACCACACCCATCGTCTTCTATAGCTGCGCGCCGTTCTTCAAAGGCGCCATGCGCGACCTGCGCACCCGGCACCTGACCATGGACGTTTCCGTCTCCCTGGCCATCGGCAGTGCCTACGTTGCCGGGATCTGGACGTCGATCACCGGCGTCGGCGAGTTGTACTTCGATGCCGTGGGCATGTTCGCCCTGTTCCTGTTGGCCGGCCGTTACCTGGAACGCCGGGCTCGGGAGCGCACGGCTGCCGCCACCGCCCAACTGGTCAATCTGCTGCCGGCCTCGTGCCTGCGCCTGGAGGATAACGGCCAGAGTGAACGCATCCTGCTCAGCGAATTGCGCACCGGTGACCGGGTGCTGGTGCACCCCGGGGCAGTCCTGCCGGCCGATGGCAAGATTCTCGATGGCCAGTCCAGCATCGACGAATCGCTGCTGACCGGCGAATACCTGCCACAACCTCGGCAAGTGGGCGACGCGGTCACCGCCGGCACGCTGAACGTCGAAGGCGCCTTGACGGTCGAGGTGCTGGCGCTCGGGCAAGACACCCGGCTGTCGGCCATCGTCCGGCTGCTGGAACGGGCCCAGGCCGAGAAGCCGCGACTGGCGGAAATCGCCGATCGCGCTGCCCAATGGTTCCTGTTGTTCTCCCTGGTCGCGGCGGCGGCCATCGGCCTGTTGTGGTGGCAACTGGACGCTTCGCGGGCCTTCTGGATCGTCCTGGCGATGTTGGTTGCCACCTGCCCTTGCGCGTTGTCCCTCGCCACGCCAACTGCCCTCACCGCCGCTACCGGCACCTTGCACAAGCTCGGCCTACTGCTGACACGCGGCCATGTGCTGGAAGGCCTGAACCAGATCGACACGGTGATTTTCGACAAAACCGGCACCCTCACCGAAGGTCGCCTGGCGTTGCGCGCCATTCGGCCATTGGCGGCCCTCGACAGCGATCAATGCCTGGGCTTGGCCGCCGCCCTGGAAAACCGCTCGGAACACCCTATCGCCCGCGCCTTCGGCCGCGCGCCACTGGCCGCCGAGCAGGTACACAGCACCCCGGGGCTGGGGCTGGAAGGCCTCGTGGCGGAACAGCGCCTGCGCATCGGCCAACCCGGCTTTGTCTGCGAACTCAGTGGCGCGACGGTGCCGGTGATGCCGGATGAGGCCGGGCAATGGCTGTTGCTGGGCGATGAGATCGGCCCCCTGGCCTGGTTCGTCCTCGATGACCGCTTGCGCGTCGATGCCCCGGCGCTGCTGGCGGCCTGCAAGGCACGGGGCTGGCGGACGCTGCTGTTGTCGGGGGACAGTTCACCCATGGTTGCCAGCGTCGCCGCCGAGCTGGGCATCGATGAGGCTCGCGGCGGCCTGCGCCCGGACGACAAACTGGCCGTGTTGCAGCAGTTGCACCAACAGGGCCGCAAGGTGTTGATGCTCGGCGATGGGGTGAACGACGTGCCCGTGCTGGCGGCGGCGGACATCAGTGTCGCCATGGGCTCGGCCACCGACCTGGCCAAGACCAGCGCCGACGCCGTGCTGCTGTCCAACCGCCTCGACGCCCTGATCCACGCCTTCAGCCTGGCCCGACGCACCCGCCGGGTGATCATTGAGAACCTGGTGTGGGCAGGGCTGTACAATGGCCTCATGTTGCCGTTCGCCGCCCTCGGCTGGATTACGCCGGTGTGGGCGGCGGTCGGCATGTCCATCAGTTCGTTGACCGTGGTGTTGAATGCGCTGAGGCTGACGCGTCAGCCCAAGGCGCAGGTTCTCGACGCCACGCCCGATACCCGCCCGCTGCCGGCCTGAGCCGCGCGGGCATGGAGTTCCGACATGCCAGCTCTCTACGTGATGATCCCGGCCGCGCTGCTGATCGTGGCCATCGCCGTGTACATTTTCTTCTGGGCCGTGGACAGCGGCCAGTACGACGACCTCGACGGCCCGGCCCACAGCATTCTGTTCGACGATCAGGACCCGAACCACAAGGCGGCGGTGGACGAAGCCAGTGGCGAGGCCCGCAAGCCGGACGACAAGGCCCCGCCTCATGCTTGACCTGGCGCCCCTGTTGGTTTCGGCGGTTATCCTTGGCCTGCTCGGTGGCGGCCACTGCCTGGGCATGTGCGGCGGCCTGATGGGCGCCCTGACCCTGGCGATCCCCAAGGAACAACGCAGCCGGCGCTTTCGGTTGCTACTGGCGTACAACCTGGGGCGGATCCTGAGCTACGCCACCGCCGGGTTGCTGATCGGCCTGGCCGGCTGGGCCGTGTCCAACAGTCCGGCAGCGATGATCATGCGGGTGCTGGCCGGCTTGCTGTTGATTGCCATGGGCTTGTACCTGGCGGGCTGGTGGAGCGGCCTGACGCGCATCGAAAGCGTGGGGCGTGGTTTGTGGCGGCACATCCAACCCGTCGCCAACCGTTTGCTGCCGGTGTCGAGCCTGCCCCGGGCCTTGCTGCTCGGCGCGCTGTGGGGCTGGCTGCCGTGCGGCCTGGTCTACAGCACCCTGCTCTGGTCCGCCAGCCAGGGCAATGCGCTGGACAGTGCGTTGCTGATGCTCGCCTTCGGCCTGGGCACCTGGCCGGTACTGCTCGCCACCGGCCTGGCCGCCGAACGCGTCACCGCCCTGCTGCGCAAACGCAGCGTGCGCATGGCCGGTGGCTTGTTGGTGATTATTTTCGGGGTATGGACACTGCCGGGGCCGCATCAGCATTGGCTCATGGGGCATTGACCGAGTCGCCGCCCATCGCGAGCAGGCTCGCTCCCACAGAAGACTTGTGGTGAACACCACATTTGTGAGCGCCCTAGATCAAGTGTGGGAGCCAAGCTTGCTCGCGATAGCGGTGGCTCAGCTGGCATCCCTGTTGGATGTGCCGCCGTCATCGCGAGCAAGCTCGGCTCCCACAGGTCATGCGTCGTCCTCAAAAACCATGCACACCTTCCTTCGCAGCGAGCCCGTTGACGCAAATCAAAACGGCCACGCCCACGCGCCCCTAGACTCGCCCCATGCCAGTCTATCCGGGGAATGCCCGCATGCTCGACACCATTTGTTGGGACTCAGATCTCATCCGCCGTTACGACCTGGCGGGACCACGCTACACCTCGTACCCCACTGCGGCGCAGTTCGCCAGCCAGGTGGGCACCTTCGACCTGCTCCACGCCCTGCGCGACAGCCGCAAGGCCCTGCGACCGTTGTCACTGTACGTGCACATACCGTTCTGCGCGAACATCTGCTACTACTGCGCCTGCAACAAGGTCATCACCAAGGACCGCGGCCGTGCCCACGCCTATCTGCAGCGCCTGGAACAGGAAATCCAGTTGATCGGCTGCCACCTGGCCCCCACCCAGCGCGTAGAACAGTTGCACTTTGGCGGAGGCACCCCGACGTTCCTCAGCCACGACGAACTGCGCCAACTGATGGCCAAGCTGCGCAAGCATCTGAACCTGCTGGACGACGACTCCGGCGACTACGGCATCGAAATCGACCCCAGGGAAGCCGACTGGTCGACCATGGGCCTGTTGCGTGAACTGGGTTTCAACCGGGTCAGTATCGGCCTGCAAGACCTTGATCCAGCGGTGCAGCGAGCCGTCAATCGCCTGCAAAGCCTGGAAGAAACCCGTGCCGTGGTCGAAGCCGCCCGGACCTTGCAATTCCGTTCGATCAACATCGACCTGATCTACGGGCTGCCCAAGCAGACCCCGGAAAACTTCGCCCGCACCGTCCAGGAAGTCATCCATCTGCAACCGGACCGGCTCTCGGTGTTCAACTACGCCCACCTGCCGGAACGCTTCATGCCCCAGCGGCGCATCAACAGCCAGGACTTGCCGAACCCGGAGCAGAAACTGGTGATGCTGCAAGGCACCATCGAACAACTGACCGCCGCCGGTTACCGCTATGTCGGCATGGACCACTTCGCCCTGCCCGACGACGAACTGGCAATCGCCCAGGAAGAGGCTACGTTGCAGCGCAACTTCCAGGGCTACACCACCCATGGCCATTGCGACCTGATCGGCCTTGGCGTGTCAGCCATCAGCCAGATCGGCGATTTGTACTGCCAGAACAGCAGTGACCTGAACCATTACCAGAACACCCTCGCCGACGGGCAACTGGCGACCAGTCGCGGGCTGATCTGCAACGCTGACGACCGGCTGCGGCGCGCGGTGATCCAGCAGTTGATCTGTCATTTCCACCTGCCCTTCGCCGAGATCGAGCAAACCTTCAACATCGATTTTCGCGGTTACTTCGCGCCGCAGTGGCCGCAATTGCAGGCCATGGCCGCGGATGGGCTGATCGAGTTGGATAACACCCACATCCGGGTATTGCCCGCCGGGCGCCTGCTGGTGCGATCGGTGTGCATGGTGTTCGATGCCTATCTGGACCTGCACAATCGCCAACGCTTCTCCCGAGTCATCTGAGCGCGACAATTTGACGACGAAACCACGCTGGCCGGACTGTCTGCTCTGGGGTACCCTTACGCCTTATGCGTGATTTCCCACAAGGATTTAAGAAATGTCCGAGCCAGTCAAACTGCGCGCCCACAACCAGGCCCATTGCAAGGATTGCAGCCTGGCCCCCCTCTGCCTGCCACTTTCGCTGAACCTGGAGGACATGGACGCGCTGGACGACATCGTTAAACGGGGCCGTCCGTTGAAAAAAGGTGAATTCCTGTTTCGCCAGGGCGACACCTTCGATTCGGTCTATGCGGTGCGCTCGGGCGCCTTGAAGACCTTCAACCTGAGCGACGGCGGCGAAGAACAGCTCACCGGCTTCCACCTGCCCAGCGAACTGGTGGGCCTGTCCGGTATGGACACCGAGTCCCACCCGGTCTCGGCCCAGGCGCTGGAAACCACCTCGGTGTGCGAAATTCCCTTTGATCGCCTGGACGAGTTGTCCATACAGCTGCCGCAACTGCGCCGCCAGTTGATGCGAGTCATGAGCCGGGAAATTCGTGACGATCAGCAAATGATGCTGCTGCTTTCGAAAAAAACCGCCGACGAGCGTATCGCCACGTTCCTGGTCAACCTCTCGGCACGCTTTCGCGCCCGCGGGTTCTCGGCCAACCAGTTCCGCTTGAGCATGTCGCGCAACGAAATCGGCAACTACCTGGGCCTCGCGGTGGAAACCGTGTCCAGGGTATTCACCCGCTTCCAGCAGAACGAGTTGATTGCCGCCGAAGGCAAGGAAATTCACATTCTCGACCCGATCCAGCTCTGCGCCCTGGCCGGCGGCTCGATCGAAGGCTGATGGCCCCGCGCGGCTGAGGGATGTTCCCAGCCGCGCTATACTGCCGCGTTTGCAGCTCAGCCAGGACACCTCCACGATGGTCTTTGACTCCTTCGACATCAAATCCCTGATTCGCCCCGTGATCGATTTCCCCAAGCCCGGCGTGATCTTTCGCGACATTACCCCACTCTTCCAATCCCCGACTGCCCTGCGACTGGTCATGGACAGTTTCGCCCACCGGTATGTCGAGGCCGAGTTCACTCATATCGGCGCGATGGATGCGCGGGGTTTCCTGATCGGCTCGATCCTGGCCTATCAGTTGAACAAACCGCTGATCCTGTTCCGCAAGCAAGGCAAGCTGCCGGCCGATGTGCTGGCCGAGGGTTACCAGACCGAATACGGCGAAGCCTTCCTTGAAGTGCACGCCGATAGCTTGTGCGAGGGTGATTCGGTGGTGATGTTCGATGACCTGATCGCCACTGGCGGCACGCTGATCGCCGCTGCCAACCTGATCCGCCGCATGGGCGCCAAGGTCCACGAAGCCGCAGCGATCATCGACTTGCCGGAGCTGCTCGGCTCCCAGCGTCTGGAAGACATGGGGATACCGACGTTCTGCCTGACGCAGTTCTCGCTCAGCGAAAAATAACCCTCGCAAACAAAGAACAACCCCCTGTGGGAGCGAGCCTGCTCGCGATGGCGGTGTGTCAGTCAGCACTGATGTTGACTGACACACCGCCATCGCGAGCAGGCTCGCTCCCACCAGGGGTTTGGGTGGCGGCTACAAGGCGATCGGCTTGCGCCCCGCAAATGAATGCGCCAGCGTCCCGCCATCCACCAACTCAAGCTCCCCACCCAGCGGCACGCCGTGGGCGATGCGCGAGGCGATCAGGCCTTTGTTGTTGAGCAGTTGGGCGATGTAATGGGCGGTGGCTTCGCCTTCGACCGTCGGGTTCGTGGCAAGGATGACTTCCGTGAACGTACCCGCTTCTTCAATCCGCGCGATCAACTGTGGAATGCCGATGGCTTCAGGCCCCAGGCCGTCGAGCGGCGACAAATGCCCCTTGAGCACGAAATAACGGCCACGAAAACCGGTCTGCTCCACCGCATACACATCCATCGGCCCTTCCACCACGCAGAGCAGGCTGTCGTCCCGACGCGGGTCGGCGCATTGCGGGCAGAGGTCGTCTTCGGTGAGGGTGCGGCATAAACGGCAATGCCCTACGCCCTCCATGGCCTGGCTCAGGGCCTGGGCCAGGCGCGAACCGCCGCTGCGATCACGCTCGAGCAATTGCAACGCCATGCGCTGGGCAGTTTTCTGACCTACACCCGGCAACGTTCGCAGGGCATCGATCAGTTGGCGAATCAAAGGGCTGAAGCTCATGGAGGAAATGTCCGACATAACAACGAGACGCGGTTTATACCCGCGCCTCCGATTAGCGTCAAATACTCAATCCTGCGCGACCCGCACCACCAACTTGCCGAAGTTGCGCCCTTCCAACAGGCCGATAAACGCCTGTGGCGCATTCTCAAGGCCATCGACCACGTCCTCACGGAACTTGACCTTGCCATCACGCACCCACGGGGCCATGGCGCTGATGAACTCCGGCTGACGGTCACCGTAGTCATCAAACACAATAAACCCCTGGATCCGCACGCGCTTGTTCAGCAAGGTGCGCTGCAACTGCGGCAAGCGATCCGGGCCGCTCGGCGCTTGATGATCGTTGTAGGAAGCGATCAGGCCACAGAGCGGGATCCGCGCCTTGGCGTTGAGCAGCGGCACGACGGCATCGAAAACCTTGCCACCGACGTTTTCGTAATAGATGTCGATGCCCTTGTCGCAAGCCTGGGCCAGTTCCTCGGCAAAACGTGCGCTCTTGTGATCGACACAGGCGTCAAACCCCAGCTCGTCGACCACGTACTTGCATTTCTCGCTGCCTCCCGCGACGCCGACGACACGCAGGCCCTTGATTTTCGCCACCTGGCCGACCACCGAGCCCACCGCACCCGAGGCCGCTGCGACCACCAGGGTCTCCCCGGCCTTGGGCTGGCCAATGTCCATCAGCCCCATGTAAGCGGTCATGCCTGGCATGCCCAGCACACCCAGGGCCATCGACGGGCTGGGCAGCCCCGAGGGGATGGGCATCACGTTGCGCCCGTCGCTGATGCTGTGGCTCTGCCAACCGGTGGCCCCCACCACCAGATCACCCGCCTGGAATTTCGGGTGCGTCGAGCGTTCCACGCGGCTGACGGCGCCGCCGGTCATCACCTCGTCGATTTTTACCGGAGCAGCGTAGGAAGGCGCGTCACTCATTCGCCCGCGCATGTAGGGGTCCAGGGACAGGAATAGTGTCTTGAGCAGAATTTGTCCCTCCGCCAGATCCGGCAGTGTCACGTGTTCAAGACGAAAATTTTCCGGCGTGGGCGCCCCTTGGGGGCGGGAGGCCAGGACGATGCGCTGACTGGAAATCGATGACATGGATGCGTCTCCTTGTTCGTTGAGCGGACACGTATAGGAAGCAGACCATTGCCGAAGGGGCGGCGTTCGATGTTTGTTCAGCCGGCACTTGTGGGAGCAAGGCTTGCCCGCGATGAACGATGGCGCGCAGTTCCGACAAACCGAGGCGCCTGCATCGCGGGCAAGCCTTGCTCCCACAGAGCCTTGCTCCCACAGGTAAGGTTTCTGTCACCGCTCGCCCCTACGACAGAAACAACAATGCCAGGCGCGATGCCTGGCATTGTGTGTAGCCCATCCCGACCGGGATGGCGAATCAGAACGGCAGTTTCATGCCCGGCGGCAGCTGCATACCGGCCGTCATGCCGGACATCTTGTCCTGGCTGTTGGCTTCGATCTTGCGCACCGCGTCATTGACGGCGGCGGCGAACAGGGCTTCGAGCATTTCCTTGTCGTCTTCGCTCAGGCCTTCGACCACGCTTGGGTCGATGCTGACGCGCTTGATGTCGTGGCGACCGGTCATGACCACGGTCACCATGTCGCCGCCGGACTTGCCGGTGACTTCGGCGTTGGCCAGTTCTTCCTGCATCTTGGCCATTTTTTCCTGCATCTGCTGCGCCTGCTTCATCAGGCCGGCCATGCCACCTTTCATCATGGGAATCACCTCGAAAGTACTTGGATAAACAACGCGCCCGGCCCGTTCGGCCCGGCGCCTTCAGTTATGAGCCCTGGGTGACCGGGGCCTCGATAGGTTCGATAGTATCGTGACGGACCACGGCGCCGAACTGTTGCATCATCTGCTGGATGAATGGATCACTGTGGATCGACTCCTCGGCTTCGCGCTGACGGTCGGCACGGCGGCGGGACCCGGCTTGGGCCGGGGTCTCCTGCTCGGGCTTGATCAGCTCCATGGTCAGCGTCAGGGGGCGCTGGTGGTACTGGTTCAGCGCATCGTTGAGGCGACGTTGCTGGGTCGCGTTGAACAGTGCGCTGTGGGCCGGGTCCAGGTGCAGCAGCCAGTGGTCGCCTTCCACGGAAATCAGCGTGCAGTTGGCGGCGATGCTGCCGGTCATGCCGCTGATCGGCAGTTTAGGAAACAGTTCCAGCCATTGCAGGGCCAGGCCGGTGGCTGGCATCGCCGCCGGTTCCGGCTCGGGCTCCGGGGCCGGCTCAGCGGCGTGCTCGCTGGCCAGGTCGTCCAGGTAGCTGTAGGCCGAATCCATGTCTGGCTCGATGTAATCCTCGTCCAGCGGCGGTTCGTCGTCCTGGTCGAGGCCTGGCGTGGCGACATCGACGTCGGTCACTGTCGGTTCGGGCACCGGCGCGGCAACCCACTCCGGTGCATCGAGTACCACGCTGTCAGGCGTCGGCAAAGGCATCGGCGGCAACTCGGGCTGCTCGGCGATGGTCTCCAGGACCGGCTCCACGGCCGGTTGCTGGACAACCTCGGGCTCGATCGGATCGTTCCAGGGCAGATCGACAACGGCTTCGACGACCGGTTCGGGCAGCGCCTCGACGACCGGTTCAGGTTCTGGCTCAGGGGCCGCGACAACAGGTGTCGGGGCCGGTGCCGCCACAGGTGCCGGCGCTACCGGAGCCGAAGCCACTGCCGGCGCAACGACGGGCGCGGCAGCCACTGGCTTGGCGGAATCAGCTGTGGCCTGGCTGATCCCCACTGGCTTTAGCGCTTGCCTCGGGACGTCCGTCGTATCGGCTGGCCGGAACGCCAGCATTCGCAGCAGGACCATTTCGAAGCCGCCGCGCGGATCCGGTGCCAGGGGCAGGTCGCGACGGCCGATCAGGCCCATCTGGTAATAAAACTGCACGTCTTCGGCCGGCAGCGCCTGGGCCAGCGCCAATACGCGATCACGGTCGCCATGACCGTTGTCGACGCCATCAGGCAAGGCCTGGGCGATGGCGACCCGGTGCAGCACGTTGAGAATTTCCGAGAGCACGCCATTCCAGTCCGGGCCCTGCTCGGCCAGGTGACGCACCGCTTCGAGCAGCGCCTTCGCGTCACCTTCGATCAGCGCATGCAAGACGTCATAGACCTGGCCATGATCGAGGGTGCCAAGCATGGCCCGGACGTCGGCGGCCATGACCTTGCCTTCACCGAACGCGATGGCCTGGTCGGTCAGGCTCATGGCGTCGCGCATCGAACCATCGGCGGCGCGGCCCAGCAGCCACAGCGCATCGTCCTCGAAGGGCACGTTCTCGACGCCCAGTACATGCGTCAGGTGCTCGACGACCCGCTCCGGCGTCATGTTCTTGAGGGAGAACTGCAGGCACCGCGACAAAATCGTTGCAGGAAGTTTCTGCGGGTCGGTGGTCGCCAGGATGAACTTGACGTAGGGCGGTGGTTCCTCGAGGGTCTTGAGCAGCGCATTGAACGAATGGCTGGAGAGCATGTGCACTTCGTCGATCAGGTAGACCTTGAAGCGCCCACGGCTCGGCGCGTACTGCACGTTGTCGAGCAGTTCGCGGGTGTCTTCGACCTTGGTGCGGCTGGCGGCGTCGATCTCGATCAGGTCGACGAAGCGGCCCTCGTCGATCTCCCGGCAGACCGAACACTCGCCGCAAGGCGTCGAAGTGATGCCGGTTTCACAGTTCAGGCACTTGGCGATGATCCGCGCGATGGTGGTCTTGCCCACCCCGCGGGTACCGGTGAACAGGTAGGCGTGGTGCAGCCGCTGGCTGTCCAAGGCATTGATCAGAGCCTTGAGCACATGGGTCTGGCCGACCATTTCGCGGAACGAGCGCGGACGCCATTTACGTGCAAGAACCTGATAACTCATCGAAAACCGTCGCAACGAAGGAACATAAGCGGCTAATGCTAGCGGAGCAGGGGCGAAATTGCATCCGGTGTGCTCGTCTAATCTGACTAAGCTTGGGAATCGAGCTCGGTTGTCGACACGGTTTTGTACAGTCAGGAGAGTTTATGCGCTCAGCCATGGGGGCTTTGCTGTTGTTGGGTACCAGTTGCTTTGCCGAGGAAGAGCCCTTGCGTTTTGCCGTTACCGACGGCTGGGCGATGCCCATGGTGCAGATCGAACGAGGTCGCCCGACCCAGGGCATCCTTCCCGATGTAATGACCAGCCTGGCGACCCAGATGGGACTGCCGGCGCAATTCCATGTCCTGTCCCGCGCCCGGCTGGACGGCGCCATGAAACACGGCGAGATCGACGTACGCTGCTATGTCAGCCCCGACTGGGTAAAGGACAGTGGCGATTACCTGTGGAGCATCCCGTTGTTTTTCCAGCGCGACCTGCTCGTCGCCACGGCAAGCACACCTGCGGCAGTAACACCGGCAACGCTGGCGCACCAGGCCATAGGTACGGTGCTCAGCTATACCTACCCCACCTTGCAACCCTTGTTCAACAGCGGCCAACTGCACCGAGACGATGCTCGCAGCCAGGAGCAAGTGCTGGCGAAACTGCTCGCAGGCCGCTATAGCTATGCGGTCAGCAACCAATGGGCACTGGACTGGTTCAATCAACGCCACACTGCGGATCGACAACTCCATGCAGTGGCAGTGCTTCAGGAACAGCAGTTGAGCTGTTATGTGCGCAACGATCCGAACATTCCAGCACAACGCATCCTGAGGACCTTGCTGAACATGAAAACGTCAGGGGAGATCGACGCGATCATCCAGCTTTACACTGGCCGCAGTGACGCATCCCAGGCCAGGAGCGAGGCGCCCTCCCCCTGATCGCCCGGCCGCTGCTGCCATTGCAACGGCGGGATGAACCCCTGCACCCAGCCGGGTATCTGTTCGGGCGGCATGGGCCGTGCGATGAAGTAACCTTGTGCCACCTCACAGCCCAGGCGCAGCAGCAGTTGGCCGTGCTCAAGGCTGTCCAACCCCTCGGCGACCACCTCGCGGCCAAACGCCCGGGCCAGGCCGATCACCGCTTCGGTCAGTGCCAGGTCGTCGCGATCATGGAGAATGTCGCGGACAAAGGCCTTGTCGATCTTGATGGTTTGCGTGCGCAGGTGCTTGAGGTCGTTGAGCGAGCAGTAGCCCGTGCCGAAACCACCCAGCGAAAACCCCACGCCCAAGGCCTGGCAGGCCTGGAGGCAGGCGCTGACGTGGGCAAGGTTTTCCACCGCGACGGATTCGACAATCTGCAGATCCAACAGGCGTGGCGGTACCGCCGGATGCCTTTCCAACACCTGTCGCAGCCGCTCGACAAAATCCGCCCGCTGAAAATGCCGCGCCGAGATATTGATACTCACCGGCCAGCCCTGTCCCGCTTGCTGCCATTGCTGCAACTGGGTCAATACCTTTTCCATGACCCACTCGCCGATCTCGACGATCAGGTCGGTCTCTTCCACCAGCGGCAGGAACTCCCGAGGCGGCACCAGGCCACGTTGCGGATGCTTCCAGCGCAGCAGCGCCTCCAGGCCGACCACGGCGCCATGACGCATGTTGACCTTGGGCTGGAAATGCAGCCGCAACTCATTGCCGGCAAGCGCCTGGCGGACCCGCTCGACGGTCTGGTAAGTGGCTCGCACTTCCTTGTCCCGGGACACATCGAACAAATGGAAACGATTGCGACCGCTTTGCTTGGCCACGTACATCGCCTGGTCGGCGTGGCGCAACAAGGTCTCGGCGTCTTCGTTATCCCACGGAAACAATGTGACGCCAATGCTGGCGAAGACCTTGATGTCCTTGCCGTCAATGCCATACGGCATGGAAACAGCGATCAACACCCGGTTCAACGCGGCATGCAACTCATCCATCCCACGCACATGGCGCAGCACCAGCACGAACTCGTCCCCGCCCAGTCGCGCCACCACATCCTCGCCACGCACAATACTGCGCAGGCGCCTGGCGACCTCCACCAACAGCCGATCACCGCTGGCATGGCCATAACCGTCGTTGACGGCCTTGAAGCCATCGAGGTCGAGCATGCACACTGCCAGGGGCAAGTTTTCCGCACGGGAAAACTCCAGGGCCTGGTCCAGCAGATCGGAGAGATAAGTGCGGTTGGGCAGCCCGGTCAGCACATCGTGACCGACCCGCCATTGCAGCGAATGCAGCAGGCGACGCTTTTCGCTGACGTCGAAGCGAATCGCCAGGTAGCGTTCGATGTGCCCTGTTTCGTCATCGATCACCGGCACCAGGGTGGTGTCGACCCAGTGCAGCGTACCGTCCTTGGCCCGGTTGCAGATTTCCCCTTTCCAGACCTGGCCCACGGCAATGGTGCGCCACATGTCGCTGAAGAACTCTTCAGGGTGCTGGCCGGAATTGAGCAGGCGATGGTTCACGCCCAGCAACTCATCGCGCCGGTAACCAAAAAGGCTGCAAAATTGATCGTTGACGTAGGTGATGCGCCCGCTCAGATCGGTTTCGGAAAAAATCGCGGCGGCGTCAACGGCTCTGCGGTACTTCTTATCCATCGAAGCAGTCATCCATGAGTCAGGCTCATTTGTCGCGCGCGGTTGCACCGCCTCCAAGACAGGCGAAAATCAACTAGGCTCAAACACTTTGAGAACAGCTGGAGCGCGGGCCCTGGTGGTGCCAAGGGAGGGCTTCAGCCCTTGCCTTGTATCGCGGCAAGAAACGCAAGGCCTGGTCTCTGTACACACCCCGGCTTCTGAAGCAGGTCACCAAATACCCGTGCCAAAGGCCGATTCTACGAAACACATCACACTTTGCAAAGTAAGGTGATGGATCACGCGGTTGCCTAATGCGAAAATCTATCGTTAAGTTCTTGATTCTAAATAGGAATTAAGCGATGCGAATTTCAAGCTTGGGTCCAGCCATCAGACGCTACCGCAAAGTAGCAGGGCTTACTCAGGCTGAACTTGGCGAAAAAACCGGTTTTGACCCCAAAACCATCAGCCGCTTCGAAACCGGCACCTACACCCCCAGCGTCGAAGCCTTGTTCCTGCTTGCCAATGTGCTGGACGTACAACTCAAAGCTTTTTTTGCCGACATGGGCGATGAGGAAGAACAGCGGGCGTATCTATTCGGTGTCATACACAAAGCCACCTCCAAGGACCTGGGAAAGCTGATCGCAGCGGTCGACCAGGCCTTGTCCAAGCCTTGATGCAGTAAAAGAAAAATCAGGTCTATCGATGCGAGACGGCTGGGATTCTCTTTGGCATTCGCCTGCCCTGTCCAACCAAAGCCTGAACAGCAGAAAACACCGATCGATATCGATCAGCAAAACGAAAAGTAATTTTGAATGTGGCAAACCTTGCGAACGAAGGCCTGAGCGTTATGGAGGCAACCCCACCAGCCACACCCCGGCACACAATGTTCCCGCTGTGGCTGCTGCCTTCCGGCTCTGACCAGGTTCACGGGTAATCGTTGCGGGGGGACCGATGGGGTCACCATAACGACGCCCGCCTGACGGCGAGCCGCGCCATTGTACCTATCTGGCAAGAAGTTACAACCGTTCGTGCCGGATTAAAAAACTGAAGGTGTTCAAGCACTTGCTGTGGGAGCAAAGCGTGCTCGCGATGACGTTGGCGCATCGAACATGGATGCAAACTGCCCCACCGCTTTCGCGAGCAAGCCCGCTCCCACAGGAGAACGGCGGTGAACACCGGACTGTGAACACTCCGAGAACCCGTGTGGGAGCGGGCTTGCTCGCGAAGGCGTCGGCACATCCAACATGGATGCCGACTGCTTTTACAGGAACCTACAACAGCACTTCATCCGCACGACCACCCTCTTCCTGAATCACCAGATGGATGAAATGCAGTTTGGTGATCACCGCAGCCGGTACGACGAACGGGTAGAAATCCGGCTGGCCCATGCTGCGGGACAGTTCGTTGAGCATGCCGGCCAGTTCGATCCAGGCGTTGACGAACGAGAGGAAGGCCGCACCGCCAGCGTGCTCGGAATCGTATAGGGTTTCGGGCGGAAACGGCTGGTAGTCGAAATCCATTTCCCGAGCGCTCATACCGAAGCCCAGGGCGGTGTCCACCGCATCCATCATGTGCAGGTAATGGGCCCAGGTTTCCGCCCAGTCTTCCCACGGGTGCATGGTGGCATAGGCGCTGACGTAGCGGGTTTGCCAGTCCAGCGGCGCGCCTTGCTGGTAGTGCCTCTCCAGGGCTTCGGTGTAGCTGGCGCGCTCATCACCGAACAGCTCGCGAAAGGCTTCGAGCCACTGGCTGTTGGCGATCAGCCGGTCCCAGTAATAGTGCCCCACCTCATGACGAAAATGCCCGAGCAAGGTGCGATACGGCTCGCGCATCTGCTGGCGCACGTATTCGCGATGGGCATCGTCCGCCTCCTTGATGTCGAGGGTCACCAATCCACTGGCGTGACCGGTGGTTGGCGGCGTGCCGTCGGGATCGACGCCGATGAAATCAAACGCCAAGCCGATGTTTTCATCGACAGTTTTCGGGATGACCGGCAAGCCGAAAGTAATCAGCTGCGCGACCAATCGACGCTTGGCGGTCTCGACCTTGCGCCAGCGTTCGGGATTTTCCGGAATCGACAGGTCAGGAATAGTACGGTTCAGGCTACAGGCGACGCACAGGGTGTCGTGCCCATTGGCCGGCAGCAGCCAATTGCAGGCCGCCGCGGTGTCGAGGTTGGCGCAACGGCGGAACAGCCCGGCCTGGGGATCGGCGTCCAGCGTCCAGGTCCCGGCTTGCTCGCCGGGCTGCAAGGACGTCAGGCGACTCTGCTCAGGTTGATAACCCAGCGCCGCCAGGCAGGCCAGGCACTGGCTATTGCGAAAAAACAACGACTGGCCACAGCGGCACGGCCATACCTTGCTGTTACGTGACCGATCGCCCAGGAACGGCGCGGCGATGCGTGAGCTCAGTTGTTCGAAGAAGCGGTACATGGCGATCTCTCCCTGGAGCCTGCAAGACTAGATCACCTTACGTTCATGATCGTTCCAACGCGTTGCGTCATAGACCGTGGGGAGGGAGCTTGCTCCCTCCCCACAAAAGCCGAGCGCCCTCAGAGCGCGATGCCATGCCCAGTCAAGAAATCGACAAAGGCTTGTTCATCGAGCACCTTGAGCCCCAGCTCATTGGCCTTGGTCAGTTTCGAACCGGCGCCCGGCCCCGCCACCACGCAGTGGGTTTTCGCCGACACGGAACCGGCGACCTTCGCCCCCAGGCTCTCCAGCTTATCCTTGGCGACGTCGCGACTCATCAACTCCAGCGAACCGGTCAGCACCCAGGTGTGCCCTGCTTCGGGCAAGCCTTCGACGACTTTCTTCTCGCTTTGCCAATGCATACCGAAGTCGCGCAGCTGTTGCTCCGCTGCTTCGGCCTGCTGACGGTTGGCAGCAACGGCGAAGAACTCGCGCACGGCGTTGGCCTGTTTTTCCGGCAACGCCTGGCGCATGTCCAGCCAGTCGGCGTTCATCACCGCTTCGAGTGAGCCGAACTTGTCTGCCAGTTTCTGCGCCCCGCCCGGCCCGACCGAGGGGATGTTCAGCTTGTCGAGAAAGCCGCCCAGGGTCGTGCTGGCGGAGAACTCGGCGCCCAACTCGCCTTGGTCCTGGATCTCGAGACCGTGGCGCAGCAGGTCCTTGATCACCTGGCGGTTGTGTGGGTCCTCAGAGAAGCTGTGGATCTCGTGGGCCACTTCCAGGCCGACGTCAGGCAAGTAGGTGAGCACCTGGGGCAAAGCCGCCTGCACACGCTCCAGCGAACCAAGAGAGCGAGCCAGGACCTTGGCGGTTTCCTCACCCACGTCCGGGATACCGAGGGCGTAGATGAAACGCGCCAGGCTCGGCTTCTTGCTGTCGACAATGGCCGCCAGCAGGTTCTTGCTCGACAGTTCGGCGAAGCCTTCCAGGTCGACCACCTGCTCGAAGGTCAGGGCATACAGATCGGCGGGCGAACCCACCAGGCCCTCGTCCACCAGTTGCTCGACACTCTTCTCGCCCAGGCCCTCGATGTCCATGGCCCGACGCGAGACGAAGTGAATGATCGCCTGCTTGAGCTGCGCGCCACAGGCCAGGCGACCGACGCAGCGGTACACCGCGCCTTCGCTGATGGTTTCACGGCCCTTGCTGCGTTTGATCAGTTGCGTGCGCTCGACATGGGAACCACACACCGGGCACTGCTGGGGGATCTCCACGGGGCGAGCATCGTCCGGGCGGCGCTCGGTGATCACTTGCACCACTTGCGGGATCACGTCGCCAGCACGGCGGATGATCACGGTGTCGCCGATCATCAGGCCCAGGCGCGCCACTTCGTCCATGTTGTGCAAGGTGGCGTTGGCCACGGTCACGCCCGCGACCTTGACCGGCTTGAGGCGCGCCACGGGCGTGACAGCGCCAGTGCGGCCGACCTGGAACTCGACGTCGAGCAACTCGGTGAGTTCTTCAGAGGCCGGGAATTTATGAGCGATGGCCCAACGCGGTTCCCGAGCACGGAAACCGAGCTCGCGTTGGGAGGCGATGCTGTTGACCTTGAACACCACCCCGTCGATTTCATAAGGCAACGCGTTGCGCCGCTCGCCGATGTCGCGGTAGTAATCCAGGCATTCGTCAATGCCGTGGGCCAGCTTCAGTTCACGACTGATAGGCAAGCCCCAGGCCTTGAGCTGTTTGAGGTTGCCGATGTGGGTATCGGCAATGTCCGCGGTCACCTGACCGATACCGTAGCAGCAGAATTCCAGCGGGCGGTTGGCGGTGATCTTGGAATCCAGCTGGCGCAGGCTCCCCGCCGCCGCGTTGCGCGGGTTGGCGAAGGTCTTGCCACCCGCTTCCAGTTGCGTAGCGTTGAGGCGCTCGAAGCCGGCCTTGGACATGTACACCTCGCCGCGCACTTCCAACACTGGCGGCCAGCCGCTGCCCTGCAACTTGAGGGGGATATTGCGCACGGTACGCACGTTGACGCTGATGTCCTCGCCCGTGGTGCCGTCACCGCGCGTGGCTCCGCGCACCAGCATGCCGTCCTGATACAACAGGCTGACCGCCAAGCCATCGAGCTTCGGCTCGCAGCTGTATTCCACCGCCGCGCCACCGCCCAGCAAATCGCCCATGGGCAGGTCGAGACCTTCCGTCACCCGGCGGTCGAATTCACGCATAGTGGTTTCGTCGAAGGCGTTGCCCAGGCTGAGCATCGGGATCTCGTGACGCACCTGGCTGAACGCCGACAGCGCCACGCTGCCGACCCGCTGGGTCGGGGAATCACTGGTTACCAGTTCCGGGTGTTGCTCTTCCAGGGCCTTGAGCTCGTGGAACAAGCGGTCGTACTCGGCGTCCGGGATGCTCGGCTCGTCGAGGACGTGGTAGCGGTAGTTGTGCTGATCCAGCTCGGTACGCAGCTTTTGGATGCGGGTTTCAACGGCGTTCATGGGTGTTCTCTCATAAAGCAAAAGAGCAGCCTGGGCTGCTCAATTTTCTCAAAACCATCGGCAAGTCGTGCCTGAACCGGCCGAATGCAAAACCTGTGGCGAGGGGATTTATCCCCGCTGGGCTGCGGAGCAGCCCCAAGAGCTCTCGACTCAATTAGCCGGATAAGAGACCACGGAGTCAGGTTTCAGGGCTGCTTCGCAGCCCAGCGGGGATAAATCCCCTCGCCACAGAAGCCCCTCCACATCAACTTGGCGACTTCAGCGCTTCTGGGTCAGTGCCCGGCGCTCGAATTCGACGATGCGCTGGCGGTAGTGCTCGATGGTCTGGGCGGTCAGCACGCTGCGCTGGTCATCCTTGAGTTCGCCATTGAGTTCCTGGGACAGCTTGCGCGCCGCGGCCACCATCACGTCGAAGGCCTGCTTGGGATGACGCGGGCCAGGCAGACCGAGGAAGAAACTCACCGCCGGCGTGCTGAAATGATCGATGTCGTCGAGGTCGAACACGCCAGGCTTGACGGCGTTGGCCATGGAGAACAGCACCTCGCCGTTGCCGGCCATGCTCTCGTGACGATGGAAAATGTCCATCTCGCCGAAACGCAGGCCGCTTTCGAGGATGTTCTGCAGCAACGCCGGGCCCTTGAAGCCAGCCGGGTCGCGGCAGATCACGCTGATCACCAGCACTTCTTCCGCCTGGGCCTGGTCTTTGTCGGCGCCCGAGGTTTTGTTCTCGTCCGGGAAATCGTTGTCGCGGCTGCTGAAGCTCGGCCCACCATCCAGGTCGAGGTTCAGGTTCAAATCACCCTGGGACGGCTCACTGTTGCGCTTGCCGCGCTTGGAACCCGATTCCCGTGGTTCACGGGCAGATGCGCTCATCGACGGCAAGTCGTGTTCGTCCAGCTGCGGCTCCTTGTGGGTGTCCAGCACCCGCGGCGGGCCCAGCAGTTCGGCGCTGTCATCCTCATCGGGCAGGTTCGACAGGCTGCGATCCAGGCGAAACTTCAGTTTCCCCTTGCCGCCGCGCATGCGACGCCAGCCGTCGAAAAGAATACCGGCAATGACTATGATGCCGATGACGATCAGCCACTCGCGCAGACCGATTTCCATGTAATCCCGTGCCTCTATAAAAATGCTGAAAAATAAGGGGCTTAGCTATTTGCAAACCGCTTTAAAACGTGGTGCCAACTCTATGTTCTGAATGGCATTTTGCCCACGCATACGAAAAATTGACATTAAACTAGCACGACCAAAGATAACTTTACACCGTCTGTCGCACAGGCTTGTGCCCAATCTGTGATTTGAACAACAGGCCTAAGGGTAAAAAATACCTACAGCGTTCCAAGTAGAAGCCCTACAAGCCGTTGTTCAGGCATCCACCATGGCCATGGCCTCCTCCACATCCACCGCCACCAGCCGCGAACAGCCCGGCTCATGCATGGTCACGCCCATCAACTGATCGGCCATTTCCATGGCGATCTTGTTGTGGGTGATGTAGATGAACTGCACCGTTTCAGACATCTCCTTCACCAGCCGTGCGTAACGGCCTACGTTGGCGTCGTCCAGTGGTGCATCGACTTCGTCGAGCATGCAGAACGGCGCCGGGTTCAATTTGAAGATGGCAAAGACCAGGGCCAGCGCGGTCAGCGCCTTTTCGCCACCGGAGAGCAAATGGATGGTGCTGTTCTTCTTGCCAGGAGGACGCGCCATGATTGTCACCCCTGTATCGAGTAAATCTTCGCCCGTCAGTTCCAAGTAAGCGCTGCCGCCACCGAAAACTTTTGGGAAAAGTGCCTGCAAACCGCCGTTGATCTGATCAAAGGTATCCTTGAAGCGGTTGCGGGTTTCCTTGTCGATCTTGCGGATGACGTTTTCCAGGGTCTCCAGCGCTTCCACCAGATCGTCGTTCTGGGCGTCCAGGTAACGCTTGCGCTCGGACTGCTGCTGGTACTCGTCGATGGCCGCCAGGTTGATTGCCCCCAGGCGCTGGATGCGCTGGGCAATGCGTTCCAATTCCTCCTCGGCGTCCTTCTCGTTCGCCCCGGCCACCAGGGTGGCGAGCACGCCATCGAGGTCGTAGCCGTCTTCCAGCAATTGGTCCTGCAAGGCTTTGCGCCGCACCGTCAGGGCCTGCCACTCCATGCGCTGCTGTTCCATCTGGCCGCGGATCAGTTGCGATTGCTGCTCGGCCTGGCTGCGGCGCTTCTCGGCATCGCGCAGTTCGCGGTCGGCGTCCTCCAGGGCGATCTGCGCCGTCTTGAGCTCCTCGTCGACGCTCATACGCTTGTCGAGCAACTCTTCGAGCTTGAGGCGCAGCTCTTCCAGCGGCGCTTCGCCCTCCTCCAGATTGAGGCTCAACTGCTCGCGTTTTTCGGTCAGGCGCTCGGACTGCATTTCCAACCGTTCCAAGGCCTGGCGCGTGGAATCGTGCTGAGCCTTGAGCGAGCCCAGGCGCACCGCCAACTGATGGGCATGGTCCTTGTGCTGGCGTGCTTCCTGGCGCACCCGGTCCAGGCGCTCGCGCAGGCTGTCACGCTGGGCCAGCAGCAGTTCACGCTGCTCGGTGTCCAGCGCCATGGCGTCGAGGGCTTCTTGCAACTGCAAGCGCGCCTCGCCGATCTGTTCGTGCTCCAACGCCCGCTGCTCGCCCAGTTCGGCGATTTCTTCTTCCAGGCGGGTGCGGCGCAGCGCCAGTTGTTCAACCTTGGCCTTGCCGGCGGACAACTGCGCCTTGAGCTCGCCTTGCTGGCGCGCTTCATCCTGCAACAGCCGCCGCAGGTGTTCGCGGCCGTTTTCCTGTTGACGCTGTTGCGCCCGCAGGTTTTGCAATTCGGTTTCCAGGGCTTCGACGCTGGCCTCGCGCTCTTCGCGCTCGGCGCCCAGGCGCTGGATTTCCTGACCGCGGGCAAGCATGCCGCTCTCGGCTTCGCTGGCCCGACGCACTCGCAGGAAATGCCGGCCGACCCAATACCCGTCTCGACTGATCAGGCTTTCGCCGACTGCCAATTGCCCACGCAGGGCCAAGGCCTGTTCAAGGCTGTCCACCGGTTTGACCTGCCCCAGCCAGGGCGACAGGTCGACCTGGGCCTCGACCTTGTCCAGCAAGCTGCCGGGGATTCGTACGCCGTCGCCAGCCGGGCTGAGCAGGCGCAGATCGCCCTGGGTGAAACCCGACAGGTCGAAGCCACCGAAGTCATCCACCAGCACTGCTTGCAGATCGGCACCCAGCACGGTTTCCACCGCCAGCTCCCAACCGGCATCGACCTTCAGGCCCTCGGCCAGGCGCGGACGCTCGGCCAGGTGCTGGTCGCGCAGCCATTCGGCGGCGCCAGTGCCGGGATCCAACGCGGCTTGCTGCAAGGCTTCCAGCGAGGCCAGGCGCCCATTGAGCCGCTGCAATTCGCCCTGGCCCTGCTGCTGGTTCTGCAAGGCCAGTTGCAAGGCCTGGCGCAGTTGCTCAAGCCGTTCGACCTGGGCGTCTTCGCTGGCCTGCAGGTCTTCGAGGGTGGCTTCGCTGGCCGCCAGTTGCTCGCTCAGGTCCAGAATCGCCGCGTCTTCCGGATCCGCCGCGAGCAAGGCGCGCTCTTCGGACAGGCGGCGCTGACGTTCGGCCAGGCGCTCCATGCTGGTTTCCAACTGCTGGATGCGCGACTGCTGGACTTCAGCCTGGCGCCGCGGCTCGGCCGAGGTCAGGTTGAAACTGTCCCACTGCTCTTGCCAGCCGTGCATGGTCAGTTCGGCTTCTTCCAGGGCCGCGGCGGCCTCTTCGGCGGCGGCGCTGGTGATTTCCTGCTCTGGCGTGAGCCGGTCCAGTTCTTCGCCAAGGGTCAGCAGCAACGTGCGGTCGTGGCCCAGGTGCGACTCGGTTTCCAGGCGCGCCCGCTCGGCTTCCTTCAAGTCATCCTGCAACTGCCGCAGCCGTTGTTGACCATGCTGGATGCTCTGCTCGACCCGGGCGATGTCGCCCCCCACGGAATAGAAGCGCCCCTGCACCAGATTGAAGCGCTCGGACAGGTCATGGTGACCGTCGCGCAGGCGTTCGATGGCGGCGTCGGCGTTGCGTTGCTCGGCCACCAGGGCTTCGAAGCTGACTTCCTGGTTGCCGATGATCGCCTCACGCTGGCCGACCTGCTCGTTCAGCGCCTGCCAACGCAGGGCCGAAAGCTGGGCCTTGAGCTGGCGCTCCTCGCCCTTGTATTCCTGGTACTTCTTCGCGGCCTCGGCCTGACGGTGCAAACGCTCGAGTTGGCGTTCGAGTTCTTCGCGCAGGTCGGTCAGGCGCGCGAGGTTCTCGTGGGTGCGACGAATGCGGTTTTCGGTCTCGCGCCGCCGTTCCTTGTATTTGGAAATACCGGCGGCTTCTTCGATGAAGTTGCGCAGGTCTTCGGGCTTGGCCTCGATCAGCTTGGAGATCATGCCCTGCTCAATGATCGAGTAGCTGCGCGGGCCCAGGCCGGTGCCGAGGAAGATATCGGTGATGTCGCGACGCCGGCACTTGGTGCCGTTGAGGAAATAGCTGTTCTGGCTGTCGCGGGTCACTTTGCGACGAATGGAGATTTCCGCATAGGCCGCGTATTCACCCACCAGGGTGCCGTCGGAGTTATCGAACACCAGCTCGATACTGGCCTGGCTCACCGGCTTGCGACTGGTGGAGCCGTTGAAGATGACGTCGGTCATCGACTCGCCGCGCAAGTTCTTGGCCGAACTTTCGCCCATCACCCAGCGCACGGCGTCGATGATGTTCGACTTGCCGCAACCATTGGGCCCGACCACCGCCGCCATGTTACTGGGGAAGTTCACCGTGGTCGGGTCGACGAAGGATTTGAACCCCGCCAGCTTGATGCACTTGAGCCGCACGTTCAGGCCTTCGTCAGTGCAGAGACCACCAGATCGCAACTGCGCTGGGCGTAGGCCGTGAGCACGATGCGGATCTGCGGCAAATCACGGGCCAGCACGGCGGCGAGCAGGCGCTGGAACAGGTCGAGGAACTCGCTCATTTCCGCCTTGCGCTGGTCCAGGGCCAGGAAATAGGCACGACTCATGGCCGGTTGCAGGTTCTCGACGGTTTCCTGCAAGTACGGGTTGTCGGCAAAGGGATAGGCGGCGCGCATCACACTGAAGCTTTCATCGACGAAGGTGCGGATGTCCTGGCGCGCGTAGGCGTCGTTGAGACGCTGCTGGATCGCCACGAACGGCGCCATGTCGGCTTGCTCTTTCCAGCCATGGGCCACGGCGTTGCCCAGCAGGATGTACAGCTCGCTCATCAACGTGCAGAGGCTGCGCACCTTGTGTTCGGTGAGTTCGGTGACGTGGGCGCCACGGCGCGGCAGGATCGCGATCAAATGGCGTCGTTCCAGGATCAGCAAGGCCTCGCGGACCGAACCGCGGCTGACGTTGAGCGCCAGCGTGACCTTCTGCTCCTGGATGCGCTCTCCCGGTTTCATTTCGCCGCGAATGATGCGTTCGGCGAGGTGATGGGCGATTTGCTCGGCGAGGCTGTCCGGGGCCTTGAACGTCATGGTTGTCCTTCAAACTCTTCGATTTGCACAAGCGGCGCAGTGTAGCGCACTCGATACGTCATGGCGCAGGGCCTGTACCGGGTTTTTGGCACGATTCAAGCAAAAAAGTTTGAGCGTTCCTGCTGAAACAGAACCTGTGGAAGAACCTGTGGGAGCGAGCCTGCTCGCGATAGCGGTCTGTCATCTTGCATCCATACTGAATATACCGCCGTCATCGCGAGCAAGCTCGGCTCCCACAGGGTTCTACAGTGTCCATCGATCGTTGTTCATCGACCAAATAGCTTTTCTTGACCTTTAAGTCAGAAAATCGTTGACCGAAAAGTCAGACCTGATAAATTCAGGCCCACGTCGATACAACAATAATGAGTCTGCGAGGCCTTCCGTGATCCAGTTTTTACTCAACCAGGAACTCCGTAGCGAGCACGCCCTGGACCCGAACCTGACCGTGCTCAACTATTTGCGCGAACACGTTGGTAAACCAGGCACCAAAGAAGGCTGCGCCAGTGGCGACTGTGGCGCGTGCACGGTGGTGGTAGGCGAATTGGAAACGGACGCCGATGGCCACGAACGCATTCGCTATCGCAGCCTCAATGCCTGCCTGACCTTCGTCTCGTCCCTGCACGGCAAGCAACTGATCAGCGTCGAAGACCTCAAGCACCAGGGCCAATTGCACAGCGTCCAGCAGGCGATGGTCGATTGCCACGGCTCGCAATGCGGCTTCTGCACACCGGGCTTCGTCATGTCGCTGTTCGCCCTGCAAAAGAACAGCGAACAACCCGACGCCCATAAAGCCCACGAAGCCCTGGCCGGCAACCTCTGCCGTTGCACCGGTTACCGGCCGATCCTGGCCGCCGCCGAGCAAGCCTGCTGTGGCAAGCAGCCAGACCAGTTCGATGCCCGCGAGGCCGAGACTATTGCCCGCCTCAAAGCCATCGCCCCGACCGAGACCGGTGAGCTCAACAATGGCGACAAACGCTGCCTGGTGCCACTGACCGTCGCCGACCTGGCCGATCTTTACGATGCTTATCCCCAGGCGCGTCTGCTGGCCGGCGGCACGGACCTGGCCCTGGAAGTCACGCAGTTTCATCGCACCCTGCCGGTGATGATCTACGTGGGCAACGTCGCCGAACTCAAGCGCATCGAACGCTTCGACGATCGCCTGGAGATCGGCGCTGCCACCACCCTCTCCGATTGCTACGAGGCCCTGAAAGCCGAATACCCGGACTTTGGCGAACTGCTGCAGCGCTTCGCCTCGCTGCAGATCCGCAACCAGGGCACCCTCGGCGGCAACATCGGCAACGCCTCACCGATTGGCGACTCGCCGCCCCTGCTGATCGCCCTCGGCGCGCAGATCGTGCTGTGCAAGGGCCAGACCCGCCGCACCCTGGCCCTGGAAGACTATTTCATCGACTACCGGGTCACCGCCCGCCAGGAAAGCGAATTCATCGAAAAGATCATCGTGCCGCGAGCCAGCGCCGAACAGGCGTTCCGCGCCTACAAGGTGTCCAAGCGCCTGGACGATGACATTTGCGCCGTATGCGCGGCGTTCAACCTGCGCATCGACAACGGCGTGGTCCGCGACGCCCGCGTGGCTTTCGGCGGCATGGCCGCGACCCCAAAACGCGCCAAGCATTGTGAGGCGGTATTGATCGGTGCACCGTGGACCGACAGCACCATTGAACGCGCCTGCGCTGCCCTGGCCGAGGATTTCACGCCGCTGTCGGACTTCCGCGCCAGCAAGGAATACCGCCTGCTCAGCGCCCGCAACTTGCTGCGCAAATACTTCATCGAACTGCAAACGCCGCACATCGAGACTCGGGTGACCGCTTATGTCTAACCATCACACCGTAGAGAAGACCCAAGCCGAACTCGCCGAGCTGTTCGCCCGCGACCTGACCACCGGCGTGGGCCGCAGCGTCAAGCACGACAGCGCCGCCAAGCATGTGTCCGGTGAGGCGCAGTACATCGATGACCGCCTGGAATTCCCCAACCAGTTGCACGTCTATGCCCGGCTGTCGGACCGCGCCCACGCCCGGATCATCCGCATCGATACCACGCCCTGCTACGCCTTCGAAGGCGTGCGCATCGCCATTACCCATGCAGACATTCCTGGCCTGAAGGACATCGGCCCGTTGCTGCCGGGTGATCCGCTGCTGGCCATCGATGATGTGCAGTTCGTCGGCCAACCGGTGCTGGCCGTCGCCGCCAAGGACCTGGACACCGCGCGCAAGGCGGCGATGGCGGCCATCGTCGAATACGAAGACCTGGAACCGGTGCTGGACGTGGTCGAGGCCCTGCGCAAGCGGCACTTCGTGCTCGACAGCCACACCCACCAGCGCGGTGATTCGGCCGCGGCACTGGCGAGCGCCGAGCATCGCATCCAGGGCTCGCTGCACATCGGCGGCCAGGAACACTTTTACCTGGAAACCCAGGTTTCCTCGGTGATGCCCACCGAAGACGGCGGCATGCTCGTCTACTGCTCGACCCAGAACCCCACCGAAGTGCAGAAACTGGTGGCCGAAGTGCTGGGCGTGTCGATGAACAAAGTCGTGGTGGACATGCGCCGCATGGGCGGCGGCTTTGGCGGCAAAGAAACCCAGGCCGCCAGCCCGGCGTGCCTGTGCGCCGTCATCGCGCACCTCACCGGCCAGCCGACCAAGATGCGCCTGCCCCGTGTCGAAGACATGCTGATGACCGGCAAGCGCCACCCCTTCTACATCGAATACGACGTCGGCTTCGACAGCACCGGGCGCCTGCACGGCATCGCCCTGGAACTGGCCGGCAACTGCGGTTGCTCGCCGGACCTGTCGGCCTCGATCGTCGACCGGGCGATGTTCCATGCCGACAACGCCTACTACCTGGGCGATGCGACCATCAACGGCCACCGCTGCAAGACCAACACCGCGTCGAACACCGCTTACCGTGGTTTCGGCGGCCCCCAAGGCATGGTCGCCATCGAAGAGGTGATGGATGCCATCGCCCGGCACCTGGGGCTCGATCCGCTGGCGGTGCGCAAGGCCAACTACTACGGCAAGACCGAGCGTAACGTCACCCACTACTACCAGACCGTCGAGCACAACATGCTCGAGGAAATGACCGCCGAACTGGAAGACAGCAGCCAGTACGCCGAGCGCCGCGAAGCGATCCGCCGCTACAACGCCAACAGCCCGATCCTGAAAAAGGGCCTGGCACTGACGCCGGTGAAATTCGGCATTTCCTTTACCGCCAGTTTCCTCAACCAGGCCGGCGCCTTGATCCACGTCTACACCGACGGCAGCATCCACCTGAACCATGGCGGCACCGAAATGGGCCAAGGCTTGAACACCAAGGTCGCCCAAGTGGTGGCCGAGGTGTTCCAGGTGGAAATGGACCGCGTGCAAATCACCGCGACCAACACCGACAAGGTGCCGAACACTTCGCCCACCGCCGCCTCCAGCGGTGCCGACCTGAACGGCAAGGCCGCGCAGAACGCCGCCGAAACCATCAAGCGGCGCCTGGTGGAATTCGCCGCGCGGCAGTACAAGGTCAGCGAAGAAGACGTCGAGTTCCACAACGGCCATGTGCGGGTGCGCGATCACATCCTGAGCTTCGAGGCGCTCGTGCAGCAGGCCTATTTCGCCCAGGTCTCGCTGTCGAGCACCGGCTTCTACAAGACCCCGAAAATCTACTACGACCGCAGCCAGGCCCGTGGCCGGCCGTTCTACTACTACGCCTATGGCGCGGCCTGTGCCGAGGTGATCGTCGACACCCTCACCGGCGAGTACAAGATGCTGCGCACTGACATCCTCCACGACGTCGGCGCCTCGCTGAACCCGGCCATCGACATCGGCCAGGTCGAGGGTGGTTTCATCCAGGGCATGGGCTGGCTGACCATGGAAGAACTGGTGTGGAACGACAAGGGCAAGCTGATGACCAATGGCCCGGCCAGCTACAAGATCCCCGCCGTGGCCGACATGCCGCTGGACCTGCGGGTCAAGTTGGTGGAAAACCGCAAAAACCCCGAAGACACGGTGTTTCACTCCAAGGCCGTGGGCGAGCCGCCGTTCATGCTCGGCATCGCCGCGTGGTGCGCCATCAAGGACGCCGTGGCGAGCCTGGGGGATTACCAGCACCAGCCGAACATCGACGCGCCGGCAACGCCGGAGCGGGTGTTGTGGGGGTGTGAGCAGATGCGGGGGTTGAAGGCGGTCAAGGCTGAGGAAGCTGAAGCCGAAGCGGCTTCGCTTTAATCCGCGGCGCGGCTATCGCGAGCAGGCTCGCTCCCACATTGGGTCGGTGTTCACAAATCCCCTGTGGGAGCGAGCCTGCTCGCGAAAGCGGCCGAACAGACAACAGAGATGTCGAGGTGAATATGTACAACTGGATCAGCGCCCTCGCCGACCTGCAAACCCGCGGCGAACCCTGCGTGCTGGTGACGATCATCGAAGAGCTCGGCTCCACCCCGCGCAACGCCGGTTCGAAGATGGTCATCAGCGCCAGCCAGACGTTCGACACCATCGGTGGCGGGCACCTGGAATACAAGGCCATGGAAATCGCCCGCAACATGCTCGCCAGCGACCAGCAGAACACCCATCTGGAGCGTTTCAGCCTCGGTGCGAGCCTGGGCCAGTGTTGCGGCGGCGTCACCGTGCTGCTGTTCGAACCCATGGGCCAGGTCCAGGCGCAGATCGCCGTGTTCGGCGCCGGCCACGTCGGCCGCGCCCTGGTGCCGCTGCTGGCAAGCCTGCCCTGCAAGGTGCGCTGGATCGACTCGCGGGAGGCGGAGTTCCCCGAACAGCTGCCCCATGGCGTGCGCAAGATCGTCACCGAAGAGCCACTGGATGAAGTCGACGAATTGCCCGTCGGCAGCTACTGCATCGTCATGACCCACAACCATCAGCTCGACCTGGAACTGAGCGCCGCGATCCTCAAGCGCAACGACTTTGCGTACTTCGGCCTGATCGGTTCGAAGACCAAACGGGTCAAGTTCGAGCATCGCCTGCGTGATCGTGGTGTTGACAGCAGCACCTTGCAGCGCATGCGTTGCCCGATGGGCATCGGCGAAGTCAAAGGCAAGTTGCCTGTGGAAATCGCCATCTCCATCGCCGGCGAAATCATCGCCACCTATAACGCCGATTTCGGCCAGCACACCGCCCGCGCCGAACCGATTGCCAAGCTGCTGCCGGCCTCGCGCCGTAGCCAGGCAAACCGTTGAACACTCGTTGAGAATGCCCATGCCCCTGACACGCAAAGCCTACCGCGCCGCCCTGCTCCACAGCCTCGCCGACCCGGCCGAAGTCGGTATCGAGGCGTCCTATGAATATTTCGAAGACGGCTTGCTGGTGGTGGAAAACGGCCAGATCAGCGCCATCGGCCACGCCCATGACCTGCTGCCGACCCTCGCAGCGGACATCGAAGTCTCTCATTACCCGGACGCGCTGATCACGCCTGGCTTGATCGACACTCACATCCACCTGCCACAAACCGGCATGGTCGGCGCCTATGGCGAGCAATTGCTGGACTGGCTCAACACCTACACCTTCCCCTGCGAAAGCCAGTTCGCCGACAAGGCCCACGCCGATGCCGTGGCCGATATTTTCGTCAAGGAATTGCTGCGCAACGGCACCACCACCGCGCTGGTGTTCGGCAGCGTGCACCCGCAATCGGTGAATTCGTTTTTTGAAGTGGCCCAGAAGCTCGATCTGCGGATGATCGCCGGCAAAGTGATGATGGACCGCAACGCCCCGGACTACCTGATCGACACTGCCGAATCCAGCTACACCGAGAGCAAGGCGCTGATCGAGCGCTGGCACGGCAAGGGCCGCCTGCACTACGCGGTGACCCCGCGCTTCGCCCCCACCAGCACCCCGGAACAACTGGCCCTGGCCGGTCAGTTGCTGGGGGAATACCCAGACTTGTACATGCAGACCCACATCAGTGAAAACCTGCAGGAAGTGCAGTGGGTCAAAGAGCTGTTCCCGGAGCGCAAGGGTTACCTGGACGTCTACGACCACTACCAACTGCTCGGCGAACGCTCGGTGTTCGCCCATGGCGTGCACTTATGTGACGACGAATGCGCGCGCCTGGCCGAGACCGGATCGGCCATCGCCTTCTGCCCGACCTCGAACTTTTTTCTCGGCAGCGGCCTGTTCAACCTGCCGATGGCGGAGAAGCATAAAGTGCACGTGGGATTGGGTACCGACGTGGGTGGCGGCACCAGTTTTTCGCTGCTGCAAACCCTGAACGAAGCCTACAAAGTGATGCAGTTACAGGGCGCGCGGCTGAGCCCGTTCAAGTCGCTGTACCTGGCCACCCTGGGCGGCGCCCGAGCCCTGCGCCTGGAGGACAAAATCGGGACGTTGCAACCGGGTTCCGATGCGGACTTCCTGGTGCTGGACTACAACGCCACGCCGCTGCTGGGCTATCGCCTCAAGCAGGCCAAGGACATTGCCGAGCGGTTGTTCGTGTTGATGACGCTGGGGGATGACCGGACGGTGGCGCAGACGTATGCGGCCGGTAGGTTGGTGCATCAGCGGTAGATTTTTGATCGTTCCCACGCTCTGCGTGGGAATGCCTCAACGGACGCTCTGCGTTCGGCTTTTGGGACGCGGAGCGTCCCGGGCTGCGTTCCCACGCAGAGCGTGGGAACGATCAGGGTCGGGGGTTAGAGCTTAGCGGTCGACCGCCCAGGCTTCTTGCTCTGCAGCAGGTGCGAGAACACCGCATGCAAGTCATCCGACGCACTTTCCTCGTCGAGGTTGAGCTTGCTGTCGATGTGGTCCATGTGATGCATCATCAAGTCCACTGCCAGCGTGGCATCGCGAGCCTCGATGGCGTCGATCAACTGGGTGTGTTCGTCGTAGGAGCAGTGGGAACGGTTGCCGCTTTCGTACTGGGCGATGATCAGCGACGTCTGGGACACCAGGCTGCGCTGGAAGCTGATCAGCGGGGCGTTCTTCGCCGCTTCGGCCAGCTTGAGGTGAAACTCGCCCGACAAACGGATGCCGGCGCCGCGGTCGCCACGGGAGAAACTGTCGCGCTCGTCGCTGACCATCTGCCGCAGCTCAGCCAATTGTTCGGCCGTGGCATGCTGCACCGCCAATTCGGTGATCGCCCTTTCCACCAGGCGCCGGGCCATGAACACCTGGCGAGCCTCTTCGACACTCGGGCTCGCCACCACGGCACCGCGGTTGGGCCGCAGCAACACCACGCCTTCGTGGGCCAGACGTGACAGCGCCCGACGAATGATCGTGCGGCTGACCCCGAAAATCTCCCCCAGTGCCTCTTCGCTCAACTTGGTACCGGGCGCCAGGCGTTGTTCGAGGATGGCCTCGAAGATATGCGCATAGACAATATCGTCCTGGGTTCCGCTGCGGCCGGCTTTACCGGCTCGCGGTTGTTTCTTGAGGGGTTGCAACTGTTCGTTCATGGGCACTCGAGTCGGGAGAACTGCGGCGAATTGACCGTGACTGTAATACGGCACAGCGGGTCGCTGGCAAGTATCGCGTAAAAAACAGCTCGATTGTACACAACCTCTGATGGCAACACGACTGTACGGCTGTTTGCGGGCATGGCTGTATTGCAATCGGCTACTGCGTTGAGTTTAGGCTGCAAACCCAAAATCTGTGGCGCGATCAGGCCCAGCCAATCTACAACAAGGACCACCGCCCACCATGACCGAAGTCACGACCACGCCACTTCGTCCATTGGCCGATACCTCACCTTCAGCCATCGTCGCCGGGTTCATCGCGATGATGACCGGCTACACCAGTTCCCTGGTGCTGATGTTCCAGGCCGGCCAGGCAGCCGGGCTGACCAGCGGGCAGATTTCCTCGTGGATCTGGGCGATCTCCATCGGCATGGCGGTGTGTTCCATCGGCCTGTCGCTGCGCTATCGCACACCGATCACCATCGCCTGGTCGACACCCGGCGCAGCGCTGCTAATCACCAGCCTGGGCGGCGTGAGTTATGGCGAGGCCATCGGCGCCTATATCACCTGTGCAGTATTGGTGACGATCTGTGGCCTGACCGGCAGTTTCGAGCGCCTGGTCAAGCGTATTCCAGCCTCACTGGCGGCGGCGCTGCTGGCGGGGATCCTGTTCAAGATCGGCAGCGAGATCTTCGTCGCCACCCAGCATCGCACCGGCCTGGTGCTGGGGATGTTTTTCACCTATCTGATCGTCAAGCGCCTGTCGCCCCGCTACGCGGTACTGGCGGCACTGTTGATCGGTACGGCGCTGTCGGGCCTGATGGGGCTGTTGGACTTCAGCGGCTTTGCCCTGGAAGTCGCGACACCGGTGTGGACCACGCCGCACTTTTCCCTGGCGGCCACCATCAGCATCGGCATTCCGTTGTTCGTGGTGGCGATGACCTCGCAGAACATGCCCGGCATCGCCGTGCTGCGGGCCGATGGTTACCACGTGCCTGCCTCACCATTGATCACCAGCACCGGCATCGCCTCGCTGCTGCTGGCGCCGCTCGGTTCCCACGGCATCAACCTGGCGGCCATCAGCGCGGCGATCTGCACCGGCCCCCACGCCCACGAAGATCGCAACAAGCGTTACACGGCGGCGGTCTGGTGCGGAATTTTCTACGGGATTGCCGGGGTGTTCGGCGCGACGCTGGCGGCGTTGTTCGCGGCGCTGCCCAAGGAGCTGGTGCTGTCCATCGCGGCCTTGGCGCTGTTCGGGTCGATCATCAACGGCTTGAGCATCGCCATGAGCGAAGTGAAGGAGCGGGAAGCGGCACTGATCACCTTCATGGTCACGGCGTCGGGACTGACGCTGTTCTCCATCGGTTCGGCGTTCTGGGGGATTGTGGCGGGGGTGTTGACCTTGCTGATCCTGAACTGGCGCAACGATTGAAAGCATCGCGAGCAAGCTCGCTCCCACAGGGGATGTGTGTCGTTCACATCACCACTGTGGGAGCGAGCTTGCTCGCGATAGCGGCCTGAAGGGCAACAGCTACCCAACAGACAGGCACAAAAAAACCGGCGCCCGAAAGGGCTGCCGGTTTCTGACCATCAAGCGACCGGATTGATCGGCTTTTCCGGGTACCAGACGTCCATCAGCGGGCTGACTTCAACGCTGGTCAGCTCAGGACGTGCCTTGAGCCAGGCTTCAACGGCAGCGCGCTGCTCTTCGGAAACCGAGCCACGCTTCTGCAGGCAAACCAGACCGTAGTCGTCGCCGCCGACGTAGCCCAGGCCATTGGCTTCCATGGCTTCTTTCAGGAAAGCGTCGAGGAAAGCGTCAATAGCCTCATCGGCCAGATCTTCTTTGAAATCCAGGTTCAGTTCGAAACCCAGCTCTTGAAATTCATCCACGCACAGTTTTTTGCGCAGACGCTGGGAACGGTTAGTCGCCATTGGAACAATCCTCATAAGTAATAACGGCCGGCACTTTACCAGTTTGGTGCGGCGATTGCCCGACTGATCGGGCGTATCGACCTACCGTCGGTAAAAAATAGCAGCCGAAGGGCTCAGGCACGGCCCCAGCCGTTGCGGCTTGGGGCATAATGCCGACACTTTCATGACCGTTGAGGGCGTTCATTTTCATGTCCTCGTTATTTCCCCCTCGCCCGTAGGGTTTTATTTCAAATGATCAAATCTTTGCGTCCACTGCTTCTGGCCAGCCTTCTTCTTCCCCTGGCCCTCCCTGTCACCACCTACGCCGCCACCATCAACACCGCCCTGTCGCCCAACGTGCAAAAGGCCCTCAAGAACAGCAAGCTGCAGAACGACGCGCTGTCCCTGGTGATGGTGCCACTCAACGGCCCCGGCACTCCGACCCTGTACAACGCCGACGTCTCGGTGAACCCGGCGTCCACCATGAAGCTGGTGACCACCTACGCGGCCCTGGAAATGCTCGGCCCCAATCACCAGTGGAAAACCGAGTTCTACACCGACGGCACTCTCAACGGCGGGATCCTCAACGGCAACCTGTATCTCAAGGGCGGCGGCGATCCCAAGCTGAACATGGAAAAACTCTGGCTGCTGATGCGCGATCTGCGGGCCAACGGCGTGCAGCAGGTCACCGGCGACCTGGTGCTGGACCGTGGATTCTTCATCCAACCGCAACTGCCCGAGTTCAACGACGACGGCAACGACGAAAACAAACCATTCCTGGTCAAGCCCGACTCGCTGCTGGTCAACCTCAAGGCCCTGCGCTTCGTCGCCCGTAACGACGGCGGCCGGGTGCTGGTGTCGGTGGAGCCGCCGATTGCGAGCATTCGCATCGACAACCAGGTCAAGGCCGTCAATTCCAAGCAATGCGCCGGCGGCGTGCGCTACAACCCGGTACCGCAAGCAGACGGCAGCGTGACAGTGACCGTCGGCGGCCAGCTCGGGGACGGTTGCAGCTCCCAGACCTACCTGTCGTTGCTGGATCACGCCACCTACACTGCCGGTGCGGTGCGAGCGATCTGGAAAGAGTTGGGTGGCAGCATCCAGGGCCAGGACCGCCTGGCAGCGACCCCGAGCAGCGCCAAGGTCCTGGCCCGGGCGTTCTCCCCGGACTTGGCGGAGATCATCCGCGACATCAACAAATACAGTAACAACACCATGGCCCAGCAACTGTTCCTGAGCCTCGGCGCGCAGTTCCGTAACGAAGCCGACGGTGATGACGCCAAGGCGGCGCAGCGGGTGGTACGCCAGTGGCTGGCCAAGAAAGGCATCACCGCACCGCACCTGGTGATGGAGAATGGTTCCGGTCTGTCCCGCGCCGAACGGGTCAGCGCCCGGGAAATGGCGGCGATGCTGCAAGCCGCCTGGCGCAGCCCGTACTCGGCCGAGTTCATCAGTTCGATGCCGATTGCCGGCACCGACGGCACCATGCGCAAACGCCTGAAGACCACCGCGATGGCGGGCGAGGCCCACGTCAAGACCGGGACCCTGAACACCGTCCGCGCCATCGCCGGCTACAGCCGCGACATCAATGGCAATACCTGGGCGGTGGTGGCGATTCTCAACGACCCGAAGCCTTGGGGCGCTTCGTCGGTGCTGGACCAGGTGCTGCTGGACCTGTACCGCCAGCCGAAACTGCCGCAGACGGCTTCGGTGCTCTGACACAGCACAAACCCAATGTGGGAGCCTGCTCGCGATTCAGTCGGTCAGTTGGTATGGATGTGACTGACCTGGCGCTATCGCGAGCAAGCTCGCTCCCACAGGGGATTTGTGTCACACACGAAGGTTGTGCCCACTGAAGATCAAGTGTGGGAGCGGGCTTGCTCGCGAATGCGGTATAACATTCAAGCATTGCGTTGGCTGACACGCCGCCTTCGCGAGCAAGCCCGCTCCCACACTTTGCCCCCCTAGACCTAAAAGTGGCTAACCCAACTGCGTCTCGACCCGATCTCGCCCGGCCTGCTTGGCCGCATACACGCCCGAGTCAGCCCTTAGCAGCAACGCATCGGCGCCCTCCCCGGCGCGCCAGGTGGCGATACCGAAGCTGGCGGTGACAAACCCCACATCCTCGATGGGCGCCGCCCGCAAGCCTTCCCACAGCTCCAATGCCAAGATGTAGGCATTTTCGCTGTCAGTGTCCGGGCACAGCACGACGAACTCTTCCCCACCCAGCCGGCAAAACACATCGGTGCGCCGCAACCGCTGGGCGACGCGTTGGCAGACCGCCTGCAACACCCGGTCGCCCACTGCGTGGCCATGCTGGTCGTTGATGCGCTTGAAGTGGTCAATGTCGAGCATGATGACCGCCAGCCCCCCGGAACCACGCTCGACCCGTGCCATCTCCGAAGTCAGGCGATCCTGGAAATAGCGGCGGTTGCGAATGCCGGTCAGGGCATCGGTGACGGACAAGGCCCGCAGTTCTTCTTCCACCCGTTTGAGGTCGGAAATATCCGAGACATAGCCATGCCACAACACTCCACCGCCGGGCAGTTCCTCCGGCGTGGCCTCACCGCGTACCCAGCGCAGCCCGCGCAGGGGCAATTGCACCCGATACTCTTCCCGCCACGGGCTCAAGGTATGGGCCGAAGCACGAATCGAAGCGCGGACGCGCGTGCTGTCCAACGGGTGGATCCGCGAGAAAACCGCCTCGGCGTTCTGCACCAGCACATCGGGTTCCATTTCATAGATGTCACGAATGCCGTCGCTGGCATAGATCACGCTGAAGCGACCGTTGAAATCCATTTTGAACTGGTAGATGCCACCGGGCACGTGGGCACTGAGCTTTTTCAGCAACAAGTCACGGGCAGCCAACGCTTCGTGGACACGCTTGCGTTCAGTGATATCGATGCAGATCGCCAGGTGCCCGACCCACAGCCCCTGGTCATCGAGCATCGGTGTGGCAAGCATGTTCACGGTCAAGTGGCTGCCATCGCGGCGCACCAGGGTCCACTCCCGCGCCTGTTGCCCGCCCTGCTCGCCGCCCTCGAGCAGCATCGCGTGGCACGTCGGAATCGGCTTGCCGAAGCGCGCGCCGAGTTGGGCGGCGCGGGCCTGGAGTTCGCGCGGTACATGCAGGCTTTCCAGGGTCATGCTCTGCAGGACCTCGCAGCTCTGGTAACCGAGCATCTGTTCGGCACCGACGTTGAAGGTGGTGATGACGCCACGCAGGTCAGTGGCGATGATCGCGACCTGGGTCGCGGCATCCAGCACACCGCGCAACTGGCCATGGGTACCGCGCAGCTCCTGCTCCCGGGCGCGCAGTTCACGGGTGCGCTGCTCCACCAGTTTCAAGGCCCGCTGCCGCTGGCTGACCAACACATAGAGCAAGGCGCTGAGCAGCAGGCTGAGCAAGCCGCCGAGTATCACCATGGTCGTGACCGAAGAATGATTGGTCGACAGAAACACCCGGCTGGGTCGCAATTCCACCCGGTAATCGCGATCAGCCAGACGCAACAGGCGGGTCGCCGCCAAATCGCTCTGGCCCGGCGGGTTGCGGGACTCGAACAATGCCTCCTCGCCGTTTTTGGTAGACGGGTCCATGACCCGCATCGACAGATTGTCGTGACCGGACGCCGGCAGCCCGTCGCCCGCCAGTTGCCGCATGCTGATGACCGCCACCACATACCCGAGCGGTTCGCTGGCCGACGCCCTGATCACCGGCGCGACCAGCAGTAGCCCGCGAGAAAATACCGGGTCGGCGCCCATCAAGTCCACGGGTTGCGAGGCCACCAACCCGCCTTGCTGGCGGGCCCGCTCGAGGGTGGCGCGGCGCACGGGTTCGGAAAGCAGGTCCAGGCCCAGCGGTGTCCCGTAGGACGCCTGGCTCTGGATGTAGAGCAGCGGTGCGTATTCGTCCCGTTCGGCGGCCAGTCGCAGGCCTCCGTGGCCGTCCGCCTCGCGGATCGTAAATTGAGTGGCCCCTTCTGCCTGCGCCCGCTGTTCGAACGCGTGCCGTTCGTCGCGCACCACCCTGGGCACCCAAGCGAAGGCCCGGGTACGGCGCAACAGCGCGACGGCGTAGCCACGGAATTCGCTGTTGGAGACCCCTTCGGAGTTGGCAAAAAAGCGTCCGAGGCTGCCGAGGATTTGCTCCTCGTCCTGGAACTGTTCCTCAATGCGGCTGAAACGCTCCTCGACATGCATCTCGAAACGCTGGCGCAGTTGTTGATTGACCAGGTTCATCATCGCCCAGGTCAGCACGCCAGTCAGGAAGGCACCGGCCAGCAGCACCAGCGAAGCCACCAGCCAGGCCGACACGTCTTCGCTGATAAAACCCAGGATCCTGGGGCGCACCTGATGCAATGCCATAAATACAACTCGCGAAGGTACCAGGCATAAGTACAACCCTGGACACAGCCTAAGTTATAGCTATTCGCCATCACTTTGACCAGCCCCAGAACGAGGCCGGAAGCCTTGGATTACAAGGCTTCGTGGATCCAATCAGGCCCGGATCAACGGGCCATGATCTTCCAGGCACGGTGGATCTTGCCGTTGCGGGCAAAATCCGGATCAATGGTCTTGGCCGTGATCTCTTCCACAGCGTAGCGCTCGCCGAGGTTGTCCTCGAGTTGGAACTTGCGGAAATTGTTGGAGAAGTACAGCACGCCGCCCGGGGCCAGGCGTGCCATGGCCAGGTCCAGCAACTGCACATGGTCGCGCTGCACGTCGAACACGCCTTCCATGCGCTTGGAGTTGGAGAAGGTCGGCGGGTCGATGAAGATCAGGTCGTACTCGTCACGGCTGGCTTCCAGCCAGGCCATCACGTCGCCCTGCTCCAGGCGGTTCTTGTCGGAAAAACCATTGAGCGACAGGTTACGCCGTGCCCAGTCCAGGTAGGTTTTCGACAGGTCGACGCTGGTGGTGCTCCGGGCACCACCCTTGGCAGCGTGGACGCTGGCGGTCGCGGTGTAGCAGAACAGGTTGAGGAAACGCTTGCCGGCCGCCTCTTTCTGGATCCGCAGGCGCATCGGCCGATGGTCGAGAAACAGCCCGGTGTCCAGGTAGTCGGTGAGGTTGACCAGCAGCTTCACGCCGCCTTCGTTGACCTCGGTGAACTTGCCCTGGGCGCTCTGGCGCTCGTACTGCTTGGTGCCGCTCTGGCGCTCGCGACGCTTGATCACCACGCGGCTCTTGTCCACGTTCAGCGCCTGGGGAATCGCCGCCAGGGCGTCGAACAGCCGGGCCGAGGCTTTTTCCGGGTCGATGGACTTCGGCGCGACGTATTCCTGGACGTGCACCCAGTCGTGGTACAGGTCAATGGCCATGGAGTATTCCGGCATGTCGGCATCGTAGACCCGGTAGCAGTCCACACCTTCACGCTTGGTCCACTTACTCAGCAACTTGAGGTTTTTTTGCAGGCGATTGGCGAACATCTGCCCGCCTTCGCTCAACCGTGCCTGCTCGACCACAGGGGCCGGCGCCGGTGCTGGCTTGATCGGGTTGCCGTTCTTGTTGTACTGGCGCTCTTGCGGTACTTCCGGGGCCTGATCGTAGGCGGCCTGCTCACGCTCGGCCTGACGCTGTTCCGGGGTGCGACGTTCGCCAGTGACGAACTGGTCCGGCAACACCTTGATCAGCAGCAACTTGCACGGCAAGGCGCCGTTCCAGAACGAATACTGCTTGTGGCTGCGAATACCCATGCGCTTGCCAAGGTCCGGCGCGCCGGTAAATACCGCCGCCTCCCAGTTCAAGCAGGCCTGGCGCAGGCGTTCGCCGAGGTTCTGGTAGAGGTAAAGCAGGCTGGCTTCATCGCCCAGGCGCTCGCCGTACGGCGGGTTGCAGATCACCAGGCCCTTCTGGTTCTGGTCTGGACGCGGCTCGAAGGTGGCGACTTCGCCTTGATAGATCTTGATCCATTCGCTCAGGCCAGCACGTTCGACGTTGTTACGGCCCGGCTGGATCAGCCGTGGGTCGGCTTCGTAGCCGCGAATCCACAACGGTGGCTTGGCCAGGCCGGCAGCGGCGCGTTCGGTGGCTTCTTCGTGGAGTTTCTTCCACAACGCCGGCACGTGGCCGAGCCAGGCGGTAAAGCCCCACTGCTGGCGGCGCAGGTTCGGCGCCATGTCGGCGGCGATCATCCCGGCTTCCACCAGGAACGTACCCACACCGCACATCGGGTCGGCCAGTGCCCCGCCTTCAGCGGCAATGCGCGGCCAACCGGCGCGGATCAGGATCGCGGCGGCGAGGTTTTCCTTCAGCGGCGCAGCGCCTTGCTGCAGGCGATAACCGCGCTGGTGCAGGCTGTGGCCGGAAAGATCGAGGGAGAGAATCGCTTCGCCGCGGTCCAGGCGCAGGTGGATGCGCAGGTCCGGATTGAGCTTGTCGATGGACGGTCGCTCGCCCGACGGCGTGCGCAGCTTGTCGACGATGGCGTCCTTGACCTTCAAGGCGCCGAAATGGGTGTTGTCGATGCCCGAGCCGTGGCCACTGAACTCTACCGCCAGGGTGCCATCGGCCAGCATGTGGTCTTGCCAGTCAACATCCAGCACGCCGTGGTAGAGGTCTTCGGCGTCCTTCATCGGGAAGCGCTTGAGCACCAGCAACACGCGGTTGGCCAGGCGCGACCACAGGCACAGGCGATACGCCGTTTCCATGTCGGCCATGCCGCGCACGGCCGAAGTGTGCTCGCGCGCCTCTTCAAGGCCAAGCCCGACGGCTTCCTCGATGAGCAGGCCTTCGAGGCCCTTGGGGCAAGTGAGGAAGAGTTCGAAACGATCGGACATGGGATTTCCAGAGCCTTTGGCTAAGTGGACCGGGCAACGCATTGCCGGGCCGGGTTCAATCAGGTGCTTTTCTCAAGAGCACCCGCGTGGCACGAAAGTGTGCCGTGCCACCCTCGCCGCTCAGGTTAAAAGAGCTTAGATGCGAAGGCAGAAAAAAAATTCTGTGCAACAAATTGTGAAAACTCGACCCTTTCGTCGAATAGTACCCGAGTGCAACAGGGGGACATTCTCATTCGAGGAAAGGCCATCCTCTTTGGCGCAGGGCCGATCATACAGGGGTCTTGCTCAAAAGCGGTCAACGAACATCAAGTTACTTATCGCCCTAACATCTTTATTGTTACGTGCTTATGACAAAACGATCATTCCATCCATGTGACGCTTTGGTTAGAACTCAACACAGGTTGACGTCGCAACGGCGTCAACACCTCGGCTCGTCACGCCGGCAACGAGCCACCAACGGCAGAATGATTCTGCCCCGGCCTCGATAGAGGTCGACGCTAAGTAACAGTCAACAAGTGAGGGCAACACCCTATGAGAAGACTTAAGCGTGATCCGTTGGAAAGAGCATTTTTACGTGGTTACCAATATGGCGTTGGTGGTAAATCCCGTGAGCTTTGCCCCTTTACTCTACCGTCGGTACGTCAAGCCTGGATCAATGGCTGGCGAGAAGGACGCGGCGACAACTGGGACGGTATGACCGGCACTGCGGGTATCCACAGACTCAACGAACTTCACGCCGTCGGCTGACACAGGGCTTAATACTCAAGAACTCGACAATTTGACACCCATATCGATTTAACCACGCACGTCCCATCCGGACGGCGGGCTACGGCCCAGGGGGCTCCTTCGAGGAGCCCTTTTTAATGCCTGGGTTTCAAGAGGTTGAGCTGCAAACACTGTTGTGGCGACACCCTGTGGGAGCAAGGCTTGCCCGCGATGAAGACGACGCGGTCTAACTGGAACCGAGGCGCCTGCATCGCGAGCAAGCTTTGCTCCCACAACTTGCTCGCATCAATAGATGCCGACCGTTCCTGAATCAACCCAACGCCGCAATGGCATCCACCGATTCACGAATCAACGCCGGCCCCTTATAGATGAAGCCCGAGTAAACCTGCACCAGGCTCGCCCCTGCGGTGATCTTCTCGGCGGCGTGGCGGCCTTCGGTAATCCCCCCCGCTGCGATGATCGGCAAGCGCCCCGCCAATTCAGCGGCCAGCACCTTCACGGTGTGGGTGCTCTTGTCACGCACGGGCGCGCCAGACAAACCGCCCGCCTCGTCACCGTGTTCCAGCCCTTCGACACCTTCGCGCCCCAGGGTCGTGTTGGTGGCGATTACTGCGTCCATGCCCGTCTCGATCAGGGCCTGGGCCACCTGGGTGGTCTCTTCGTCGGTCATGTCCGGGGCGATCTTGATCGCCAGCGGCACGTGCCGGCCGTGAATCAACGCCAGTTCCGCACGACGCCGGGCCAGGTCGGCCAGCAGTTGCTTGAGCGAATCACCGAATTGCAGGCTGCGCAGCCCCGGGGTGTTGGGGGAGCTGACGTTGACGGTCACGTAGCTGGCGTGGGCGTAGACCTTGTCCAGGCAGATCAGGTAGTCGTCGACGGCGCGCTCCACCGGCGTATCGAAGTTCTTGCCGATGTTGATGCCCAGCACGCCCTTGTATTTGGCCGCGGCCACGCGAGTCAGCAGATGATCGACGCCCAGGTTGTTGAACCCCATGCGGTTGATGATCGCCTCGGCTTGCGGCAGGCGGAAAAGCCGTGGCTTGGGGTTGCCCGGCTGCGGTCGGGGGGTGACGGTGCCGATTTCCACGAAACCGAAACCCAACTGGGCAAAACCGTCGATGGCCGCGCCATTCTTGTCCAGGCCCGCCGCCAACCCGACCGGGTTGGGAAACTCCAGGCCCATGACCGTCACCGGTAATTTCGCCGGGGCCTTGCACAGCAACCCATTGAGGCCCAAACGTCCGCCCGCACCGATCAGGTCCAGGGACAAGTCGTGGGAGGTTTCCGGGGAAAGTTTGAACAGCAGCTCACGGGCCAGGGTGTACATGGGTGGGTTTGACTCTGGGCGATAAAAAGTGACGGGATTATACCGAGCAGGAGCGCCAGCGGCGAGAACCGCTTTGATTCCGGGGGCCATCTTTGCCTCGACGCGCCGCGGCCCTTGCCTCTGAGCGTTATTTGATAGTTGGAAGCGCAAAAAGCCTGCAAAAGATCGATGCAACTGCAACGCCCCCCCGGCAGCCCTCCGCCACGCAGGAGCAGAAAATGCCTATATCACCCACAAGCGCACATGCCACGCAATACCGTTCAAACGAGCCCGTTCGCCCAGAGTCGGACACTGTCATCAATATTGAAGGAGGATCACCCCACACTACTATAGAGATGCTCGATAAATTCATTCCTGCCGAGCAGAGAAGCCAACTCTCCTCGCAAGACGCGAAGTTTGGGCTGATGAGCGTCGAGGAAGCGCTCAATGCAATCATTACCGAGCAGAAGAGCAGCGCCGACAACGCCACGCTGGAATTCATCAACACCATCGCAGTGCAGATAGAGGGCCATTTTGACGACTCAACGTCCAACAACGATTTCTCTCTGCTAGAAATTCCCAACCTGAAGCAATTCGAAGGCTCAAGGCACTCGTCAAATTCCGACACATTCATACAACGCGGCCAAATCGTCCTAGAATACCTCGGTGAACAACTGGGCAAACTGACCCGCAACGAATTCGAAGGCGATCTCGGACGCTGGGCCAGCAACCTGACCATTTCCAGCCTGCGCACCGGCCTGGTCACCGGCACCCTCACGGTAATCCGGCAACTGGTCGGATTCGCCATGGAAAAGACCCTCCAATCCAATGCCGCTTCGCCACTGACACGCAGTGTGATCGGTGCGATTGCCCAGAGCATCGGCCCATTGCTGAATATCCTCGGCGCCATCAGGGACGAGTGCAATGGAACCGCAAACGCCGAAACGCGCCTGGCACGTTTCATCACCCTCACAATATCGGCCTTGGCCCTGGCAGCTGCCATAGCCGTGCCCTCCGCACTGCCAGCATTGGCATCCTCCGGCTCGCAAATGTTGTTCTACACGTTTGCCCAGGATCTGGTGAGCCTGTTTTGCCCCACCGGCGACAATACAAAACCCAACCCCAGCGGTACGGCAGCCGCAGGCATGCTGAACGGTATGCTCCAGATCCTGTCCTTCACCGCCATGAACTACACCGCCCCACACTCAGGTGCCGGGTATGCCATGGCCCAAGGTAACAAGCCTCCATCGTCAGAAACGGAAGGCTTGGCCTTTCAACTGTCGGCTTGGATGGAACAACAGGCCAATACGCCGCATGATCCAAATCTGTCGGTTGAGGCCCGGGCCGAGCAAATTGTCGAATCCCTGGAACCGGTACTGGGACACGATGTATTACGGGGCGTCTACAACGCCGGAGCCGACGTCGCCGGCCAAGTGCTCATGGGCGAGGCAATGCACGCCTTCCAAAAAAACCCGTCTGAAAAAGGCTTTCGGATCAACCCCATTTCTGTACGAATGCCCACTGCCGAGCAGGCGGCCAATCAACTCCTGTCCACCAATGCGATACGAACCTCCGTGGGCCAGATAATCATGGCCGTCGTCGTCGCCGCAACCCGCTACTTTTCAACCCTGCCCATTTCAAAAGAAATGGTCGACCATATCGCCAACGCGCTGGTCGCCGCCGTCGTGTTCGCGGTACGTCCCGGCACGGCTTACGTCAACGCACGCACCACTCCCGCAGCAAACGCCTGACTCATCGGCTTGCCTGGAATACGCGTAACCGTGGCGAGGGAGCTTGCTCCCGCTGGGCTGCGCAGCAGCCCCAAGGAAGGGCCGCTTCGCGCCCCAGCGGGAGCAAGCTCCCTCGCCACGAAATCACCGTTTACCCTCTCTTCCTTTAACAGACAGGCATCGCCCGTCTTGCCTTCTTTACCACTCACTCTTCTCCCAAGCCTCATCCCCCATCGGCTGGAACACGTCCCGCATAAAGCTTTTGGTAAACAGGTCCATCGCGAACGCCAACCCATTGGCGCCGCTGACCTCCTTATAGATCTGCGACTTTTCCAACCCATCGTCCTTCAATCGCACCAAAACCTGCAGCGTGATCGCCATCAACGCCTGGGCGGTGGGGTACGCCGCCGCCATGCCATCCGGCCCGCGCAACGTACGGAGGAATTCATGAATCGCCTTTTCCCCCTGCCCCTCCATCGCCAGTAGCAATTGATACAAGTGTTCGAACTCGGGATTGGGGCGTTTGCTGTCAGGTGCTTGCTCGCGGGCCGCCAGCAGCCGCGATTCCAGGGTCTGGACCGACTCATTCGCGTCGTGATCGAGCAGGCTGGAAACCGTCATGGATTCAATCTTCATGGCGAACCTCGGCAGTGTCGGTTGGCGCGAAACCGGTGAAGCTTGCGCACACATCCGCCAGCGCCTGCCTTGAGGCCTGATCCAACAAGCGCACCGTCTCCGGCAGGTTGGCGAGGCTCGCCAGTAACCGGGGCACCAGCCGTTCCCGGGTCGCCTCGACATCGAACTCCAGCAGTTGATCCGCCAGGCGCAGCACATAGCGGTCTTGCGGGTGATATTCCAGGATCAGCTCGCCGTTCCATCGCCTGCCCACGCTCTCACGCAGCGCTTGGCCGCGCGGACGGCAATGCATTGGCAACAACAGGTGCAGGACCGCGCCCGAGTCGCCCGCCTGCCCGGCCAGCCAACGTTCCAGCATTTCATCCAGCCACTCGGGGCGACTCAAGGCTTGCCCGAGCAGATCACCAGCGGCCCGGGCCAGATCGTTGCGCAATTGCAATCCCAGGGTTTGCGAATTCAGCAGGCCTTCAGCCAGATGTTCGCTCGCGCGCAGGACGCCTTCGGCATAGCCCTGCTGGAACGCCTGTGCATGCACCGCCTCGACATCACGGTGCGCTTGCTCGAGACACTCCCGCGCGCGGCGTTGGGCCTCCAGCTGTAAGCGCTGACGACGGCGCGCGGCAGCAATGTCTTCGCGAGCCAGGCGCACGTCTTCGCATGCGGGCAGGTCAGTCAGGGGTCGGATGGAGTCGAGCATGCTGCACCGCCAAAAAGAACAGGGTTGGATCAGGTTTCGTCACGGGCCATTGCCGATGCAAGCGAACGACCGGCTCGCAGAACTGCAAGCTCAGGCGCTCGAGCAATAGATGAGGAACGTGCTCGTCCCAGCTCCACAACGCATTGAGGCCGGCCGCTTCGACCCGCGCCATTGAAACCGGCACGCACTCCACCGGCAGGCCGCCACGAGCCCCCAGATTGAAGCTGGCAAACCGACGAACCGACACGGGCAAGCACTGCAGCGCAGCGCCGCGCGCCAGGTCGGGCATCAAGCGATAGGCACCCATCAGCAAGGCGATATAGGGCAATTGTCGCCAATGGCGAACCCATTGCTTCGCCACGCCGGACAACGGCATCGAAGGCCACGGGCCGTGCAGCCCCAACCCTTCGAGCACGATCCGGTTGAGCAACGTGCGTGCCTCGACGCCTTCGAATCCCGCCGGTACAACCAGACGCTGGGGGTGCAGATACGCCAAAGGCTCGGCGAGGATCTGTTCCAGGCACTCAAGCTCCGACATCACGCCGCCCTGCGCTTGACTGGCGATAGACCCAAGCGCCGCCACCGGCCACTAACACCGCGCTGATCGCCGCCAACCACCACGGCCACGGCGAATGCCCCCGCGTCACAGCCACCGACGGCGCGACATGCTGGGTCGGTGAGCGCTTGGACAGCACCACCGAGACGTTCTCGTACTCCACCGCCGCAAAACTGTTCTTGAGAAAACGCTTGATGTCGGTGATCAACAATTGCGGTTCGACATCACGCTCATGCAGCACCACCGCCGCGAGATGAATAGGCGGCGACTTGCGCCCGCCCTCGCCGGCATCCAGGTCGTAACTGACATGGACTCGCGCCGACACCACGCCTTCGAGCACACTCAGCGACTGTTCGATGCGCTGCTCCAGCGCTGAATACAAGCGGGCCTTTTCCGCACGGGGCGAGGCCACCAGGGAATCGGACGGAAACATCTCGGCCACTTGCAGGCGTGGCCGGGAAGGCAGCGAATAGAGATTGAGCAGATCAACGGCGGCGGAAAAATCACGGGCGTCGATTTTCACCGCATACCCGGTTTTGCCGGTGTCGACTTTCACCGCCGCGATGTTGTTGCGTTGCAGCACCGACAGCACTTCGTTGGCCTGCTGCTGATCCAGCCCTTCCAGCAGGTTCGGCTGGCGACACCCCACCAGCGCCAGGCACAACAACAGCAGAAGCACGCCCGGTTTCATGAAGCACGCAACAGGGTTTCTGCCGTGCCCACGGCTTTGCGCACCAGCACGTTGAGCAAGTTGATCTCCACGTTGTATTGCCCTGTCAGCTCCAGCAACTGGGTCAATACTTCAGGGTCGGTGATATCCGGACGTTGCAGCAGCTGATTGATCGCCGAGACCTCTTGCGCGCTGTCGACGGCGGAACCGGCAAACGCCTCGATCAAGCGCGACTCCAGGGAAACGATCGGGCCTTCCTGTGGGCCACGCAATTCAACGAAGGCGGACCGGGCGATAAGCGACGGGGCAAGATTCTGGATGGACATACGATGCACTCATGAAATGGCCATCGTCACGAGCAATGGCCAGTCGAAAGGAAAAGCGTCAGCGGGCCGCCTGGATGATCGCCATGTCGATATCCTTGAAGCCCTTGATCGTGTTGGTCTGGGCGTTGCGGAACACCGTGTAGGAGGAAAATGCGGTCTGGTAGGCCGCCAACAATCCGGGATCAGAGGCATCGCCTTGCAGCTTTGTAAGCGCTTCGTCCAAAGCTACTTTGAGTAGCTTTGCCCCTTCCTCGAACGCGGAGGCTTGGTCGCCGAGGAAGTCGTCGGGAAATTTGATGGGTAAACCGATATCAGCCATTGCTCACCTACGGTATCTGTTTGGAAAAATACCAAGACGAAGGACTCGTCTTGACGTAGCCCTGCGGGCCGGTTTGGAACGACTTGCCCTTGAGCGCATCGTTCTTGAGCTCGACCGTGAAGTGCACGTAGCGATCACCCCACTGCCGGTAAAAATCTTCGACGTACTGGCGCGCAGCGGCCAGTTCGCCGTCTTGCAGGTTGCCCTCGATGGCGAACGAGACCCCATCTGCGTGTTCGACCCGGCTGAAGGTCAATGCCAGGCGCTGCAAACCGCCCTGCGCAAGGTCAGCGAGCAGCGCGTCATCCTGCCTCTGCACCACCACGTCACGGGCATAAGGCGCAGCCGCGAGCAACGTATCGAGCAGCTTGGCCTCCTTGTCCGGCGTGAGCAGATTGCGTTGTGCGCTGAGCAACAGGCGCGGCACCGACGGATCCTTGAGATCCAGGAAATGCCAAGCCAGTTGCGGATCATGGTCGACCAGCAGTTGCTCCAACCGGCGACGCTCCTGCTCCAGCAGCAGTACCTCGCTGTTCAGGCGGGCGTGGCGCGTCAGCACCTGCCGGCTCCAACCGGCATCGCGCTCGGAAGACACGAAGACATAAACCGCCTCATCACGACCGCGCAGCACCTGGACCGGCGCACTGGCGCCGGCGATCAACCCACGAATATCGGTTTCAGGCGACGGCCCCGGCATCGACCAGAGGCTGACCACAGAGACCAACGCAGCCAACGCCAGAGCACCGGCAATCCCGCGGGTCCAATGGGCACGCCATCCGCTGAACACGGCGGCATTGCACGGGCTATCTGCCGGACCAAGACACTCGGGCGCCCAGGATTGATCTGCTGGACGCAAGGCCACTTGCAACCCGCCGAGTTGCATACGGGCCTGGAAGACGCAGTGACGTACTTCGATCGAATCACCGAGCAAGCGCACCGGCACACCGTCCGGCGTGGCCTGGTCGGCCAGTACCTCGAAATTGCAGCCACCCTCCTCCAGGGGAACGAAGATCGCATCCGCCGGCACGCTGGCAACACGTGCGCCGTCCCCCAACACCTCCACTGCCCCGACGACGAACAGGGTCGTGCCCTCGCCGAGCGGGAATTCGCAGCCCTGCAACGGACCGTTGAGGATCCGCAGGATGCAGGGCTGTAGCGTGGGGGCCGTAGGGACTGTCACCGTCCAAACTCCAGGAAGGTCGAATGAGCAGGTAGGTTAGAAAGGCCGGCCGCAGAATTCCTGATCCAATTCTGCCGATTGCGTGGTGGCATAGGATCAGAATTAAGCGACTGCTCATAACGCTGATATCAGTTAATGAGTGCGCGCCTGTTTTTCTAGGAGCTCACAAATCAAACTAGTCGCGGCGCCGTGACCAAAAACTTGCGCCGCATCGTGTTCAGGCTTATCCAGAATTACTCTCAGGGTCTGCCCCATATATAACAGTATCGTTTCTGACACTTCCACTGCACTGTGATAGCCCAAGCCGATAAGAAAAGCCGCCGCGCCCGACGCCCGTGCAAGTTTTTGGTCTTTTCTTTCCATTGAGATATCACCCTGTAGATTGCCTTTGCTTATCATGTCAAAAAATTGCAATTCATGAGCATCGCCTCGTAACATATCCCAAACTTGCAAAATTTCCACCGGCGAGCCCGACATATGTCCAGCCAAGGGTTCGATACTATCGCGTATCCGATCAACACTAATATGTGCAATCTTCCATCCAACTCCTGGAATTTTTTCCTCCTGTGCGATGCCGATGCGCCTGTCAGCCGCCTCACCAAAATTGTGAATTCCATTCAGATGGGAAAGTTTTTCAAATGGTCGGCTGCGCTCAACTTTCTTCAGAGGCCCAGGCTTATAAAAGCCATCCCTGCTGTGGATACCATGGATGGCCTCATCCGACAGCGCAGCTAACCCTCGCCCCCTCATCAGATCATTAAAACTCTTTAAAGCATCCGCTTGCTCTTGGACTTCCCTCTCGCTGCCTTTGACAGCAGTGCCTGCGTAGAGCTCTCCAATATCCCCCATCAAGGCGATGACCACCGCCCGATCTAACCCCGTGGCAGCTTCCGATGTATAGGGGGCCATTTGTTCGTTCCCTACTCGAGTAAGAGAATCGAACAGCACCTCTATTTTTTTACCCCCGAGTAACCCTCCATCTGCGAACAAACGTTTACTCACAGTATTTTGATCTTCGGAACCTAGGTCCCGAATAAGTTCACGTAACACTGCGGCCACCTCACCAAGCTCTTGAACAAGGCAATGCCCAGGAAAATAAAGAAGGGTTCTTGCAGCCACTGTCTGGGATAACGCTAACTCAGCGGTTACGTCATCAACATCGGAGCGTCGAGCCGGGTCAATATGAGAAGATGCGACTTTCGAACCAGGCTCAGCCTCAGAGCCTTTTACTGGTAACGATAAGTGATTGCTGCTTTGCCTTGTTTTACTCAAGACTGTTGCCAGACTCGTTGGATCGGGATCTTTATCTTTGCAAACGATACCTGTCTGCCGAATGTTTGCTACTTTCATTAGAACCTAATATTTAATTATCCACGCCTTAGCAATAATGCGGGCAATCAAGTGGGCCGAGCATATTAAAAAGCCGGACCGCAGGGTTCCTGATCCAATTCTGCCGATTGCGTGGTGGCATAGGATCAGAATCCCTCATGACGCCATCACTCTCGCCCGCGAGTGATCACCTGATAGCGCTGCCAGACCTTGCGCGCATAACGCAGCCGCGCGGCTTGGCGATGGGGCGAGTTGCCAGCGTTGTAGGCACCGACCGCCGTCCAGTTATAGCCATAGCGGGCGATAAAACCGGCCAGCACCGACGCCCCGACTTCCACCGACAGGCAAGGCTCATCCAGCAGGCGCTGCTCGGTAACGCCCTCGGCGCTGAGGCGTGATAGATGAATGCTGTTGATCTGCATCAGCCCAATGTCGCGAGTGCCGTTGCGGTTGTGGTTGATGGCATCGGAGCGCAGGCCCGATTCCACATCGGCAATCGCTTGCAGCAATTCGGGTTCGATGGCATGCATCTGTCCCGCCTTGTTCCAGCACCAGGCATGCGCCTGGGCCATGCCAAAGCCCAGGCCAAGGTACACCGGCAGGCACAACCAGGTTTTGCGGCGCCGCTTCATGCCAAGCGCCTCTCGCCGATCCATGTCAGCTGTTCGTGAATGCGCACGCGCAAGATCTGCGCCCGGACACAACCCGGATCATGCTCCAAGCACTGGTCGATCATCTGCGTTGCCTGCTCGTTGCGCCGCCAGAACCAGTGATGCCAGGAATGAAAGTACAACACGTCCGCCTGATCGGCCGACAACAGGCACTGGCGGAACAACACCTGGGCCGCCTGCTCGCAACCGCGCAAACTGGTGAGCAACGCCAGGCGCGTCAATGCCGGGAGGCTGCCAGGGTCCAGCGCCAAGGCACTGGACACCGCCGCATGTGCCTCCTCGATTGCACGTACCGGGTCACCCAGGCCCATCATCACCCGCCCCAAACACACATCGGCCAAGCCACACCAGGGCGGCGCGTACCCGGCGTCGAGTTTCAAGCACTGCCCGAACAGCACCTGGGCATCGCGCAGGCTTTGCACCGTGTGCTGCTGCACGCTGCACAACCCATTGAGGTACGCCACCGCCACCGGATAGGACCCGCAGCGATCGCCAACCGGACGCAACCCCGGTACGCGCTGGGCAACCAGGCAGGTCAATGCGCCCAGCGCCTCCCCCGGATCCCAGGCGTCCAGCGTCTGGCCATGCAGCAACGCCTGGTCGCGTCCACGAATCAACTCGATCGACCAGTGTTGCAACCCGCCCGCACCGATAAAGCGACCGTTCAAGCAATAATCCGCCGACAACCGCCCGGCCAACGACCGCACATCGCCCGACGCCCCGCAGGCCGCGATCACCCCCGAGGGAATGACATGCAGCGCCTCGCCGAACGCCGTGGTCAGTTGGCGGATCATCAGATCCTGCAGATCCAGCGCCGCGATCTCGTCCAGATTGCGAAAAGGCAACACCGCCAACGACGGCGCCGCCGCCCTCGCCTGGCTCGTCACGTCGAGCTCGACCACGGAACCGGTGAACCGATAACCCTGGCCGTAAACCGTCGCAATGTAGCCCTTGTGCTCCTTGAACAACTTGCGCAAGGCATAGATACAACGGGTCAACGACTCCTCCGCCGCATCCATCCGCGGCCAGACATGATCAAGCAGATAATCCTTACTCACGACCGTGCCTGCTGACTTCAACAGGAGGCGCAGCACGTGCAGTTCTTTGGGTGGAACATGAACTCCTTGTCCATCTCGCATCAGCGTTCCATCGCTTTGCAGTAGCCAGTGGTCAAACACGAATGACTTGGCTGGGGTTTGATCAGTTGCACTGTCCATACGTTGAGACTTCTCTATAGAAAGTTACTGAAGCGCGATTGAGCCTGTGGCAGGCACAGGCTCGGGATGGCGAGCTGCGTGACTATAGGAAGATGCGTGGGGGGATTCCGTAGGAACTTCAGATATATTGACGTAGGAAAGTACGACATAGACTGTAGGTCAAGCCTGGGTTAAGCCGACACCCGCATAGAAGCGCCCTCCCAATAAAGCCATACCATCCTCCACGCATATAAAAAATCAACACCCATAGTTTTGAGCTATTTAGCAAAAATCCAACTCAAACGCCAATTGATATACTTAGAGAATGTAATATTTAGGACATTTCAGCGTTTGCAACTTCTAACGCGGCAGCCCCAATAGGTACGGAAGCGATGTCAGCATACGAGTCTTTGTTATTGTATTCCAGAACCTCCTCCCCATTGAACACACCTATGGAAGCAAGCATTATCTCATGATAGGAGTGATGATCTTTCGGAGCCATCAAATTCGCGAGCATGACTAGCCTCGCTTCCTGTAGAGAAGGCATTTTTCCAAGCATTGAATTTGACAAATTATGCATTTCACTGCACATAGCATAATGATTCAAGTACCGAAGTGTATGCCCACTTGGCCCAGACGTAACCGGCTTACCGTACACAATTGCTTCATAAACCCATTTATTGACATTTTTATCCTCTTTATCCGAGACTCTGACAACGTTCGTCTTCGCACCTGTAGTGTGTTGTCGAAACTCAGCCCCTAACGGGTTGGCCGAACGATCATTTTTTTCATCTTCAATGAACGTCTCCGTACTCCAGTTGATATGCAAAATGTCTTTCAATAATTTTTTTCTGTCAGCCCCATCGAGGCCTTGAATTATATTTAAAATACCGTCCTGCAAATTTACAGATGAAACCCCTATCTTATCAAATAAATAATTTTCGACGTTTTCCGTTTTGGCAAGAAGCTCACTCCATCTATCGGCAATAAGATTGCGAATATTTTCGGTGTACTGTATAGGGTTCGTCACCTCAAAAACCTCTAGATCAAATCGATGACTATTCCAAGGATAAATTGGGTTATCCGGCGAGCGAACGTGGTTGAACATACATTTCCTCCGCTCCATGTCACCTAGGTCATACTCCTCGCTTTCCGCCTTCACAAGAGTCGCTAAAACATGAGCATCCAATGTATCCATATCGGCCATTAACTCTTTGGCGCCTCCAATATGAGAACTTTCCTCTCTGATTTTTTCTTGTTGCCGCTGAGAGAAATCAGCGAACTTCATCGGACTTCCTGTCACTTCCCTGATCGTTTTTGCAATCGAAGCAAGCTCGGCGTTGCAGCTCAGATTTTTCCCGACAATCAGTTCAAGCTTCTTGTTCTCGCTGGCCTTTTCTTTATAAGGGCTATGATCGAACACATTTAAATTTTTCTCCTGCTTTCGTCCCCTTAAGTCCCGAATATTTTTTGACGGTAGATTGGTAGAATTAGAACGCACCCTAAAGCCGTCATCTGAGGTTTCCGATAACTGCTTTCCTTGTTCCTTTAGGTACCCAGCAATAGCATTTAATTTTTCACGCTGTTCTACCGAGGTGGCATTCGCACCGCGCAAAATATTGGCCTGAACTTCAACAGCCAGACAAGTGAAACTTGACGCCCGTGAGAGAGAAAGAGCTGATGATACATTAAGCATAACAAACCTCACCTTCAGTAATTAACCACATCAACACAAACCACAACGTCTTTCCAACGTTCAACCATTCCACTCAGCACATCCAACAACAGCTCAACACCTACCTCATCCTCAATCATATTAAAGTAAACCAGCTCACAGTCGGGCAATTGCGCCACACCACCCACCACTCCATCTCTTTGAGACTGCACAATCTCATTAGCTGCATAAATTTCCGCTTCTGTCATCACGGCTGGTAATCGCAGCAAAAACAACATGATTACTGAAGCTGTAGCGCCAACTTCAAAGTAGAAATAAAGTTCACCCTCCAGCTTCAAGCTAACAGCATTAAACTCATCAACAAACACATCACTTACACCATAATTAGTCTTTAAAACCTCTACAAACTCGTCAACCAGCAATCTAACTCCCCCACCAAAGATGCTACCCCCATCCACTTATTCCTCACCCCTCTTCTTTACAAAAAACAACCCAATAACAAATATCTCTCACAGTCTCCCATTTCGCCACCATCTCTCCAGTCAGCTCGATACAGAGTCTCTCATTCAACACCATGACAATTTCAACGACCTCCAAGGAATCAACATGCAAATCCTCAACCAATCGATAGTCCAGTTCAATTTTATAGTGACCGCTAAAAAAAACTGACAGCACTTCAATGATCTGTCGCTCAACATCACACACAGCGCCACCCAACGTTTAGATTACGACAAAAAGCTAGTTTTATTAATTAAAAACAGACTCACACTGAACACCGGAACGGATCGCTTATTTTGATATCCGTCAAAAATTCAACATCGCCCTCAACATATCCGCAAACTGATTCAAATGCGCCGACAACGTCTTATTGAAATTGTCATGATAAGAATTGGCGTTCGAATACTTCTGCGTAAACGACTGCAGCATGTTTTTCATGCGTTCTTCCTGGGCGTTGAAGCCGGTTTGCCAGGCGTTGAATTTGGCGGTATCCCAGGTCACCGTGCCGCCGCCCGACGGCAGACTACTTTTCATCGTTGTCAGTGGCCCGGTGTCGATGACGACACACCAAGGACCGTTTGGGGCGGGATTTTGCTTGAGGCAACTCGCAGGTAGGCCCAGTGCCTTGAGCCAGTTTTCCGCCTCTTCCTTAGTTGCGCCTGTTTCAGGTGGTTTGGGAAAGAGGATGGCAGCGGAGTTGGGTAGGGAATATTTTGCGATCAGTCTATCCAATGCATTGCGCAACGCGCCCACATTCAACTTGACCTCCTTGCCGTCGTTCGCCCCTTCGATCCAGTCCTTCATCATCGCGGTGATTTCGCTGTTGAAGTCGGAAAAGAAGTCCGAATAAGCCGCAATGATGTGCTCGTAGCCGGCGAGGTAACCGTTCTTGATCAGGTCGATCAGTTCGAGCAGTTTTTCAAAGAAGTCATTCGATGAGTTGATCGTCGCATCCAAAGCCTCCGCGATCTCACGGGGCTTCTGCTCTTCCAGATGTTCCTGGAGGGCGCGAAGGATCCTGCTTTGTTCGTCATTGAGCGGCTGGCGCTGACTTTCATCCAAGGGCCCTGTTTTCTGGCTGTGGGTCATCACCGCACAGCACTGGCGCACCTGCACGGCCCACATTTGCGCTCGGTCACGCTTGGAGTGGATCTGTTCGACGAACTCCGCGATCAGGTGTTGTGCTGTGGTCTCGGCGGCCGTGCCTTCCAGAGGCTTGGCGATGATTGACGGGCACTTGAGCAAATGGCCCAGGCTGCGATTCATTGCGTTCATGGACCGATCGAGTAGATTCGTCAGGGAACTGACCGTTTGAATCTCAGCGGGTACGTCCACAGGCGACGCGGTATCCGTGATGGCCTCTACGTTCGGCAGCAATACGATAGGCGAACGAATCGATTGGGTAATTTCCATAGACCTCTCTCCTTCACGCCGTCACGGCACGGATAACATCACTGCGCGATTGAAACAGCTGCATCACCATCTCCATCAGCTTCTGCACCAACGCCGCCTCGGCCGCGTCTTTCTGGCCAATCCCGTCACTCAGGCTCTTCTGGGTGTTTTGCACGCTTTGCATCAGCTCTCCTTTTGCACGCGCCTTGAACTCATCCAGACCTACAATCTTCGCCACCACCTGGCTCATGCTCATCGACATGGCATTGAGCGCGCGGCCGATTTCCAGTTTCTTTTCGATGCCCTTGCTGCCCATCTGGCTCAGCCAGTCGGACGTTTGACCAACCTTCTGGGCCTTGAGGATTTCCCCGTCGAACCAGGCCTGTTCCTGGTTCGTCAGTGTCGAGCCCTTGGGTTTGAAGTCGACGGTGGTCGGGCGGGCAAAATCATCGAGGGTCTTGATCTTGTAAGTGGTGTCCGGGCTCCACTCATTGCGATTGCGCTCCAGCTTGAGGTCGCGTTCGAGGTTGCCCGCGTCCATGGCGTTGCGGCGATGCAGGTCGATGTCCGCATGCTTCATCGCCTGGCCCTGGAAGGTCTTGACCATGGCGAACCCGGCGATGGCGCCGGACACCACCGCGGCGGTAATGGCGCTGTTCAGCGCCGCCTTGCCGGACTCGATGATGGCCGCGCCCTGGGACTTCGCCGCCTCGGAAGCCATGACACTGAAATGGCCGCGCAGTTGCGCATTGGCGACTCGTGCGATGTTCAGGGCGATGATCGCGGCCACCAGTACGTTGGCGTGTTTCTCCCAGGCGCCCGGGTCGAAAACCAGATCGTTGCGCACATCATCGCCGACCATGGACTTGGCTTCAGAGAAGTCCTCCCGATCCGCTTCGGTGGGCTGATAGGCATTGATCCGGCTTTCCAGCTCCGCAGCAGAAGGGGCTGCGAAGGGGCCGTTCTGGAGTATCTGCTTTGCGGCGATCTGGTCGAGGATCGACGCCCCCTCAAGGGACTTGTGCTTTGAAAATGGCTCTTGGGCAATCAACTTGCCCAGCCCGGCGCCATTGATCCGGTCGTGATCAATGACAGGGAAAGCGATTGCGGTTGGAACGTGAATAGTGGTCATCGTGGATACCTGTTGTCCGTGATTTCAAACATTCCGAACCATTTTCAGGATGACGGAATCGTGACTCCGCATATCGGCAAACAAATGCTCGATTTGCCGGGTTCGCTCCTGCATCGCCTGCCCATAGTTCTCGACCACCTGGGTCAGGTAGGCGCTGATCTCCTCACTGATGGCCATGCGTACCCGCACATCGGCCAGGTGCACGGCGGCCTGGGCCTGGTGCTGGCCGCTCTTGATTTGCAGCCCGCCCTGCACCGCGACATTGCCGAACTCGGTAACGGCCTGGGCGATCTCCAGGTTGGCGGCGTAACGCGCCAGCAATACCGGATCAGCACCATTGGTGATGAACCCGCGCAACTGGGTGAGCATCTGGGTCAAGGTGTTACCGACCGAAGTTGCCACTTGCTTCATCGCTTGCATCGCGGCAGGCGTGGCCTGGGCGACCACCGAGGCCAGTTTCGAAGCGATGGCACTGACCATCGGCCCGATCACCTGCACCCCGACCACGGCCACCAACGCGACAGCCGCCAAGGTAGAAGCGATGCCCTGGATCATGCCGGCGATCTGCGCGATTTTCTTGGCCGTGTCTTCATCAACGCCCAGGCCGCTCAGCAACTTGGTGTAGATCTCGGTGAACAGCTTGATAGCTTCTTGCATGACAATGGTCAGTGGCTTCATGGCTTCAGCCATGAACGACACGCCGGTTTTGTCCTGGATCACCGAGTCGGCAATCATCACGGCCGCGCCGACCACGCCCACGGCGATGAGCACCGGGTTAGCGGTCAGGACCCCGGCGGCGATGGTCGCGACCGTCAGGATCGCCCCGACGATCTTGCCGATGCAGCCCATGGTTTTTTGCAAGGCCTCGGCCTTGCGCACTTCCTCCAGGTATTTTTCCGATTCACGCTCCATGTGCGCCTGGAGCCTGGCCTGCAGTTCCTGGAACAGCTCTTGGCTAAGCTCCTCCTTGTTCTGCGCCGACTCGCCGAGCAGTTCGATGATTTTCAAGCGGTTCAACAACGCCAGCGCACTGCTGCTGAGGGCCTTTTCATCGGTCGGCTTGGGGGTCGAGCTGTTCACGCTGGATGAGACCACTTTCGCGAATACCGTGCCCACAGCCTTGGCGCAGGCGGTGGCGATCTCAATCAGCTTCAGATGCGCATCGGTCGCCACGTTGAAGGCTTGGGTATGGTTCGCCACTTCGCCTTTGAGCTGGTCGCGACGGGCCAGCTCCTGTGCATATTCAGGCGACTGAGGGTCCAGTTGCGCCAGCCGCGCCTCGCTTTCATCCAGCAGTCCCTGGAAGTGCAAGACCCTATCGCGCAGTTGTTCGAGGTGTTCCTGGCTGCTGCCGACATTGCCCTCGGCCGCCGTCATGGCCTCGACGGCAGCGGTGTATTCAGCCGAGAGGTTTTCATGGGCCTGTTGCTTGGCGCCAGCCATGCTCTGCAGCATCGCCAGGCGATTTTTCAGTTTCTTGACGTCGACCTCGCCGATCAGCTCGCTGATCATCGCCATCAATAACGTGAACAGATCGCCGCTGGTTTCCTGTTTATTGCCATCGGCGCGCGGCGCAGGCGGGTGTAATGCGGGCCGACCGGTACTGGCGGCGGACGGGCCGTCGTGGCCTTCGTATTTCACTGACATCAGGTCCGCCAGCGCTTTCTGGCCGGCCTCCTGAAAATCCGCGGTCCTGGCGGCCTTGCTGGCCGCCGCGCCGTATTTTTCAAAGGCCTCGCTGCGGCTCATTGCGCCCTGGAATGCGGGGCTTGGGGTGTTTCTGATTTCACTCATGTTCAGTCCTCCGAACAGTGCTGTTCCATGTGGGCCAGGGTGTCGAGATACACCTTGGCCTGCTCGCGCAGATCGTCTTCCGTGGCTTGCTCGAGCACGTATTCGAAACACAACCGGGCCTTGCCGACCTTACCCAGGGCTAAGTGACATTGGCCGGTGTACAACATTGGCCGATAGTCGTTCTTGCCCTGGGCAAAGGCGATCGCGTACAGGTCGATTGCTTTTTGGTGGTTTTGCTTGAGTTGGTGCACCGCAGCCAGTCCCATCCAGTAATGGCTGTTGTAGAAGTCGTAGATGCACAGGAAGTGAAAGAACTTCTCGGCATCGTCCAATCGCCCCTGTTCGTAGAACTGGAAGGCGAAGGCATAGAGACTGCCCATGTGCTCGTCGCTGATGCCTTGCACGTCTTTCAACGCCGCACCACCGAGCACTGCATCGACGACGTCCAGGGCCACCTGCTCGTCTTGTTTGTTATCGCGACTCATCAGCCACACTCCTGAAAAAACGCCAGCGTCGCTGACCGATGCATTGGGCCAAAATGTCGGCAGGGCCGCTGCCAAATTGCGCTCATGCCGCCGTTGAAACGCACACGAACCTCCTGCCTGATGAGAGTGCTTTTGTGGCGAGGGGATTTATATGTGGGAGCAAGGCTTGCCCGCGATAAAGTCGATGCGGTCTGCGCAAGTACGAGGCGGCTGCATCGCGGGCAAGCCTTGCTCCCACAGGTTCCCACCACAAAGGACTGTGCCTGGCTGTGCCTGGCCTCACGCCTGCTCAACCTGCTCAAGCCAGATCAACAGCCGCAGCACCTCCTCGATTTCCTGCACCTGGAGGAAGCTGTAGCGCTGGTGGGTCTTGAAGATGCGGCGGGCCAAGGCGATGTCGTTGATTACCGGCACCCCCACTTCCTTGGCGTACGCTCGAACCGCCAGGGCGCGCTGGTTGGTTTCCATCAGGGAGATAAACGGCAGCAACGTGATCTCCGGGCGGAAATACACGCCGATGGCAATGTGGGTGGGGTTGGCGATGATCATGCGCGAGCTGCGCACATCGGATTTGACCTGCTCCGACAACAGCTCCATGTGCAAGTCGCGGCGACGGCCCTTGATCTGCGGGTTGCCGTCCTGCTCCTTGTGTTCACGCTTGACCGAATCCTTGTCCATCATCTGGTCTTTCATGAACAACCAGTATTCGCTGAGGGCATCGAGTACGACGATCAACAGGACGCAGGCCAGGAATGCCAGCACCAACACCAGCAGCAAACGCCCCCAGATCGCGAACAACGCCGGCGCCTGGGCGAACAGTTGGGCGAACAGCAATTGCCGCTGGGTCAGCCAGACAATCCACAGCGCCATGGCGAAACTGCCCAGGTACAACAGCGCCTTGAAGGTGTCCTTGACGGTGCGCAGGCTGAACAGCTTCTTGAAGCCATTGACCGGGTTCAACGCGCCCAGATTCAGTTTCAACGCTTCGCTGGCCAAGGCAAAACCGCTTTGCAGCAAGGCCGGCAAGGCACTGGTCAGCACGCACACCAGCAACAATGGCAGCAATGCCTTGAGGCCGACCAGCACCAGCATCGCCGAGTAGGCTTGCAGGTCGGCGTCGAAATCGCTGGCGATGATGCGCCGGTAGACCTCCATGATCTCGATCAACGAGCTGTTGAAGACCATGTAGGTGATGCCACACAGGGTCAGGCAGGTGATGACCAGGTCCTTGGCCTTGAACGTCTGTCCTTTGCGCGCGGCATCCCTGAGGCGCTTGGCGGTGGGCTTTTCAGTCTTCGAGGCGCTGGATGACATCTCCGCCCTCCAGATACTGCGCCAAGCCGTCGGACAGCATGCCCATGCGCAGAACTTCGTCCGGCAGATGCACGCCGAAATACAGCATCAAGACCACCAGCGCCACCAGGCTCTTGACCGTCAGCGACACCGAAAAAGCATTCATTTGCGGCGCATACCGCGAGAGCAACCCAAGCAGCGCCTCGCTGACCAGCAAGGTCGCCACCACCGGCGCACTGATGACCAGGGTCTTGCTCACCAGTGCATCGAGCAATGAATAGAGTGCAGGCAGGTGCAGCTCACAACTGCTCGCTGGCGCGCAAAGGCGATAACTGTGGCCGACGGTTTCGAGCATCAACAACAGGCCGCCACCTTCGAGATAAACCGCCGCGGCAAACAACTGGAGAAAATTCGCCAACTCCGAGGTGTCGACACCATTGGCCGGGTCCACCGTGCTACTGAGCATGGCCCCGCGCTGGTTGTCGATCAGGTTGCCCATGGCATGCAGCACCCAGAACGGCCAGCCCAGCAGCACGCCAAGCAGCACGCCAATACCCGCCTCACGCAGCACCAGACCGAGGAACGCCACGCTGTCGAGGGCTGGCGTAGGCACGCCGACGTAGCGCCAGAAGCCCAGCGCCACCAGCACGATCACCGCCTGGCGCGTGACACCGGTCAGCACGCTGCTATTGAGAAACGGCAACATGAAGAAAATCGGCGCCAGACGCGCCACACCCAACACCGCCGCAGCGAACCAGGCGTACAGCTCGAAAAACAACGCCACCGACATCGGCCTAACTCAACGCCAGGCGAATGACTTCACGACTGAAATCCAGCAAGGTTTCGCCGTACCAGCCCGAAAGCAGGAACAGGCACGCCGCCACCGCCAACAGTTTGAAGCCAAACGGCAGCGTCTGCTCCTGCAACTGCGTCACGGTCTGGATCAACCCGACCACCAGGCCGACCACCGTGGCGACGATGATCGGCCAGGCCACCATCAGCAGGATCAGGTACAAGGTTTTGTTGCCGGCATAGACCAGATCGTTCATCGGTGCACCTAGGCCAGCAAGGTCAGGTATTGCTTGACCAGCCCGGTCGACAGCAACGCCCAGCCGTCCAGTGCGACAAACAACACCAGTTTGATCGGCACGGAAATGATCACCGGGCTCATCATCATCATGCCCAGTGCCAGCAGGATGCTGGAGATCACCAGGTCGACGATCACGAAGGGCAGGTACAGATAGAAGCCAATCTTGAAAGCACTTTTGATTTCACTCAGCGCATAGGCCGGCAGCAGCGAAAACAGCGAGGCCTCAACCTCTTCATCGGCAGGCAGGCCCGCGTCGGTTTCAGCCTGGAACGCCTGGGCCCGCTCGAAGAACTGCGCCAGCTCCGGGTCGGTGTACTTGCGCAGGTAATCCTTGTAGCTGCCCAGGCCGTTCTCGGCGAAGTCCACCACCGACGCAATGTCGGTAAAGGTCACCGCCTCGCGCTTGTAGTAGTCATGGCCCTGCTTCATGACCGGCGTCATGACGAAAATCGCCAGCATCAGGGCAATCGCATTGAGCGCCATGTTCGATGGCACCTGCTGCAGGCCCAACGCGTTGCGCACGATGACGAAGACGATGGAGAACTTGAGGTAGCAGGTGCCCGCCGCCACCAGGAACGGCAGCAGCGAAGCAAACGCCAGCAGCGCGATCAGCGAGACGTCATTCATCGGCGCCTGCTCTATAGACCTTGAACAACTCGACCCCCAACTGGCCGTCCAACTGCACCAGTTCCCCCTGGGCCACCGGCTTGCCGTTGGCGCGCACCTCGATGTGCCGCGCGGCATCTTCGGCCAACGGGATCAGTTGTCCCTCGATGATGCGCGACAGCGTCGCCAGGTCGGTTTGATGGGTGGCGAGCAGGAACTCCAGGCGCACCGGCAGCGCGCCCAGGTCGATGGCCGCGCCAGACTCCGGCGGCTGCTCTGGATCGGTATCGGTCACAGTCGGTTGCATGTGTAGCCCCTCTTGGGTAAAGGTAAAAGTGCCGAGGCAACGGTTGGCCAGACAGCACCGTTGAGTGCGCTGGACGACGCGCAGGACATCGCCCTCACCCAGGCGTCTGCGGCTGGCAAGACTCAGGTGGCTGACGCCGAGAATCAGCTCCAGGTGCAACGGCAATTCATCCAGCCATGAGTCGGCGTCCAAGCGCTCGCTGGCAAAACGTGCCGGCGGCAGTTGCAGCAACCAAACCCGTCCCCGAGGGGTGTCGAGCCATGGCAGGTCGCGGGTTGGCAATCGCGCCGGGGCGACGCCTTCGATGTCGGACAACGCCCGGTAGTGCAGCTCATCCACCTCCAGCAGCAAGGGGTGCGGCGCGGCGCGAAACAATCCGAGGACATTCGTCCACGACGTTTCGCTCGTCAGCAAAGACCGCAACTGTGGAAGCGCGCGATGCAGCCAATCATGGGCCACGATCAGCCCCTGCCACTCGCCGCCGTCACCCTGGGCGCAAAACCGCAAATAGCCGGAGCGCTCTGGCACCTTGCCCAACCCCGCGTCGCGCCCGGCACGCCGCCAGCGTTGAATCGCCTGGGCCTGGGCATGCGCCAGAGGGTCGACCCGCCGTAACTGCAACGCGCTCATGCCGGACGCTCGCCCTGTTCGTCCTGCTCCTCATCCGGCGCCTGATGCGAGCCCTGGCGCGGCTGCTCGCCGCCACTGTCAGCCAAGCGCCAGGCTGGCTCCCGGGCCAGCTCGAAAGGTGCCTTGAGCTGCTCGAGCACCAGGGCATTGCTTGGGCTGAGCGTCAGGTTCCGAGTGGGCTCTTCAGGCAGCCGGCTGATCGTGATCTGTCCACTGGCGGCCCCTCGACTGAACGGTATTTGCAGCAAGCCCCGGCCCGTGTCCGGCAAGGCCTCGACCATGACCTCAAGTGCTGGCGGTAGCGTTGGCGGCAACGCTGGCGGTAGCGCTGGTGCGGGCAGCGCCACCGGTGCAACCGGTGACCCATGGCGCGCGCCCTGAAAACTCAACGGCGCTTGAGGCAACTGTTCGTCGATACGGGGGGCCGACCGTGCACGGGGAACAATGACAGGGGCCATTGGTAGCGGCTCGATCGACACCCCATCCCTCGGCACTGTGGCTTTATCGATGACAGCAACAACAGGCGGCAGGCGTTGCGGTGACGGACGTTGCGTGGGCTCGCTGAACAATGGACCTGCTTGTGGAACAGCGATTGTTTCCCGGGCGGGCAATCGTCTGCCATAGGGTTCAACCGCCCGCGTCTCCCGGGCAATCGGCTGCGTTTCATCACGATCGAGCGCCTGCGTTTCCTGCCCCACGCTCATCGCCTGCCAGGCCGGCACACGGGCGGTTTCCATCGGGGGCCGCTGCTGCCGAACCAGCGCAACCACAAGGTCCAGCACGCCTTGCGGCAGCTCATCCTCCGGCACCGGGATGAGCAGATCTTGCAGCTCATCCAGCGGGTCTTCGTCGACCGGTTCCAAGGCGTGGACCAGACGGGTTGGCGGCACACAGACCTCTTTCATCGCCGAACTCCAATCAACTCTTCCAGCTCTCGCTCTTCGCGGCGCACCGCCTCCAACCGTTGCCCACGCAACAGCTGCTGGACAGCGCGCTCATAGTTGTCGTGTTTGCGTTGCAGCCCGCGCAGTTGTTCGCGCTGCACCTGCAGCTGTTGCTCGACCTGCCGGCGCTGCTGATCCACGCGGTCACGCTCGACGCGCAGCAGATCGATGCGCCGACGGATGACCGCCTGGGTCCGCAACAGCGCCAACAACTGCCCGTGATCCAGCACACAGTCATTGGCCCGATGGCTGCTCAACAAACGTTGCAGCGCAGCCTCCTGTTCCTCGAAACCGGACTGTTCCTGCAACAGCGGCTGCAACTGACGCTGGACGCGCAACAGCGCCTGCTCGCCGCGTTGCCGACGCAACTGACTGAAGGCCAGCAGGCGCCGTCGATCAAGCAATGAGTTCATGCAGGCTCCGCAAGGTTTCATCCGGTTCAACGCACTGATCCGTCGGCTGGCGCAGCCACTGGCTGAGGGCTTCGCGACGTTGCAGCGCGTGGTCATTGGCCGCGTCCACGCCCGGGCTGTACTCGCCCATGTCGAGAAACACCTGCAGTTGTTCCAGACGCGCCAGGGTGTCCCGGGTCGCGGCCGCCAGTTGCCGGACCTGTGGCGAGGTGACTTGCGTCGCCACCCGGCTGACGCTGCGCAAGACATCGATGGCCGGGTAGTGCCCCTTGGCGGCCAGGGTCCGGCTGAGGTAGACGTGGCCGTCGAGAATGGAGCGAATCTCCTCGGCGATCGGGTCCGGCTCGTCGTCACTTTCCAGCAGCACCGTGTACCAGGCGGTGATGCTGCCCGACGCGGTCACGCCCGGACGTTCGAGCAAGCGCGGCAAGGCATCGAACACCGAGGCCGGATAGCCGCGCCGCGCCGGTGCTTCACCGGCCGCCAAGGCCAGGTCGCGGCGAGCGCGGGCGTAGCGCGTCAACGAGTCCAGCAACAGCACCACGCGCCGGCCCTGGTCGCGAAAATACTCGGCGATGGTGGTGGCCTGCAGCGCCGAGTTGCAACGATCCACCGAGGAAAAATCCGACGTGGCGTACACCACCACGCAACGGGAATGCTGGGGCGACTGGCGCAAATGCTCGATGAACTCGGTCACTTCGCGCCCGCGCTCGCCAATCAGGCCGATCACGAAAACATCCGCGTCGGTGTGTTCGATCAGCATGTTGATCAAGGTGGTTTTGCCGGAGCCGGCGGCGGCAAAAATGCCGATGCGCTGGCCGACACCGCAGGTCAGTAAACCGTCGATGACCCGAATGCCGGTGCGCAAGGGCTCCACCACCGGGCGCCGTTGTTGGTACGACGGCGGGGCGGCATCCACCGGACAGTCGCGCTGGGCCACCGCTGTCGACGGCGCCAGGCGCTCGACGATAACGCCCTGGGGATCGACCACACTGCCGAGCAAGGCATCGCTGCAGGTCAGTTGCAGGGTCGAACCAGTGGGCACGATCATCGACTCCCGGGACAAGCCTTTCGCCTCGCCCAGCAAACTGAGCAGCACCGCACCAGGCTTGAAGCCGATGACCTGCGCCCGGGCGGCAACCTGGTGCGAACGCCAATGCCGGCGCACTTCACAGATTTCGCCGACCACCACCTCCCGCAGCGCCGCTTCGATCAATGGGCCGCTCAAACGCAAGGGATGGGCCGCCCGTCTTTCCAGGTGGATGCTCATCGACGCAGGATTTCCAACAGCCGTTCAATGGCTTGCACGAAGGAATCCAGCGCTTGGGCCAAGTGCTCGGCAGCGTTCAAGGCATAGGCGCTAGCCATAAAACGCAACTCCAGCCGCCCTTCGACTTCGCACAAGTGCAATTGCCCGGTACGGGAAAACGGGTTGCCTTCGAGCAGGAACTGCAGCAGGTCGAAAGCACAATAATTCAATGACGATGGCGTCGCTTCGGCGACCGCCGCCCAGACCCACACATCACCTTCCACCTCAGCCACACTGATATCCGGCAGATTTTTCATCTGCATTTCTATCGTGCTGTGGCTGTCGAAATGCCCTATTTGACTGTCTACGCAGCCGCTGTGTCGCAGCGCTTCGCGTAATAGCCCGGCGATATCCGTTGGTACCATTGGTAAAATTTCCTTTATAGCGTCTTGATGACATTGACCGAGACCGTCTCGGAAACCTCGCCGAACGACATCACGTCCAGCTCCCGAAAACGCCCCTCGATCAATTTCTTGATGTAGCGCCGCACATCGACCGAACACAGCAGCACCATGTCCTTGTGGGCGATGTGCACGCTGTCCAGGCCGACACTGAGGCGGTCCATCAGTTCTTCCGATTCGGCCGGTTCCAGGTTGAGGAAACTGCCGCCCGAGGTTTGCCGGATGCCCCGGCGCACCACGTCTTCGAACTCCGCCGACAACAGCAGCACGCGCAGGTCGTTGCCCTGGGCAAACTTGTTGCTGATGTAGCGGGCCATGGCGCCACGAACGTGCTCGACCAGCGCCAGCACATCCTTTTCCCGGGAGGCCCAATGGGCGAGGGTTTCGAGGATCAGCTTCATGTTGCGCACGGAGATGCGCTCGCCGATCAAGCGCTGCAGCACCTCGGCGATCTTCTGCACCGTGACGTGGCGATAGACTTCCTTGAGCAGGTCGGGGTAGCGCGCTTCCATTTCGTCGAGCAGCTGCTTGGTTTCCTGCACGCCGAAAAACTCCTGGATGTTGCGCGCCAGCAGCGTGACCAGGCAGCGATAGCATTCTTCGTCGGCAGGTCGCAGGTGATAGCCCAACTGCTGCACGCGCTCGCGGTCGGCGGCGGTGAGCCAGACACCACCGAGGCGATTGCTGTCGTTGCCACGCACCAGGGCAAAGCCCAACGGCTCCAGCTCCGGCGAATAGTCCAGCAGGCGCCAGTGATCGAAATGAATATCGAACTGCTCGGCGCGCACTTCATTGATCAGCACTGCCACTTGATGGGCTGGCAACGCCTCGCTGGCCCGTAGCCGCGGTTCGGGAATGCGCAGCCCGTAATCGACGAAGAACTGGCTGCGAAAGCGCGCCGCCCAACGCTCCTTCTCCAACGCTTGCAGGCGCGCTGGGGGCACCAGCAGCATCAGGGCGATGGTTTCAGTGGCAACGTTGTCGACGTCGTCGAGCAATCCCGATTCACCCTGCGCCGCGCCTGGCTCGGCAGGTTCGCTACGGCTTTCGCCCGGGCTGGCCTGGCGCAAGGACTTGCGGTGGCGCACAAACACCACCAGCCCGAGCACACTGGCAATCGAGAGGAAGGTCAGCAGCGGAAAACCGGGCAACAGGCCCACGCCCACCGCCAGCAACGCGGTGACACCGAGCACGAAGGGGTTGCCCAGCATCTGGGCAAGCATGTTGCGCCCCAGGTTGCTGTCATCACCGTTGACCCGGGTGACAATGAAGCCGGCGCCGATGGCAATCAGCAGCGCGGGGATCTGCGCGACCAGGCCATCGCCGATGGTCAACAGCGTGTAGGTGGACAAGGCCGTGGACATGTCCATGCCCAATTGCCCGACGCCGATGGCCATGCCGCCGATGAAATTGACGAAGATAATGATGATGCCGGCGATGGCATCGCCCTTGATGAATTTCATCGCCCCGTCGAAAGAACCGTACAACTGGCTTTCACGCTCCAGCACGCTGCGTTTTTCCCGCGCCTGGGCCGCGTCGATGGCACCGGCCTTGAGGTCGCCGTCGATGCTCATCTGCTTGCCGGGCATGCCGTCCAGGGAGAAGCGCGCCGCCACTTCGGCGACCCGTTCCGAGCCTTTGGTGATCACGATGAACTGGACAATGGTGACGATGGAAAAAATCACGAAACCCACCACCAGGCTTTCGCCGATCACGAAGTCGCCGAACGACGCGATGATCTCGCCGGCATCGGCCTGGCTGAGAATCAGCCGGCTGGTGCTGATCGACAGCGCCAAGCGGAACAAGGTCGTCAACAGCAGCAGCGCTGGGAACGTCGAATAGCTGAGGATCCGTTCGATGTAGAACGAGCCCATGAACACCAACAACGAGATGACGATGTTCAGGCCGATAAGAAAATCCACCAGCACCGTTGGCAAGGGGATGATCAGCATGGCGATGATCATCACCATCAAGGTGAGGATCAGCAGCTCCGGGCGCGCGCCGACATTGCGCAGGAACACGTTGAGCATTCAGGCCTGGCTCCGGGACAAGATCATGGGCGGCCACCGGGCAGTCGCTGCTCGATGAGTTCGTGGGCATAGGCGACGTCGGCCAGGCGAGTGAACTGGATGGCCAGGCGTTGTGGCGCCTCTTCATCGGCAAACAGCGGCGTCGGCAATTGCAGGCTGAGCCGACGCACGGCCTGCAACACCGTCGAACGCTCCCGGTGGGCACTGAGCAGCACCCCCTCCCCCAACGCCCCGAGCAACAGCTGGTCGAGGTCATCGGGGTAGGTCAACACGCCGAACATGAACACCAGCCAGTCGGCCTCGTGGGGGTTGTGCCGGCAGAGCAGTGCATCGCCGAGCACAGCGCCGATAAACAGCGCATCGGCCGAGCGCAGGCGCTTGAGGTCGGTGACCCGGGTCAACAGTTGGCCGAACTCGATGCGCGAGCAACTGGGGTCCTGGGCGCTGATGTCGGTAAGCAGCGCGGCTTCGATGAAGGCCAGCACATTCGTGCGCTGTGCCGGGCCGTACAGGGCAATCCAGTCCTGGTAGCAACTGAGCGGGCCTTCGTCGGACTCGAGGAAATCCCGGTAGGTCTCGCGCAGCAGGCCGGCCCGCACCGCCATGCTCCCGCCGAACATCCTGGCCTTGAGCGCCGCGTTGATCCCGGCGTTCATGCGCTTGGGCGAGCTTTGGGCAACCACCGTCTGCAACAGCGTTTCGAGCCGCTGGCGGGTGCGGGTTTCCAGGTTCCGGCGGCGCAACAACGCCCGCAGCACCAGCGCCAGGTCGCTGTCGTCGGGGAACAGGCTGCGCGCCATTTGCAGCAACCAGGCCACGGGCTTGTCCGCCAGCCGCGCCAAGCTCAGCACCTGTCGTGCCTTGGGTACGGTGTCGTCCTCGAGCACGCGTTCGAAGGTGTCGGTCAGCGTCTCGGACTTGAGTTCGAACAAGCGCCGGCCACGGAACTGCGTCAGCGCCGCCGACAGCTCGTCGCTGATCTGCACGATGCGCTGCGCCACCGCCGCCGTTGCGCTGTCGTCCAGCCCCGCCTCGGCGTCGACTTGCGGTTGTGGATGTTCGGCGGCCTTCTCGGCGTTCAGCCGCGCCTGGGCAACCCGGCCACCGCTGGAAACCGTTGGCAGGATCATCGCTCTGACATCCGGAAGTACATTCGACGCACACGTTCGTGCTGCTCGGGAGTCAGCAACGGCATGCCCGTCTCCACGGGTTCAAGCGCGTCGCGGATTTCCTTGGGCTGGATCAGGAACACCCGCACCGTGTTGGCCGAGCGGTTCTGGCGATAGCTGAACAAGCGGCCGATCCACGGAATCGATCCCAACACTGGCACGCGTCCGATCTGCTCGCCATGGTCATCACGGGTGAAGCCGCCCACCAGCAGGCTCTTGCCCTGGGGCACCCGCGCCACGGTACTGATGCGCGTGCGTCCGACCGTCGGCAACGCACTCTGTTGCTCACCCCGGCCGGGGTTCTCGACTTCGTTGCCGTCTTCGATATTGAGCGACATCTCGATCTCGTCCGCCTGGGCGAAACGCGGCAGTACGCTGACCAGCGTGCCGTAGGTGATGTGCTGCAGGTCAACGCTGCGCTCCCCCACCAGCGGGGCGTAGAACGTGCGGTTGTTGTCGAAGATCGCCGGCACGTTCTCTTGCGTCAGGATCACCGGTCGCGAGACCACGTTCGCCCGCTGGGTGCGCTCCAGCGCCATGACCTGGGTCACGAACGAGGCGCCGTCGAGGGTGGTGGCCGAACCGGCGTTGAGCGAGGCGCTGAATTGCCCGCCGGACTTCACCGCGCCTTGCCAGTTGATACCCAACTGATTGAGTTCATCCTTGTGCAGATCGATGATCCACAGCGACAGCTCGACATGGCGTTTCGGCGTGTCCAGGGCATTGACCAGGTTCTCGATAAAGCGCACCTGCTCGGGCAGCCCCTTGACCAACAGGCTGTTGGTGTCCGGGTAGGCGACCACCCGAATGTTGCCGGCGGCCACCTCGCGCGCAATGATTCGCGGTGCCGTCGGGTCCTGGTCCGAAGAGCTGTTCGCCAGGCCTTCGAGGGGAAACACCGGCATCGCGCCTCGTGGCTGCTGGGTGGAAGGTTGGGCCACCGTTGGCTCGACCTGCTGCTTCTCGCCGCGCAACAGCGCTTCGATCACGGTAGCCAGCCCGGGGATGGTCACCTTGTCGTCACGCAGCTCATATTTACGGTCGCTGACGAAGGTGTTGCGCACATGGATGACGCCAATCTGCTGCTTGCCCAGCAACAGTTCCGAGCGCTGGTTGTCCATCAACCCGGCCGCTTGCACCACCAGGTCGACATACATCGGCGGGCCCGACACATGGAAGGTCCGCAAACCGTCGTGACGCAGCGGATAACGCGCATCGTGCAAGCCCGAACGCCCCAGGAACGCCTGGAGCTTGGCGACGGTCAGGGTCTGCAGCGACATCATCGCGCTCTTGATTTCCGAGGCGTCATACAAATAGATCGCCTGGCCATCGCTGTACCAGATCAACCCCATCTGCACGCTGACTCGCTCGAAGGTCCGTTGCGGCGTGCGCAGGTCGAACGTACCGCCAATGCGCTTGGCCGCCGCGGCCTTGCTGACGATCACCGGCTTGCCCAATGACCCGGACAGCTCGCTGAAAAAGGTCCGCGCGCTCTGTTCGCGAGCCTCGAAGGTATAGACATCGGCCCTTGCGGCACCGGATGCGAGCAGCATCACAGCGCTAAGGCAGACGAATAAAAGGGATGGGGATAACGGTTGGCGGCTCATCGGCTCACTTGCCTGGAAGGTAGGTGATATCCGCCAGGCTGCTGGGTGCGAAACCCACCAGTTCGCGGATCTCCTTGGAAAAATGTGACGACGAAGCAAAGCCGAACTCCAGCGCGACATCGGTCAACGAGCCGTCCTGAAGACTCATGTTCAACAGCGCCTGGGCCGTGCGCCAGCCACGCAAGGCCGGTTTGGCGGCAGAGCCCAGGGCTTGGCGACAGAGCCTGCGAAAGTGCGAAACCGATACGCCGTAGCGTTGCGCCAGCGTGTTCAGTTTTTCGCTGTGGGTGCCTTGCTCCAGAAGGAAACGCACGAGCCCGTAGCTCTCGTGATGACGCAGCAGGTGGGCGACCGCGTGATAGGCCGGCGTGCCGCTCATCGCTTGGCCGATGTACCAGCGTTCAAGCCGTTGCGGCGAGCGGACGGTTTCCCCCGCCACCGGCAACAGGGCCCATGGCTCCGCGTGCAGTCGTTGCCCGGCATCCACCAGGGCATCGCTCATGTCCAGGAACGCCTGCAGCTTGACCAGCGTCGCTTCGCAAACCGGCGTGACATGCAACTCGCCGCCACTCAAGCGCAGCGAATCGCTCTGCACCACCAACCCCTCCCAACCGACGGGCAGGCAGTGGCTGCGGCCCAACCGCCCGGCGCTCAGTTGAACCGGGGCCCGGGCCACGCGCAGGTGCAGCACGCGTTCACCCAGATCGGGCAATGCCGTGGCGCGAATTGTTGTGTCCTGCATACGGTCCCCTTTGCTGCCTGGCGTTGGAAGGACCGACAGGATGAAAGACACGACGCCTGGAATCTTGATGGGAAGGTGATGAGGGCTCGGCTGGCATATGCCTTGCACCATTACTGCTCATCGGCGCCGGTGCCAAAGGCCAAATGAGTGCCAGACTGATTAAGTGGAAGGTGAAGCGCGATGAATGAAGTTCCAGCCAACCCCCTGGCCTGGGTCAACGGCAGCGATGCCCCGGAAAAGAGCGCGGTCAACCTCGGGTTCATGGCCTTGAGCGACTGCGCCCCGGTCGTCGTGGCCGCCACCCAGGGCTTCGCCCAGCCCTACGGCCTGACCCTGAACCTCAAGCGCCAGGCGTCCTGGGCCAACCTGCGCGACAAGCTGGTCAGCGGTGAAATCGATGCCGCCCACAGCCTGTATGGGCTGATCTACGCGGTGCACCTGGGCATCGGCGGGGTCGCGGCGAGCGACATGGCCGTGCTGATGGGGCTGAACCAGAACGGCCAGAGCATCAACCTGTCCCATGGCTTGCAGGCCCAAGGCGTGACCAGTCCTGAAGCACTGGAACGGCACGTGCACCAAACTCGCCCGAAACTGACCTTCGCCCAGACTTTCCCCACCGGCACCCACGCCATGTGGCTCTATTACTGGCTCGCCGCCCAGGGCATCCACCCGTTGTCGGATGTCGACAGCGTGGTCGTGCCTCCGCCGCAAATGATCGCGCACCTGCAAGCCGGGCGTATCGACGGGTTTTGCGTCGGCGAGCCCTGGTGCGCCAGCGCGGTGAAGCAGAACCTCGGTTTTACCCTGGCGACTACCCAGACCATCTGGCCCGATCACCCGGAAAAAGTCCTGGGTTGTACCCGCGCGTTCGTCGAGCAATACCCCAATACCGCCCGGGCCCTGGTGATGGCGATCCTCGAAGCCAGCCGCTTCATCGAACAAAGCAGCGAAAACCGTCGCAGCACCGCGCAACTGTTAAGTGCGCCCGAATACCTCGACGCCCCGCTGGACTGCATCGAGCCGCGCCTGCTGGGGATTTATGCCGACGGTTTGGGCAACAGCTGGCAGGACCCCCACGCCATGCGTTTTCATGGCAATGGCGAGGTGAACCTGCCGTACCTATCGGACGGCATGTGGTTCATGACCCAGTTCCGCCGCTGGGGCCTACTGCGCGAAGACCCGGATTACCTGGCCGTGGCCCAGGGCGTCCAGCAACTCAAGCTGTACCGCGAAGCCTGCGCGGCGCTGGACATCGCGTCCCCGCGCCAGGACATGCGCAGCAGCCAACTGATCGACGGCACCACCTGGGACGGCTCGGACCCGGCCGGGTACGCCCGCAGCTTCAAACTGCACGCCTTGAGCGATGCGGCTCCCCTTCTCGCCAGCCGCTGACAGGAGCCACGACCATGCTGCGTATCCTGCTGATCAACGACACCGCGAAAAAAGTCGGGCGCCTAAAGGCTGCCCTGATTGAGGCCGGGTTCGAAGTCATTGACGAATCCGGCCTGACCATCGACCTGCCAGCGCGCGTCGAAACGGTGCGTCCGGACGTGATCCTGATCGATACCGAGTCACCCGGGCGCGATGTGATGGAGCAAGTGGTGCTGGTCAGTCGCGACCAGCCACGACCAATCGTCATGTTTACCGACGAGCACGACCCCAATGTGATGCGCCAGGCGATCAAGTCGGGCGTCAGCGCCTACATCGTCGAAGGCATCCACGCCGCGCGCCTGCAACCGATCCTCGACGTGGCCATGGCCCGCTTCGAAAGCGACCAGGCCCTGCGCGCCCAGCTCCTGGCCCGGGACCAGCAACTGGCCGAACGCAAGCGCATCGAACTGGCCAAGGGCATGCTGATGAAGATGAAGGAATGCAACGAGGAACAGGCCTACACCCTGATGCGCCGCCAGGCCATGAGCCGCCAGCAGAAACTGATCCAGGTTGCAGAGCAGATCATTGCCATGAATGAGCTGCTCGGCTGAAAGCCTTGTAGCGCCTGGCCTACTAATGATCGTTCCCACGCTCTGCGTGGGAATGCCGCCAGGGACGCTCCGCGTTCCGCTTCACAAGGTGACGCAGAGCGTCACGAGATGCATTCCCACGCAGAGCGTAGGAACGATCATGACAGACCTGGCACAGATCTCGCTTAAGCAAACCCACAGGTAACCAACGGCGGTTGCCCCACCTACGACAAAGACGTCGCACACCCTCCTTGCCTCTCTGGCGATCCGGGTTGCGGCGTTTTTTTGTTTTGGCTCTTCGGGGCCGGTGGTGCGACCACAGGCGGCGCACTGCTCTAAGCACTGACTCATTTCTCGAGACTTTTACAGCTGAGGTGCGCGATGAATTCAAGCTTCTGGAAATCCGGCCATACCCCGACTCTGTTCGCGGCCTTCCTCTACTTCGACCTGAGCTTCATGGTCTGGTACCTGCTCGGTCCACTGGCGGTACAGATCTCCGCCGATCTGCACCTGACCACCCAGCAACGCGGCCTGATGGTCGCCACACCGATCCTGGCTGGCGCCGTGCTGCGTTTGTTCATGGGCCTGCTGGCCGACCGGATCTCGCCAAAAACCGCCGGCATGGTCGGCCAGGTGATCGTGATCGGTGCGCTGTTCTGCGCCTGGAAACTGGGCATCCACAGCTACGAACAAGCCCTGCTGCTCGGCCTGTTCCTGGGCGTGGCCGGCGCTTCGTTCGCCGTGGCCCTGCCGCTGGCCTCCCAGTGGTATCCGCCACAGCATCAGGGCAAGGCCATGGGCATCGCCGGTGCCGGTAACTCGGGCACCGTGCTCGCGGCGCTGATCGCACCGGTGATGGCGGTAGCCTTCGGTTGGAGCAACGTGTTCGGCTTCGCGCTGATCCCACTGGTGCTGACCCTGGTCCTTTTCGCCTGGTTGGCCAAGAACGCCCCCGAGCGGCCGAAAGCCAAATCCATGGCCGACTACCTCAAGGCCCTGGGCGACCGTGACAGCTGGTGGTTCATGTTCTTCTACAGCGTGACCTTCGGCGGCTTCATCGGCCTGGCCAGCGCCCTGCCCGGCTATTTCAACGACCAATATGGGCTGAGCCCGGTCACCGCTGGCTACTACACCGCCGCCTGCGTCTTCGGTGGCAGCCTGATGCGTCCCCTGGGCGGCGCCCTGGCGGACCGTTTCGGCGGCATCCGCACCTTGCTGGGCATGTACACCGTAGCGGCCGTCTGCATCGCCGCAGTGGGCTTCAACCTGCCGAGCTCCTACGCAGCCCTGGCCCTGTTCGTCTGCACCATGCTCGGTTTGGGTGCAGGCAACGGCGCGGTGTTCCAACTGGTGCCACAACGCTTCCGTCGCGAAATCGGCGTGATGACCGGGCTGATCGGCATGGCCGGCGGTATCGGCGGCTTCGCCCTGGCGGCGGGCATGGGCGCGATCAAGCAAAGCACCGGCAGCTATCAACTGGCCCTGTGGTTGTTCGCCAGCCTCGGTGTCCTGGCCTGGTTCGGCCTGTACGGCGTCAAGCGTCGCTGGAGAACCACTTGGGGTTCGGCAGCTGTCACCGCCGCTCGGGTATAACCTGCAACCATGAGCCTGCAACTGAGTTTCGCCGAAGCCAGCGCCATCGGCCCGCGGGAGGAAAACCAGGACGCCCTGCGCCTGGTCACCCCCGCCCCGGCCCTGGCCGCCAGCAAGGGTTACCTGTTCGCCATCGCCGACGGCGTGAGCCAATGCGCCGATGGCGGACTGGCCGCCCGTTCGACCTTGCAGGCGCTGGCCCTGGACTACTATTCCACGCCGCAAACCTGGGGCGTGGCCCAGGCGCTGGACCGGCTGTTGCTGGCCCAGAACCGCTGGCTGCAAGCCAACGGTGGCGGGCAACCGCTGCTCACCACCGTCAGCGCCCTGGTCCTGCGGGGCCGGCGTTTCACCCTGGCCCACGTCGGTGATTGCCGGGTCTACCGCTGGCACGCCGATCATCTGCAACGGGTCAGTGAAGATCACGTCTGGGAACAGCAAGGCATGCAACATGTGCTCAAGCGCGCCCTGGGACTGGATCAACACCTGATCCTCGACTTCCTCGACGGTGAACTGCGCACCGACGAAACCTTCGTATTGCTCAGCGATGGCGTCTGGGCAGTCCTGGGGGACACGGCCATCGCCGGCATCCTGCGCGACCAACCGGACCTGGACCTTGCGGCCCAGACGCTGGTCAACGCCGCGCACCTGGCCGGCAGCCAGGACAACGCCAGCGCCTTGTTGGTGCGGGTCGATGCCGTGGGCGAAGCCAGCATTGGCGATGCCCTGATCCAGTTACAGCAATGGCCCCTGCCGCCTGCGCTGAAACCGGGCCAGGTGTTCGAGGGCTGGCAGATCGAAAGCCTGCTCGGCCAGAGTCAGCAATCGTTGCTCTACCGGGTACGCGACGGCCAGGGCCAACCCTGGCTGCTGAAAACCTTGCCCGTGCAGTTACGGGACGATAGCCGCGCTGGGCAGGCCTTGCTCTCGGAGGAATGGTTTCTCAAGCGCGTCGCCGGGCGGCAGTTTCCCGAGGTCCATGGTGTTCCCCAGCGCCAGCATTTGTACTACGTGATGCGGGAATATCCGGGTGCGACCCTGGCCGAGCTGTTCAACCAGGCCGGGGCGCTACCCCTGGCACAGTGGTTGGACTTGGCGCAACGGCTGGTACGGGCGGTAGGCCTGTTGCATCGAAGGCAGATCTACCACCGCGACATCAAGCCGGACAACCTGCACCTGGGCGACGACGGCGAATTGCGCCTGCTGGATTTCGGCCTGGCCTACTGCCCAGGCCTGTCCGAGGACCAGGCCAACGTCTTGCCCGGTACGCCCAGCTACATTGCTCCGGAAGCTTTCGGCGGCATCGCACCCACGGCGCAGCAGGATTTGTATGCCGTCGGCGTGACCTTGTATTTCCTGCTGACCGGGCACTATCCCTACGGCGAAATCGAAGCCTTCCAACGCCCGCGCTTTGGCGTGCCGGTCAGTGCCAGCCGCTATCGGCCGGACCTGCCCGAATGGCTCGGGCAAAGCCTGGACCGCGCCGTCGCGGCGGATCCGGAGCAGCGTTTTGAGACGGCCGAGGAATGGTTGTTGCTGCTGGAACAGGGCGAGCGCCGCAGCTTGAGCGTCAGGCCCAGGCCGTTGCTGGAAAGGGAGCCGCTGAAGGTCTGGCGGACGTTGGCGCTGGTGTCGTTGGTGGTGAATCTGGTGCTGCTGTTTCTGGTGTTTCATAGCTGAGATCCGGTCGCGCCCATCGCGAGCAAGCTTTGCTCCCACAGGGGATCTGCTGCCACAGGGAATTTGCTGCCACAGGGGGATCTGCTCCCACAGGGAATTTGCTGCCACAGGGGATCTGCTCCCACAGGGAATTTGCTGCCACAGGGGATCTGCTCCCACAGGGGATCTGCTCCCACAGGGGATCTGCTCCCACAGGGAATTTGCTGCCACAGGGGATCTGCTCCCACAGGGAATTTGCTGCCACAGGGGATCTGCTCCCACAGGGAATTTGCTGCCACAGGG
>NZ_MUOA01000108.1:0-207 GCF_002001065.1 Pseudomonas sp. A25(2017) | reverse complement strand
GGCATAAAAAGGCACCCTTCGGGGTGCTTTTTTGTGCCCCTATTTTATGCCCCATCCAGCTCCCACACTGGATCTGCGGCAGACTTCGATTTCCCGGCTACCCAAACCTCCTCTGTGGGAGCAAAGCTTGCTCGCGAAGAGGCCGGTACATCCAGCATCCTTGCAAGCTGACCCACCGCTATCGCGAGCAAGCTTTGCTCCCACAGG
>NZ_MUOA01000001.1:0-209 GCF_002001065.1 Pseudomonas sp. A25(2017) | reverse complement strand
GCTCGCGATGAGGTCGGCACATCCAACATCACCGCAAACTGACACATCGCTTTCGCGAGCAGGCTCGCTCCCACATAGATGTTCGGCAGCCACAAAATGCATATACGCCGCAGAACCCTGTGGGAGCAAGCTTGCTCGCGATGAGGTCGGCACATCCAACATCACCGCAAACTGACACATCGCTTTCGCGAGCAGGCTCGCTCCCACAT
>NZ_MUOA01000002.1:0-209 GCF_002001065.1 Pseudomonas sp. A25(2017) | reverse complement strand
GGTTCCGCTCTTACAGCGGCTCACTTTTGAGAAGCGCAAAAGTAAGCAAAACGCTATATGCCCCACCACTCGGCACCTCGCTTAGGCTCGGTGTGCCCTCACTCCGGCATTGCTCCGTGGGCCGCCGCGAAGGGCCATCCATGGCCCAGCGCGGCTACCTCGGCATCCATGCCGAGGTGCCCACTGCGCAATGCCTGCGTTCGGCCAGC
>NZ_MUOA01000003.1:0-225 GCF_002001065.1 Pseudomonas sp. A25(2017) | reverse complement strand
AATGTGCCGCCGCCATCGCGAGCAAGCTCAGCTCCCACAGTTTTCCGGGGTGATCATGAAATTCGAGCTACACCCCGAATCCCTGTGGGAGCGAGCCCGCTCGCGATAGCGGAGGGTCAGCTGGCAAGGATGTTGAATGTGCCGCCGCCATCGCGAGCAAGCTCAGCTCCCACAGTTTTCCGGGGTGATCATGAAATTCGAGCTACACCCTGGATCCCCTGTGGG
>NZ_MUOA01000004.1:0-234 GCF_002001065.1 Pseudomonas sp. A25(2017) | reverse complement strand
CCAACATCACCGGCGCTGACCCACCGCTATCGCGAGCAGGCTCGCTCCCACAGTGGATCTTTGGTGTTTGCAATATCTGGGCACACCACCCAACCCTGTGGGAGCAAAGCTTGCTCGCGATGACGGCGGCACATCCAACATCCTTGCAAGCTGACCCACCGCTATCGCGAGCAAGCTTTGCTCCCACAGTGGATCTTTGGTGTTTGCAATATCTGGGCACACCACCCAACCCTG
>NZ_MUOA01000005.1:0-235 GCF_002001065.1 Pseudomonas sp. A25(2017) | reverse complement strand
GCAAAGCTTGCTCGCGATGACGGCCTGACATTCAACCTCTTCATTGACTGCCACACCGCTATCGCAAGCAAGCTCGCTCCCACAATGGGATCTGCATTCGGCCGCGGGTTTATAGGCGCCCCAAAAACCCTGTGGGAGCAAAGCTTGCTCGCGATGACGGCCTGACATTCAACCTCTTCATTGACTGCCACACCGCTATCGCAAGCAAGCTCGCTCCCACAATGGGATCTGCATT
>NZ_MUOA01000084.1:0-253 GCF_002001065.1 Pseudomonas sp. A25(2017) | reverse complement strand
TGCGCTTCCGATCTCTCGTTAGCGGGAGGCGAATTCTACAGCGTTACTCGCTGCTGTCAACACCTCTTTTTCACCGCTTTCGACCGAGAAGATCGAATCGCCGATAGAGCCAAACAACACCGCTCTACCTGCTCCTTCCGGGCTTCGATGACCTGAAGCCCAACACCTTCGAAACTTACTTAACTCATTGAATCTCAAGGAGTTTTCCGTTTCGACTGCGCCGGAAGTGGGGCGAATTATAGACTTCCAGAAT
>NZ_MUOA01000006.1:0-255 GCF_002001065.1 Pseudomonas sp. A25(2017) | reverse complement strand
TGCGCTTCCGATCTCTCGTTAGCGGGAGGCGAATTCTACAGCGTTACTCGCTGCTGTCAACACCTCTTTTTCACCGCTTTCGACCGAGAAGATCGAATCGCCGATAGAGCCAAACAACACCGCTCTATCTGCTCCTTCCGGGCTTCGATGACCTGAAGCCCAACACCTTCGAAACTTACTTAACTCATTGAATCTCAAGGAGTTTTCCGTTTCGACTGCGCCGGAAGTGGGGCGAATTATAGACTTCCAGAATCT
>NZ_MUOA01000007.1:0-262 GCF_002001065.1 Pseudomonas sp. A25(2017) | reverse complement strand
ATCGCAAGCTGACCCACCGCTTTCGCGAGCAAGCCCGCTCCCACAGGGGATTTGTGCTGAATGTAATACCCGAGAACAACCCGGAAAAAACTGTGGGAGCGAGCCTGCTCGCGAAGGCGGCGGCACAACCAACATCATCGCAAGCTGACCCACCGCTTTCGCGAGCAAGCCCGCTCCCACAGGGGATTTGTGCTGAATGTAATACCCGAGAACAACCCGGAAAAAACTGTGGGAGCGAGCCTGCTCGCGAAGGCGGCGGCAC
>NZ_MUOA01000101.1:0-282 GCF_002001065.1 Pseudomonas sp. A25(2017) | reverse complement strand
TGCTCCCACAGATCTGACAGGTGTACGACCAAGAGAGCCAGGTCGGCTACTAGGCCGCCTCGCGAGCAAGCTTTGCTCCCACAGATCTGACGGGTGTACGACCGGGAGAGCCAGGTCGGCTGTTAGGCCGCCTCGCGGTGGATGTTGATCTCGGGCGCCCCGTTAACCACGCTGGCCGAACGCAGGCATTGTGCAGTGGGCATCCCGGCATGGATGCCGGGATAGCCGCGCTGGGCCATGGATGGCCCTTCGCGGCGGGCCCACGGAGCAATGCCGGAGTGA
>NZ_MUOA01000047.1:0-152520 GCF_002001065.1 Pseudomonas sp. A25(2017) | reverse complement strand
CGCCCCAGGCGAAGATTACCCAGCAACTGCGGTTCATCTTTATTGGCCTCAAGCATTGGCAAGGGTTGGGCAGTACCGAATAAACCCCCGGATGTACCCCACTGTGGGAGCGAGCTTGCTCGCGATAGCGGAGTCTCAGCCCCTATCAATGCCAACTGAACCGACGCCTTCGCGAGCAGGCTCGCTCCCACAGGTTCTTTTTGTGCCCGTCGCATAATGGTGCGCGACATCTCGGCGCGCACCAACATGGCACGCAATCCGCCCCATCCTGAAACGCCATCCCAGCTATTTCCTACACCTCATTCGGTTGGCAAGCCCCTTGCTCTAAACACAGCACTGTTCATTGCTGGAAGCACTCCGATGCTGGTGATTCACCGCAGAATCGACACTCAACCGCGCTGGGACGCCGAGCTGCACCTGACCTTTGACGCCCGCAGCAAAAGCCGTCTGCGCTGTTTCAGTGCCGAGGGTGAAGACGTGGGGTTGTTCCTGGAGCGAGGCCAACCGCCGCTGTACGACGGCGAATGCCTGCAGGCCGAAGACGGGCGCATCGTGCGCGTCTGCGCTCGCGCCGAACAATTGCTGCATGTCACCTGCGCCAACGCGTTTGAACTGACCCGCGCCGCCTATCACCTGGGCAATCGCCATGTCGCCTTGCAAGTAGGCGATGGCTGGTTGCGCCTGCTGGACGATTACGTGCTCAAGGCGATGCTCGAGCAACTGGGCGCCCGCGCCGAACCCATCGAAGCCCCGTTCCAGCCGGAACACGGCGCCTATGGCGGCGGTCATCATCACTCCCGGCACGGCGACGAAGATTTCAACTACGCGCCGCGCCTGCATCAGTTTGGCGTGCGCACATGAACCCGGCCTGGGCGCTGCTGCGTCTGGCCAGCCCGCAATTGCCGATTGGCGGCTACAGCTATTCCCAGGGGCTGGAGATGGCGGTGGACAACGGCCTGGTCAAGAATTGCGACGACGCCCGTCGCTGGATCAGCGATCAATTGCTGCTGAACCTGGCGCGTTTCGAGGCGCCTTTGCTGCTGGCGCACTGCAGCGCAGCAGCCGCTGACGATTGGGACGCCCTGCTGCTGCATTGCGAAGAACACCGCGCCAGCCGGGAAACCCGTGAGCTGTATCAGGAAAGCCGGCAGATGGGCTACTCGTTGCAGCAACTGCTCGCCGGCCTGCCGGAGCTCGACCGTGCCGCCCGGGACTTTCTTGAACAACGCAGCGAGCCGCACCTGGCCTTGTGCTGGGCCCTCGCGGCGCGCGCCTGGCATATCACCCCCCAGGACGCCCTCGCCGCCTGGCTGTGGAGCTGGCTGGAAAACCAACTGGCGGTGCTGATGAAAACCCTGCCCCTGGGCCAGCAAGCCGCCCAGCGCCTGACCAGCGAACTGCTGCCACTGCTGCAACAGGCTCAGCACGACGCCTCGAACATCGACCCCGACCATTACGGCAGCGCCGCCTTTGGCCTGTCCCTGGCGTGCATGGCTCATGAGCGCCAGTACAGCCGTCTGTTCCGTTCCTAGGAGACACCCATGAATACACAACCTCTGCGCGTCGGTATCGGCGGCCCGGTAGGTTCCGGCAAGACCGCCCTGACCCTGGCCCTGTGCCTGGCTCTACGTGAACGCTACAACCTGGCAGTGGTCACCAACGACATCTATACCCGCGAAGACGCCGACTTCCTGGTGCGCAACGAGGCCCTGGCGCCGGAGCGGATCATCGGCGTGGAAACCGGCGGCTGCCCGCACACGGCGATTCGCGAAGACGCGTCGATCAACCTTGAGGCGGTGGACCAGTTGAACCGGCGCTTCCCGGACCTGGACCTGATCCTGGTGGAATCGGGCGGTGACAACCTGTCGGCGACCTTCAGCCCTGAGCTGTCGGACCTGACCATCTATGTGATCGACGTCTCGGCCGGCGACAAGCTGCCGCGCAAGGGCGGGCCGGGCATCTGCAAATCCGACCTGCTGGTGATCAATAAAATCGACCTGGCACCGCTGGTGGGTGCATCCCTGGAAATGATGGACAGCGACACCCGGCGGATGCGCAACGGCAAGCCCTTTGTGTTTAGCAACCAGAAGACCGGCCAGGGCCTGGACGACATCATCGCCTTCATCGAGCGCCAGGGTCTGCTGACCGCCGCCTGATCTTTCCGACTGACCACAAGGAAGCTTATCCATGACCTTCAAACGCCTCCTCGGCGCCCTCGCCCTGCTGCTGACCCCGACCCTGGCCTTCGCCCACCCAGGCCATGGCGACAATGGCCTGATCGCCGGCCTCGGCCACCCCATCGGCGGGCTCGACCACTTGCTGGCAATGCTGGCTGTCGGTTTGTGGGCCGCACAACAACAAGGGGCCGCGCGCTGGGCGCTGCCCTGCACCTTCGTCGGTACGATGCTGCTCGGCGGCCTCTTGGGTTTTGAAGGCCTGGATCTGCCGGCGCTGGAAAGCGGCATCGCCGCCTCGGTACTCGCCCTCGGCCTGGCGGTGGCACTGGCGGTGCGTCCGCCGTTGAGCCTGGCGGTCGGTGCGACGGCACTGTTTGCGCTGTTCCATGGCGTGGCCCACGGCTTGGAACTGCCGGACATGTCGAGCCCGTGGGCCTATGCGGCGGGCTTCGTCGCGGCGACAGCAGCGTTGCATGGCGCCGGGTTTGCCCTGGTGCGGGTGTTGCCGCGAGCGGCGGCGCCATTGGTTCGATTGGCCGGGGCGGCTTCGGCGGGGGCTGGGGTTTGGTTGTTGGCGGGTTGATTATTTAGCGCCTTCAAAGGCCCCTTCGCGAGCAAGCCCGCTCCCACAGTTTGATCGATCCCTGTGGGAGCGGGCTTGCTCGCGAAGGCGGCCTGACAGCCGCCCCATCTCCCCAGGCCTGCCACTCTGCTACCATGTCGCGCAATCGCCCCCAGCCGTGACGACGTCCGCCAATGCCTCATGCTTCCCGCCCCGCTCCCCAGCCTGAATTGACTGCCCTGTTTGCAACGGTGCGTCAGCATTTTCACGACGTGATCGTGCCGATGTGGCAGGGCCCGGGCTGGAATGCCGAACTGGCGCTGCCCTATGAATCCCTGGATGCCGAACATGCGCCGCTGCCACCCCAGCGCTACCGCGCCATGGCCTGTGCGCGGCAGCTGTATGTGTTCGCCAGCCTGATTGGCGAAGTGCCCCAGGCCGAGGAACGGGCCAGCGCACTGTTCCGCTCGCTGCAGCGTCATTTCCACGATGCCGAGCATGGCGGCTGGTTCTACAGCATCGACCCGCAAGGCGCGCCGCTGGACACCGGCAAAGACCTCTACACCCACGCCTTCATCCTGTTCGCCTGCGCTCATTACTGGGGCAAGGTTCGCGAACCGCTGGTGGAATCGGTGCTCAACGCCAGCCTGGAGGTCATTGCCGAGCGTTTTGCCAGTGCAGACGGTCTCTACGAGGCCAGCCTCAAGCGCGATTGGTCAACGACCGGATCCGGCCCGTTGCAAAACCCCTTGATGCACCTGGCCGAAGCGTTCCTCGCCACGCTCTCGGTCCGCGAAGACGCCAACGTCCGCCAGGCGTTGCTGAGCCTGTGCGACGGGATGTCCAAGCAGTTCATCGAGCCGCAGCAACGCGTGATGATGGAGAAGCCGCTCAAGGCTGTGGATAACTGGTTCGAACCGGGGCACCAGTTCGAATGGTATTACTTGCTGGCTTCATCGCCGCTGTTGCGCAGCGGCAAGTTGCACACCGCCCTGGAGCGCAGCTTCGGCCATACCGAACAACGCGGCGTCGCCCCGGACTCCGGTGCTGTGTGTGCAATGCTGGCCTTGGGATCCCAGGCAGGCCCACGCGATGCCACCCAACGCATCTGGGCCCAGGCGGAATACTTGCGGGCACTCACCTTGCGCCCGGACAACCAGGGGCTGCTGCTGCGTCAATTGCAGGCGCTGCAGCAGCATTTCCTGCATACCAAGGGCTGGAACGAATGCCTGGACGCCGACGGCATCGTCAGCCGCCGGGACATGCCGTCCACCACGCCGTATCACCTGCTGACCTGCTATCGCGGGCTGGCCGATTATCTGGGCTGATTGGTAAACCGCTATCGCGGGCAAGCCTTGCTCCCACAGGGATCAGAGCCGACCTGCTCCCTAGAGATGAGTCAAACCTGTGGAAGTCCTGCTCCCCAGAGATGAGTCAAACCTGTGGAAGTCCTGCTCCCCAGAGATGAGTCAAACCTGTGGAAGTCCTGCTCCCCAGAGATGAGTCAAACCTGTGGAAGTCCTGCTCCCCAGAGATGAGTCAAACCTGTGGGAGCAAGGCTTGCCCGCGATGAACGATAACGCGGTTTTATGTTTTGTTGCGCTCAATGGCAAACCCAGCCCAGGTCTGGCTCACCGGCATCAGCTCCAGGCTGTTGATGTTGATGTGCGCTGGCGCATTGAGCACCCAGAAAATCGTATCGGCGATGTCCTGTGGCTGGATCGGCTCAGCGCCAGCGTAGGTCGCGTTGTAGCGCTCCTGGTCGCCACCGAAGCGCACCAGGGAGAACTCGCTCTCGCACAGGCCCGGCTCAATATTGCTCACCCGCACGCCCGTGCCTTGCAGGTCGCAACGCAGGTTCAAGGAGAACTGTTTGACGAACGCCTTGCTCGCGCCATACACGTGGCTGCCCGGATACGGGTAGTTGCCGGCGATAGAGCCCAGGTTGACGATCCCGGCCCCACGACCATGGGCGATCAGGCGCGGCAACAGCAGGCGAGTGCTGTAGAGCAGTCCTTTCACATTGGTGTCGACCATGGTGTCCCAGTCATCGAGGTCGCACTTGGGCGCCGGGTCAACGCCCAGGGCCAGGCCGGCGTTGTTGATCAGCCCGCGCAACTTGGCGAAGGATGGCGGCAGGTTGGCGATTGCCTCTTCCATGGCCTTGCGATCACGCACATCCACTACCAGGCCATGGACTTCGGTCTGCTTCGACAGCTCGGCACAGAGGGCATTGAGGCGTTCTTCACGACGACCGGTCAGCACCAGTTTCCAACCGGCCTCGGCAAAACGACGGGCACAGGCTTCACCAAAACCGGACGTCGCGCCGGTAATAAACAGGGTGTCAGACATCGTGTTCTCCTTGTTTGAACTTCAACAGCCATTAAATGGAAATCGGCCCACAGCATGCCCGCCCTGGCACGGTAGGAGCAAGGCTTGCACACGGCTTTTGCCCCACAACTGCTCATAAAACAACCAATCCCCGCCAGGCCTTGTCCAACAAGGGCCGCAGCCGGTTGCCCGCACCTTATCCACAGGCACGTCCACAGTAATCGGGGGCAAGTGCAAAACCCGCAAGCCGCTGTGCATAAGGCTTTGCGGGGTATTTGGAAATTTTTTTCGCTTGACCCTGCAAGTGAGGTTGTGCAGCGCAAGTTATCTGCTATAAGCCAACGCGAGATGGGCGATGGCTCAAAGCCAGTAACGACGGTACTCAGCGCGGTCTTTCCAGAGTTTAATCACAGACTTATCCACAGGCTTGCCCACCGACTTTCGAGCCCATTGCAGTGTTCATAAAAGTGTTGACAACAGTCACTCCCGCTTGACGAAAAACGCCTGATCAAAAAACAACCACAGGCCTGCAAGCCACGTATTCAAAGGCTTGCAGCCAGCTACTCCCACGTTACCCACAGCCAGTTCCACAGCAAACGGGGACAAGTCAAAACCGTGACAAAACAACTGTTTGCGGCGACTTTATGTCGCGGTTTCGCAGGGACTCAGGATTGTTGTCCACAATTGCCACAGACAACCGAAATCCCCATGTGGGAGCGGGCTTGCTCGCGAAGGCGGCGTGTCAGTCGACATCAATATGTCTGATCCACCGCTTTCGCGAGCAAGCCCGCTCCCACAGAGGGACAGTGGTGTTTTGGAGAGATAAAAAAACCGGCGATCACTCGCCGGTTTTTTCATCGCAACAGCCGCCTCAATGCCCGCCCAGGTACGCGTTGCGCACTTCCTCGTTGGCGAGCAGCTCCTTGCCTGTGCCGGTCAGGCGGATTTCGCCGTTGACCATCACATAGGCCCGGTCCGACAGCCTGAGGGCGTGGTTGGCGTTCTGTTCCACCAGGAAGATGGTCATCCCGGTGGAGGCCAGCTCGCGCAGGGTGGCGAAGATCTGCTTCACCACGATCGGCGCCAGCCCCAGGCTCGGCTCATCGAGCAGCAACAACTTGGGCCGGCTCATCAATGCCCGAGCGATGGCGAGCATTTGCTGCTCGCCGCCGGACATGGTCATGGCCCGCTGGTTGCGGCGCTCCTTGAGTCGTGGAAACAGCTCGAACATGCGCTGCATGTCTTCGCTGGCGTATTTGTCACCGATGGGAATGGTGCCCATCAGCAGGTTTTCCTCGACGGTCATGTCCGGGAATACCCGCCGCCCTTCCGGCGACTGCGCGATGCCGTTGGAGGCAATGTAGTGCGACGATTTGTGGGTGATGTCCACGCCCTGGTAGATGATCTGCCCGCCGGCAGCACGCGGCTGGCCGAAGATCGACATCAGCAACGTGGACTTGCCGGCCCCGTTGGAGCCGATCAGGCTCACGGTTTCACCTTCACCGATGTGCATCGAGACCTTTTTCAGGGCCTGGATCGGCCCGTAGAACACGTCCAATTCCTTGAGCTCGAGGATAGGTCCACTCATACCAGTTCCTCTTCATCGGCACCCAGGTAGGCCGCGATCACTTTCGGATCGTTGCGAATCGCCTCGGGACCGCCCTCGGCGATCACGTTGCCGTGGTCCAGCACCACAATGTGGTCGGAAATGCTCATTACCATGCCCATGTCGTGTTCGATCAGCACCACGGTCAGATCATGCTCGTCGCGCAGCAGCCGGATCATCGCGCTCAGCGCTTCGGTTTCCTGAGGGTTGAGGCCGGCGGCCGGTTCATCGAGGCAGATGATCTGTGGGCGTGTGCACATGGCCCGGGCGATTTCCAGGCGCCGCTGCTGACCATAGGAAAGCTCGCCCGCCAGGCGGTTGGCGCAATCCACCAGGTCCACCACTTCCAGCCAATAGAAGGCATGGTCCAGGGCGTCGCTTTCGGCCTTGCGGTAGCCCTTGGTGTTGAGGATGCCCGCCACCAGGCTGCGGTTGACCCACATGTGCTGGGCCACCAGCAGGTTTTCCAGCACCGACATTTCCTTGAACAGGCGAATGTTCTGGAAGGTGCGCGCCAGGCCGGCGCGGTTCACCAGGTGGGTGCCGCCGAACATCTTGTAATACAGCCGGCTGGCGAAGGCTTTCGGCGACACGAAATCAGTCGGGCGAAACGCCTCGCCCAACAGCTTGATGACGTTGGTTTGCTCGCCACGCACGTTGAGCTCGATATTCCCGCCCGAAGCCTTGTAGAAACCGGTCAGGCAGTTGAACACCGTGGTCTTGCCCGCACCATTGGGGCCGATCAGGGCGAAGATCGAGTTGCGCTTGACTTGCAGGCTGACGTCGCTGAGGGCCTTGATACCACCGAACTGCATCATCAGGTTTTCAACTTTGAGTACGACTTCGCTCATGGCGCTACCCCCTTGCGCGGCGTTACCCCGGTACGGCTGATACGGATCAGGCCGCGAGGCCGCCAGATCATCATCAACACCATCAATACGCCGAACAACAGCACCCTGTATTCCGAGAAACTGCGCAACAGCTCCGGCGCCACGGTGAGCACGAACGCGGCAATCACCACGCCGACCGTCGAGCCCATGCCCCCCAGCACCACGATGGCCAGGATCAGCGCCGACTCGAAGAAGGTGAACGACGACGGGTTGACGAAACCCTGGTAACTGGCGAAGAACACCCCCGCCAGGCCCGCCGTGGAGGCACCTATGGTGAAGGCCGAGAGCTTGACCAGCACATGGTTCAGGCCCATGGAGCGACAGGCGATTTCATCCTCGCGCAAGGCTTCCCAGGCACGCCCGACCGGCATGCGGGTCAGGCGATGCTTGACGTAGAGCACCAGCAGCACCGTGATGAACAGCACGATGTAGATGAACAGGAATTTGATATTGGGGTTGTAGTCGATGCCGAAGAACTCATGGAACGGTACCCCACCATCCTTGGCCCTTCGACCAAACTCCAGGCCGAAAAAGGTCGGCGACGGCACGGGCATGCCATTCGGCCCGCCGGTGAACGACAGCCAGTTGTTGAGCACCAGGCGAATGATCTCGCCAAAGCCCAGGGTCACGATGGCCAGGTAATCACCGTGCATTCGCAACACCGGGAATCCCAAGATGCACCCCGCCATCGCCGCCGCGATAGCCGCCAGGGGCAGTACGGTCCAGAACCCCAGCCCCAGGTATTGGTAGCCCAGCGCCAGGCCATAGGCGCCGATGGCGTAGAACGCCACATAACCCAGGTCGAGCAGCCCCGCCAGGCCGACCACGATGTTCAGGCCCAGGCCCAACAGCACATAGATCAACCCGAGGATGACCACGGTGAGCACGTATTTGTTGGCGAAGAACGGAAACACGATGGCGATCACGATCAGTGCCGGGATGATCCAGCGCAGCCGCGACTTGTAGTCCGGCGGCAGCACATGCACGCCGGAGCCGGTGCTTTCGAAACCCTGGAGAATCTTCAGTCCCTTGGGGGTTTGCAGGAACAGGCTCAAGGCAAAGCGCCCGATCATCACGATCGCCACCAGCCAGCCGACGCGGGCCGGTTGCAGGTTGAAGCTGTAGCCGTCGAGCACCACGCCGACAATCGGCCCGAACACGATCAGCGAGATCAGGCCGGCCAGGATCGCGTCGATGACGCTCTGTTTGATATCAAGCGGTTTATTGGCAGCAGACATACTTATACCTTCGCCACGAGTGGGCGACCCAACAGGCCCTGGGGACGGAAAATCAGAATCAGCACCAGCAGCGAGAAACTGAACACGTCTTTGTAGTCAGAGTTGATCAGGCCGGCGAACAGCGACTCGGAAATGCCGAGGATGATCCCGCCGAGCATCGCCCCAGGCAGGGAGCCGATGCCGCCGAGTACCGCCGCAGTGAACGCCTTGATGCCGATGATGAAGCCAGCATAGAAGTCGAACGTGCCGTAGTTCATGGTGATCAGCACACCGGCCAGGGCCGCCATGGCCGCGCCGATGATGAACACGTAGGAAATCACCCGGTCGGTGTTGATCCCCAGGATCGAGGCCATCTTGCGGTCTTGCTGGGTGGCGCGGCACATGCGTCCGAGCTTGGTGTACTTGATGATGTAGGTCAGCAAGGCCATCCCGGCGAATGCGGCGATCAGGATGAAAATCTTGGTGTAGGTGAGCTGGACGAAACCGCTGCCGATGTCGACGCGCATGGCGCCTTCGAGCAGTGTCGGAACACCCTGTTGGCGGGCGCCCTGGCTGATCTGTGCATAGTTCTGCAGGATCAGCGAAATGCCGATGGCACTGATCAGCGGTGCCAGCCGGGTTGAGTTGCGCAGGGGTTTGTAGGCGACGCGTTCGATGACCCAGCCGTATACCCCGGTGACCACGACCGTGAACACGAGAGTGCCGAGGATCATAAGCGGAAAGGATTCAATACCGAAGTAAGCCAGCAGAGCCAGACTGATTGCCGCGAGGTAAGCGGAAATCATGTAAACCTCGCCGTGGGCGAAGTTGATCATGCCGATGATGCCGTAGACCATTGTGTAGCCGATGGCGATCAGACCATAGACCGACCCGAGGGTCAGGCCATTGATCAGTTGCTGCAGGAAAATACCATCCATAACGCAATCTCACGCAGTGAGAACCTGCACACCCTGAGGTGTGCGGTTCTTCTAAGGAAAATACAGATTTACGTCGGAGCAGTGTCAGGTAGGACCGTCGACGTCTCCTTGGAAACCAGGGCTTGCCCAGCTCCCAAGGAGACGTAAACGGTCGCTTCAGCCCTTACTTCTGTTTTTCCAACTGGTGGTATTTGCCGTCCTTGTCCCACTGGTAGACCACGTAGTCGGAGACTTTCAAGTCGCCCTTGGTGTCCCACTCCTTCTTGCCCATCACGGTCTGGACGGGGTTGGCCTTGAGCCACTTGGCCGCGTCTTCGCCTTTGTTGGACTTGGCGCCATTGAAACCGGCGGCCAGGGCCTGGACCGAAGCGTAGGCGTACAGGGTGTAGCCTTCAGGCTCGGTGCCGTTCTTGCGGAACTCTTCAACCACGGCCTTGCTGTCTGGCAGCAGGCGCGGGTCGGCACCGAAGGTCATGTACACGCCATCGACGTATTGCGCGCCGCCGGCGGTGGTGACCAGTTCGTCGGTCACGATGCCATCGTCGGACATGAACTTGACGTCCTTGAGACCTTGCTCACGCAACTGGCGAACCAGCGGGCCGGCTTCCGGGTGCAGACCACCGAAATAGACCACATCGGCACCGGCCGAACGGATCTTGGTGACCACGGCGCTGAAGTCTTTCTCGCCACGGGTCAGGCCTTCGTACAGCACCTCCTTCACGCCACGCTTGGCCAGTTGTGCCTTGGTGGCATCCGCCAGGCCTTGGCCGTAGGTGTCCTTGTCGTGCAGCACAGCCACTTTCTTGCCCTTGAGCACGTCAACGATGTAGTCGCCTGCCACGATGCCCTGCTGGTCGTCACGACCGCACATGCGGAACATTGCGCTCAGGCCACGCTCGGTGACCTGTGGGTTGGTGGAGCCCGGGGTGATGGCGATGATGCCGGCTTCGTCGTAGACCTCGGAGGCCGGGATGGTATTGGACGAGCAGAAGTGCCCGACCACGCCGATCACCTTGTCCTGGTCGACCAGGCGGTTGGCCACGGCCACGGCCTGCTTGGGTTCGCAGGCGTCGTCGCCCGCGACCAGTACGATCTTCTCACCGTTGACGCCACCGGCCTTGTTGATGGCATCGGCTGCCGCCTGGGCACCTTTCATGTACTGCTCGCCAAATGCAGCGTTGGCGCCGGTCATCGGCCCCGCCACACCAAATTTCACATCAGCTTGAGCAAACGCAGAAACACCCAACGCAGCTGCCACTGCGAGGGCCAGGAAACCTTTCTTGTAAAACGTCTGGGACATGAGGTGGTGCTCCAAGGTTTTTTTTAGTTGGCACTGCGACTTCATTTCACTGAAAAGCTCAGAGCAAGGGCCGTGCCATCGGTTTTTTATTCTGAAAAAAGTCGCTGCTTTATTGTTATTTCGACTGTTTCGAGCCCTTTTTCATAGGGCGTGCAACCGTCTAAACCGCACGAGGTGCAACCTTTTACTTAAATAGGTGAAACCCTCCGTGAGCCATCATTGCAACCATCGCACGAAACGGCGTGCAACCACTGTGTAACAACCCGCGTCACCGAACTGCACACTGTCGGTGCGCGATTGCTACAACCCGCACCATAACAGGCTAGACGCTACGCCGGAAAAAGCGGGTTCCAGTAACAATTTTCAACACTCAAATGACGATCCGCAGGCACTGGCCCGCGTGATACAGCGAGAAGCCCGCCTCATACAAGCAACTGCGCAACGCCACCCCGGCCACCGGCTGCATGGGGGCGAACGGGATCGGCAGGGCCTGGGCATCGCCGTGGCACAGGTAGTCGGCGAACGCCTTGCCGACCACAGTACCGGTGGTCACGCCCCGGCCGTTGTAGCCGGTCACGGCCACCAGCCCGGGGGCCGGTTCGAACAGGCGCATCAAGTGATCGGGGGTGAAGGCAATGCAACCGGTCCAGGTGCACTCCCACTCCACCGACTTGAGATAAGGAAAGTAATGCTGCTGCACCCGGTCGGCCCAAGCCTTGAGGAACCAGGTCGGCTTGCGGTTGCCATTGCCCAGGCTGCCCAGCAGCAAACGGCCATCCTTGTCCCGGCGGATGCTGCTCAACACCTGGCGGGTATCCCACGAGCCCTGCCCGCCCGGCAGAATGCGTCGGGCGGCCTCGTCAGTCAGCGGGGCCGAAGCGACCTGATAGTAATAACCGGGGAAGAAATTTCGCCGCAGTTCGGTCCAGTCGCCCTCGGTGTAGGCGTTGGAGGCGATCACCACCTGCTCGGCCAGCACCGAACCCTGGGCAGTCTGCACCGACCAGCGCTGGCCTTGGCGTTCCAGGCGCGTCACCGGTGAATGGTCGAACAACTGGCCGCCAAGGTCTGTGGCCGCCTTGGCCAACCCGCTGGTGTAGGCCATCGGGTTGAGCGTGCCGGCGCGACGGTCGAGCAATGCCGCAGCGATTTTCGACGTGCCGGTGGCATCGACACAGGCCTGGCCGGTGAGCAATTCCACCGGGGCACCGCGGCGCTTCCATTGCGCTTCACGACTGCGCAGGTCGGCCTCGCCCCGGGCATTATGGGCCATGTGCAGGGTGCCTTCGCGGCGCAGTTGGCAATCGATGTTGTATTTATCGATGAGGCTGAACACCAGGGCCGGCGCGGCCCCCAGCATGCGGTTGAGCTGGCTGCCCACCGCCTCGCCGAACCCGGCCTCGATGTCATCCGGCGGGATCCACAGGCCGGCGTTGACCAACCCGACGTTACGCCCCGATCCACCATGCCCGGCCCGATGAGCTTCCAGCACAACCACGCGCTTGCCTTGTTCGAGCAAATGTACCGCCGCCGACAGCCCGGTAAAACCCGCGCCGATCACGCAGACATCGGCCGTGACTTCACCGGTGAGCGCGCTGTTTTCAGGCCTTTGCGGCGTCAGTTTTTCCCACAGACATTCTTCGCGTAACGGCATTGCCAGACTCCGAAAAAGAAACCCAACCACCACACCCTTTCATTTGTGGGAGCGAGCTTGCTCGCGATGACGGTTTATCTACCGATATTGATGTCGGCTGATTCGACGCTATCGCGAGCAAGCTCGCTCCCGCAGGGGATTTCCGTTGACTCGACCTCAGTCGAAGGTAATCCCCTGCGCCAACGGCAACTCCAGCGAGTAGTTCACGGTGTTGGTCTGGCGGCGCATGTAGCCGCGCCAGGCGTCGGAGCCGGATTCGCGACCGCCGCCGGTTTCTTTTTCGCCACCGAATGCGCCGCCGATCTCGGCGCCGCTCGGGCCGATGTTGACGTTGGCGATGCCGCAGTCGCTGCCCACGGCCGACATGAATTGCTCGGCTTCACGCACGTCGGTGGTGAAAATGCAGGACGACAGGCCCTGGGGCACGGAATTGTTCAGGTGCAAGGCCTCGGCAAAATCCTTGTAGCCGACCACGTACAGGATCGGTGCGAAGGTTTCGTGGCGCACCACATCGCTCTGCTCGGGCATCTCGACGATGGCTGGCGAGACGTAATAGGCATTCGGGAACTGGTCTTCAAGCTGGCGCTTGCCACCAAAGACTCGCCCGCCTTCGCTCAAGGCCTGCTCCAGCGCATCCTGCATGTTGTCGAAGCTGTGCTTGTCGATCAGCGGCCCGACCAGGTTGCCTTCCAGCGGATGGCCGATACGCACTTTCGAATAGGCGGCCTTGAGGCGGGTGACGATTTCTTCCTTCACCGATTCATGGGCAATCAGCCGGCGCAGGGTGGTGCAACGCTGGCCGGCGGTGCCGACGGCGCTGAACAGGATGGCGCGCACGGCCATGTCCAGGTCGGCGCTCGGTGCCAGGATCATGGCGTTGTTGCCGCCCAGTTCCAGGATGCTGCGGGCAAAACGCGCGGCGACTTTCGGTGCCACTTCACCACCCATGCGGGTGCTGCCGGTGGCGCTGATCAAGGCCACGCGCGGGTCATCCACCAGCGCTTCACCAGCATCGCGACCACCGATGATCACCTGGCTCAGGTACGGCGGTGCGTCACTGAAGTTCTTCAGCACGCGCTCGAACAACGCCTGGCACGCCAGGGCGGTGAGCGGGGTCTTTTCCGACGGCTTCCAGATCACCGCGTTGCCGCACACCAGGGCCAGCGTGGTGTTCCAGGCCCAGACCGCCACCGGGAAGTTGAAGGCACTGATCACCCCAACCACACCCAGCGGATGCCAGGACTCACGCATGTGGTGGCCCGGACGCTCGGAGGCGATAGTCAGGCCGTACAGCTGGCGGGACAGGCCGACGGCGAAGTCGCAGATATCGATCATTTCTTGCACTTCACCCAGGCCTTCCTGGGTGATCTTGCCGGCTTCCCACGACACCAGCTCGCCGAGGTCGGCCTTGTATTCTCGCAACAGGTCGCCAAATTGACGCACCAGCTCGCCGCGACGCGGGGCCGGCACCTTGCGCCACAGGTCGAAGGCGTGTTCGGCACGGCTGACCTGCTGCTCGACTTCAGCCGCGCCTTCCCAGTTCACGGCGCCGATACGGCTGCCATCAATGGGCGAATGCACCGGTTGTGTGCCGTTCTGGTACAAGGCCGAGTCGACGCCCAAGCGATCAAGCAATGCAGCAACCATGGAAAATTTCCTCACACGAAAAACAAAGGATTGGCAGCCGGACGAATGCGACTGATCAGACCTGTAGTTGTAGCTGGCCTGAGTCTTGCCAACAAACGACCTTTAAGCGAGATATCATTCCGTTTATTCATGCTGGCCATGACCGGATAAGCAGAGCGACAAGAAATAAGGCCTCATCATGCTCAATAAACGCTATTTACCGTCGATCACGGCGCTGCAGTGCTTCGAAGCAGTGACCCGCCACCTGAGCTTCACCCGCGCCGCCGAAGAGCTGAACCTGACCCAGAGCGCCGTCAGCAAACAGGTCGCGCAACTGGAGGAGTTGCTGCAGCACTTGCTGTTTCGACGCGTGCGCCGACGCTTGCAACTGACGCCAGCCGGAGACTTGTACCTGGGGGAAGTGCGAAAAATCCTCACGCAGGTGGAGATGTCCACCCATTACCTGCGTTCCTACGGCGGCGATACTGAAGTCCTGCGCGTGTCCACCCCTCCGACCTTCGGCGCCCGGTGGCTGGTCCCACGCTTGAAGGGCTGGCGGTTGCGGCATCCGACCATTCACCTGGACCTGTGCAGCGAGCAGGAAGCCGATGACTTGCTGCAAGGGCGCAGCGACCTGGCGTTCTATTTCGGCCAAGGCTCGCGACCCGGCACCGAATCCCTGAAGCTGTTTGGCGAAGAACTGGTGCCGGTCTGTGCGCCCGGCAGCCTGCCTGAGCAGCCCTTCACCGACCCGACCCAACTGGCCGAGCTGGTGCTCCTGCAAAACGCCTCGCGCCCCCAAGCCTGGCACGACTGGTTCGACCACCAGGGCTACCACACCGAACACAGCTACCACGGGCCGCGCTTCGAAACCTTCTACATGTGCATCCGCGCCGCCCAGGTCGGCTGCGGCGTCGCCCTGCTGCCGCGGTTTCTGGTGGAAGAAGAACTGGCCGACGGCAAACTGGTCATCCCCTGGCCGCACGCGATGCCCAGCACCAACGCCTATTACCTGGCCTATCCGGAACATTCGGCGGAAGTGCCCAAGGTGCGGCTTTTTGTGGAGTGGATGCTGGAGCAGATCGACAACCCGGATATACCGGCATAACCCGACGCGAACCTGTGGGAGCAAGGCTTGCCCGCGAAGAACGCACCACGGGCTCCCGGAAACCGAGTCGCCTGTATCGCGGGCAAGCCTTGCTCCCACAGCGGGGCGGGGCGACGTTTCGATAAATCCCCTCGCCACAAATAGCTCTTCTTAGCCGAAAAAGACCCAGTGACCAAAAAAAACTGGCAATCATCATGAGTGATATGCGCCACTAGCCCTTTCACTACAAACTGCCGAACTTCGCTACCCTCGGCTGCGGCCTGTCTGGAGAACCCTATGAGCGAGAGCGTATTTGCCGATCGTATCGTGCAGAACCTGCTCGACACCGACTTCTACAAACTGACGATGATGCAGGCGGTGTTGCACAACTACCCCAACGTCGAAGTCGAATGGGAATTCCGCTGCCGCAACAGCGAAGACCTGCGCCCCTACCTGGCAGAGATCCGCTTTCAGATCGAGCGCCTGGCCGAGCTGAGCCTGAGCGCCGACCAGTTGGGTTTCCTGGAGCGCATCAGTTTTCTGAAGCCGGACTTCCTGCGTTTCCTGGGGCTGTTTCGCTTCAACCTGCGCTACGTGCACACGGGTATCGAAAACGGCGAGCTGTTCATCCGCCTGCGCGGGCCGTGGCTGCACGTCATTCTGTTCGAAGTGCCGCTGCTGGCCATTGTCAGCGAGGTGCGCAATCGTTATCGCTACCGTGAAATAGTCCTGGAACAGGCCCGCGAGCAGTTGTATTGCAAGTTCGACTGGCTGAGCGCCAACGCCAGCGCCGAAGAACTGTCCGAATTGCAAGTCGCGGACTTCGGCACCCGCCGCCGCTTTTCCTTCCGCGTCCAGGAAGAAGTGGTCAACGTGCTCAAGCATGACTTCCCCGGGCGTTTCGTCGGCACCAGTAACGTGCACCTGTCTCGGGAGTTGGACATGAAGCCCCTGGGCACCATGGCCCATGAGTGGATCATGGCCCACCAGCAATTGGGCCCGCGGCTGATCGACAGCCAGATCGCTGCCCTCGATTGCTGGGTGCGCGAGTACCGAGGCCTGCTGGGGATCGCCCTGACCGATTGCATCACCATGGACGCCTTCCTCAAGGATTTCGATCTGTTCTTCGCCAAGCTGTTCGACGGTTTGCGCCACGACTCGGGCGACCCGGTGATCTGGGCCGAAAAAGCCATTGCCCACTACCACAAGCTCGGCATCGACCCGATGAGCAAGACCCTGGTGTTCTCCGATAGCCTGACACTACCCAAATGCCTGGAGATTTTTCGGGCATTGCGTGGTCGCATTAATGTCAGCTTCGGTATTGGCACCAACCTGACGTGTGACATTCCGGGTGTAGAGCCCATGAGCATCGTGCTTAAAATGATCAGCTGTGCCGGGCAACCCGTGGCCAAGATTTCAGACGAGCCCGGCAAGACCCACTGCAAGGACCCGAATTTCGTCGCCTACATGCGACACGTTTTCCAAGTACCTGCCGCCCTTCCAGACACATCAAGCAAGGAGTGAATTCATGCAAGCCGTACAGCGTGAGATTGCTGAACAGCTCAAGGTCCAGCCACCGTTCGCCGATGACGCCGCCCTCAAGGCCGAAATCGCCCGGCGGGTGGACTTTATCCAGGATTGCCTGGTCAACTCCGGCCTCAAGTCCCTCGTACTGGGCATCAGCGGTGGCGTCGATTCGTTGACCGCCGGGCTGCTGGCCCAACGCGCCATGCGCGAACTGCGGGAGAAAACCGGTAACGCCGCCTACAAGTTCATCGCCGTGCGCCTGCCGTACGAAACCCAGTTCGACGAACATGAAGCGCAAGCCTGCGTGGACTTCATCGACCCGGACGAGCGCCATACCGTCAACATCGGTCCAGCGGTCAAGGCCTTGGCCGATCAAGTCTCGGCGTTCGAAGGCAAGGCGGCGCTCTCGCGGGATTTCGTGCTGGGCAATACCAAGGCGCGGATGCGCATGGTGGCGCAATACACCATCGCGGGCACCGAGCACGGCCTGGTGATCGGCACCGACCATGCCGCCGAAGCGGTGATGGGTTTCTTCACCAAGTTCGGTGATGGCGCCTGCGACCTGGCGCCGTTGAGTGGCTTGGTAAAAAACCAGGTCCGGGCCATCGCCCGAGACTTCGGCGCGCCGGAGTCGCTGGTGGAAAAAGTCCCCACCGCCGACCTTGAGGACCTGTCGCCAGGCAAGCCGGATGAAGCCTCCCACGGTGTGACCTACGCCGAGATCGATGCGTTCCTGCATGGCGAGCCTGTGCGGGACGAGGCGTTCAGGATCATTTGCGAGACCTATCGCAAGACTGAGCACAAGCGGGTGATGCCTTACGCTCCGTAACGAGTAATCACTGTGGGAGCGAGCTTGCTCGCGATAGCTGAGAGGCGTGGGTTGGTGTGTATATCCGTTATTTAGGTAACGGCTACTTAGGGTTCCGCTCTTACAGCGGGTCACTTTTGGAAGAGCCGGGAGCCGGACCAGCCAAAAGTAACCAAAAGCGCTTTGCCCCACCACTCGGCACCTCGCTTAGGCTCGGTGTGCCCGAACGCAGGCATTGCTCCGTGGGCCCGCCGCGAAGGGCCATCCATGGCCCAGCGCGGCTATCCCGGCATCCATGCCGGGATGCCCACTGCGCAATGCCTGCGTTCGGCCAGCGTGGTTTAACGGGGCGTCCAGATCAAGATCCAAAGCAAAGCAAGGCAAGAGCAAGAGCGGGGCATGCCGGCATCTATGTGGCTGAGCCACCGCTATCGCGAGCAAGCTCGCTCCCACATTGGATCTTCCGTAGACACAATATTTATGTGCATCCAGAGCCCCCTGTGGGAGCGAGCCTGCTCGCGAAGAGGCCGGCACATCCAACATCTTCATTGACTGGGACACCGTCATCGCGAGCAAGCTTTGCTCCCACAGGACCTGCCCAAACAAGTCTGATGGGTGTACGACCGTGAGAGCCAGGTCGGCTACTAGGCCGCCTCGCGGTGGACGTTGATCTCGGGCGCCCCGTTAACCACGCTGGCTGAACGAAGGTGTTGCGCAGTGGGCAACCCGGCATGGATGCCGGGTTAGCCGCGCTGGGCCATGGATGGCCCTTCGCGGCGGCCCACGGAGCAATGCCTTCGTTCAGGCATGCCGAGCCTAGGCGAGGCACCAAGTGGTGGGGCAGGAGCGCTTTGGTTACTTTCGCGCTTTTCGAAAGTGACCCGCTGTAAGAGCGGAACCATAAGCCGCCAATACGCAAAAAACGGATATACACACCAAAACAGCCAGACACCGAAAAAACCCAAAAAAACGGCACTTCCCATTTCTGAAAGAAGCGCCGCTTTTTTGTGCCTGAAGCGGATTACTTCAGGGTAACGGTGCCTTTCATCATCGAGATGTGGCCCGGGAACGAGCAGAAGAAGCCGTACTTCTCGGAAGCATTGAGCTTCGACACATCAAAGGTCACCGAGTCGCTTTCCTTGGCACCAATGAGTTTGGTGTGGGCGATGATGCGTGCATCACCTTCCGGCAGGTAGTTCTTGTCGACGCCTGCTGCCAAACCAGCCGTGGCAATCGGCTGCATGTCAGCCTCCTTGCTCAGTACCCAGTTATGGCCCATGACGTTTTTCGGCAAGTTGCCCGAGTGAGTCAGCTCGACGGTGAACGTCTTGCAGCTCTTGTCGATCTCGATGGCCTTGGTGTTGAAGGACATCTGGTCGGTCGAGTCGATGGTGGTCTTGCACTCCGCTGCCATCAGTTGGCTGCTGGCCAGCGTCAACAGGGATACTGCAACAAGTTTGGCAAACATTGTGAATCTCCAAGGCATGGTTAACAAAAATCCGTCAAAGGGAAAGACTGCCTGAATTTCAGACAAGTTCCTATGACCTGAATCAAAGATTGTATACAACTTAAGGCTATCAGCCTGATGGACACAATCAACCAGCCAGAGGGAGGACACCGCTCTATGATCAGCCTCACCACCTCTCGGGAGCGCCCATCATGAACGTCAACAGCCTGTTATGCAGCTTGCTCGCCGCCTACGCCTGCGGCGCCAGTGGCACCTATGAAAAACCCCAGCGCGAGGTTTAAGTCCTTTGCGCAGCATAGGCCAGGCTTTACTCTGGAGGGGTAACTGACCACGGAGTAAAGCATGTCCATCGCGTCTGTTTGTGTATTTTGCGGCGCCAGCACCGGCACCGATCCAGCGTATCGTGAAGCGGCGCAGGCCCTGGGCCGGGCGTTGGCGGAACGAAAATTGACCCTGGTCTACGGCGGTGGCGCCGTCGGCCTGATGGGTATCGTCGCCGACGCGGCCCTGGCGGCCGGCGGCGAGGTCATCGGCATCATCCCGCAAAGCCTCAAGGACAAGGAGATCGGCCACAGCGGCCTGACCCGCCTGGAAGTGGTGGACGGCATGCACGCCCGCAAGGCGCGCATGGCTGAACTCAGCGATGCCTTCATCGCCCTGCCCGGCGGCCTCGGCACGCTGGAGGAGTTGTTCGAGGTCTGGACCTGGGGCCAGCTCGGCTACCACGGCAAACCGCTGGGGCTGCTGGAAGTGAACGGCTTCTACAGCAAGCTCACCGCTTTTCTCGATCATATCGTCGGCGAAGGCTTCGTCCGCGCGCCCCATCGTGACATGCTGCAAGTGAGCGAATCAGCGCAGAACCTGCTCGATGCGCTGGACGAATGGCAACCGTCAGTGCAGCCAAAGTGGGCCGAACAAAAACCCAGCTAACGGCTCGGCCCCGATACAGGGCAGAATATGCGCCGCTCAACCTCACCTTCGACCCCAGAGGATCGCCCATGGCCAAACCCAATTATTCCTTCGCCAAACGTCAGAGAGACTTGGCCAAGGAGCAGAAGAAAGAGGAAAAGCTGCAGCGCAAGAAAGCCACAGCTGAAGAAGAAGCCGCACTGACCCCGGATACCGAAGGCGAAGTAGCAGCAGAAGATGATGTTGATGCACCGAAAGATCAGGCACCCGAGGCCTGATACCCCCAGGGCCCGATGATCCGATCCGGCCCCCCGGTTTTGTGTCCTGGGCCGGCAGTCCCACTGCCGGCCCTCACAATCCCAGCGCCTTGATAATCGACAGGCGATAGCCTGCAGGTAGATTGGCCGGCAATTGGCCAGGCTCGAACAACCCGATCTGCTTGTGCTCATGGCTGATCATCGGCACGAAACCGCCCAGCAACTCATCCATATGACACACAATCTGTGGGAGCCGAACCCTGTGGGAGCCGAGCTTGCTCGCGATGAGGGCGACACGGTTCAACTGCAAAAACGCGTCATCGTTCATCGCGAGCAAGCTCGGCTCCCACAGGCTCGCTCCCACATTTTCCACACAGCGCTCATGACTCCAGCGGCATCACCGTCACCCGCACCTCGGGATCATGATTGCCACCCCCCAGGATCACCCCCCGCAGCGGCGACACATCGGAAAAGTCCCGGCCCCAGGCCAGGGTGATGTGTTCCAAGGCCGGCTGGACGTTGTTGGTCGGGTCGAAGTCCACCCACCCCAACACCGGGCAATACACCGAGACCCAGGCATGGGACGCATCGGCGCCAATCAGCCGTGGCTGGCCGGGTGGCGGCTGGGTCAGCAGGTAGCCGCTGACGTAACGCGCCGCCAGCCCGCGCGAGCGCACGCAGGCCAGCATCAGATGGGCAAAGTCCTGGCATACGCCCCGCCGCCGCTCCAGCACCTCCACCAGCGGCGTCGCCACCTGGGTTGCCTCGGCATCGAAGGTGAACTCTTCGAAGATCTTCTCCATCAGCGCTCGAACGCCAACCATCAGCGGTCGCCCCGGCGGGAAGCAACTTTCGGAAAACTCGACGAAGCTGCGCTTGAGGTGCACATACGGCGACTCGAAACGATAACGGCACGCCTCCAGCAATGGTGCCGCCAGTGGCCGGCCACTGTAGCTCAGCGCGTTGCAGGTCGATTCCCAGGCCGGGGACAGGTCGAAATCCAGCGCGGGGCGCGCCAGCACTTCGACGCTCAAGCGAGCATTGACCAGCAACTCGTCATGGGGCCGTTCGAAGGCCAGCCGGGTCAGCGGGTTGCCAAACACATCCAGCTCATCGCGACGAGTCGTCGGCTCCGGGCTGATCAGCAACTGCTGTTCGGTGCAACGCTGCCAGTCACAGGCGCGCGGCCACAGGTGAGCAAGCTGCTGGGCCAGGGACACCGGGCTGTCGTAGTGGTAATGGGTGTCGTGGAGGATCTGGTAACGAGCGCTCATCAGACGGACACCGTGCGTTGGCTGACGTCATCGACGTGGGCGAAATGGCGCAAGGCCAGGCGATCGGACACCTGGCCACCGACATCGGCCACTTCCTGCAACAGGTCGGCCAGCCCATCAAGTGCTGCGCGCAGGCTGGCTTCGCCAAACAGGGGGTTTTCCAGGCAACGCAAGTCAAAGCGAGAAAGACGCGTCACCAATTCTGGCAAGGCCGTTTCCTTCGGTGCGCCAAAATCGTCGTTCAGGCGTTTGAGCGTGCGGGCCACCAGCTTTAACTGGAAAAGCACCGCGTGGGGGTTCTGTTCGTCCAGCAACAACAGGTCCAGCACCGGGATCAGTTGCGCCACCGCCAGGTAGCGAGAACGGTAGGTGATGCTGCTGTTGCCCAGTTCCAGCAGCCACTCCAGCCCGGCCTGGTCGAACACTGCATCGCTGCGCAAAAACGCCGCCAGGCTGCCGCTGAGGAACTGCAAGCGTTCCAGGCGTCGGCCAATCATCAAGAAGCGCCAGCCCTCGTCGCGGGTCATGTCGTCCAAGGCAAAACCAGACAACGCCGCCAGGGACATCACTAGCCGATTGAGGAAATCCAGCAACTCACCGAAATCCGGCTCCTCGGTTTCCAGCTCCATCGCTTCGCGCTGCAACTCCACCAGCGCCTGCCAGTTCTCCCGGGACAGCTTGCCGCGAACCTGCGAGGCCGCCCACTGCAAGCGCTGCAGGTTGGAGCGCAGGCTGAACGACCAGTCGTCCCCCAACAGCGCCGCCAGCAAACGCTCGTGCAGCTCGCCCTCTTCAGGCAGCAGCATCAGGCTTTCGCCCAGGGACACCGCCGACTGCAGGGCCTGCGGGTCATCGCCATCGACATAACGCCCCAGCATGATCCGCAGCAGCCGCGCGCTGTCGTCGCAACGCTCGCAGTAGCGGCCGAACCAGAACAGGTTTTCCACCACCCGCGAAGGCAGGTACGGATCGCGTCGAACCAGGTCGTGGACCCCCACGGTTCGCTGGGCCTTCCATTGTTCACCGCCGGGCGCCTGCTCGCCCAGCACCCAGGTGTCCTTGCTGGCGCCACCACGTTGCATCGACACCACTTCGGCGTCGGCCTCGGCGGCCACGCGGGTCAGGCCACCCGACAGCACCCGATAATCATCCTTCCCGGACACGGCATACACGCGCATGCCGATGGCCCGAGGCTGGATGTGCCCGTCTTCGGCCTGCCAGACCGGGGCCTGGGACAGTTGCGCCAACTCCTGGGCGACATAGGCATAGGGCCGTGCCTGCATGCGCGCCGCCAGTTGGCTGCGCTGCTTCTCGCTCAGGTCGCGGCCGAACACCGGGCTGAAGCTCTGGGAAGGAAATGCCGGCTTGATCAACAGCTGCGGCAATTTCTCCAGGGCCTGGGCCAGCACCGGCGGCTCACCGCACCACCAGGTGGCGATGGACGGCAGTATCAATTCCTCACCGAACAGGTACTGGTTGATCTTCGGCAGGAACCCCAACAGGCCCGGTGACTCCAGCACGCCACTGCCTAGGGCATTGGCCACCAGCACCCGGCCCTGGCGCACCGCTTCCAACAACCCCGGCACGCCGAGGGCCGAATCGGTACGCAGCTCCAGGGGGTCGCAGAAATCGTCGTCGAGCCGGCGCATGATGGCGTGGACCCGGCGCAGGCCACTGAGGGTCTTGAGGTAGACCGTGGCGTCCCGCACGGTCAGGTCGCCTCCCTCTACCAGCGGATAGCCGAGCTGGCGCGCCAGATAAAGATGTTCGAAATAACTTTCGTTGAACCGCCCCGGCGTCAACAGCACCACCAGTGGCGACTCACCGTCGCTGGGGGCCTGTCTTGCCAGGGTTTCCTGCAAGGTGCGGAAAAACCCGGACAAGTGCCGCACCTTCAAGTCGCGATACAAATCGGGGAAGGCGCGGGAAACGATCATGCGATTTTCCAGCGCATAACCGGCCCCCGAAGGCGCCTGGGTCCGATCCGCCGTGACCCACCAACGGCCATCGGGCGTGCGCGCCAGATCCACCGCATACAAGTGCAGGAAGCTGCCGTCCGGTGGCGCGATGCCCTGGCAGGGCCAAAGGAAATTGTTGTGCCCGAATACCAGCTCTGCCGGCAGCAGCCCTTCGCTGATCAGCCGCTGTGGCCCATACAGGTCGGCCAGCACCGCATTGAGCAGCCGCGCACGCTGGGCGATCCCGGCCGACAGATGTTTCCATTCCTGCGGGTCGATCACGTGGGGCAGCAGGTCCAGCTCCCACGGCCGGTCGGCGCCCTTCGGATCGGCGTAGACGTTATAGGTGACACCGTTTTCCTGGATCTGCCGAGCCAGCAGCGCCTGACGCTGGATCAGGTGAGCCGGCGTGCTGCGCTGCAACTGATCGAACAACCGCCGCCAGTGCGGACGCACCGCGCCGCTGTCGTCCAACAGTTCGTGATAGGTGCCCGTCGTCAGCGGGTAACGGTCAAGCAGGTCAGGCATGGAAAGCTCGGCAGACGGCAATAAAAGGTGAGACTAGCGCAAGCGCATGACGCCCGGATAGGTGTGTTTTATGTTGGGTCCGGCCTGGGTTTTCAGACTGCAATCATCGTGGCGAGGGGATTTATCCCCGCTGGGCTGCGCAGCAGCCCCCAAACCAGGCAACTCGGTGTGCCAGGAAGATTGAGCTAACTGCTTTAGGGCTGCTGCGCAGCCCAGCGGGGCGGTGCGACGTTTCGCTAAATCCCCTCGCCACAAGGGCCACCTAGCGCTTTAACGCTCCTGGAAAACGTCGCAGATCGAGTGTGAGCGGAAACTCGTCATCCACTGCCAGGCTGGGTATCGGAAGTTTCCCAGGCGTGTGTCCGATACGGAAGAAACGCGCCATCCGCCGGCTTTCGGCCTCGTTGGCATTCACCGGCAGGCTGTCGTAGTTGCGCCCACCCGGATGGGCCACGTGATACTGGCAGCCGCCCACGGAACGTTGCATCCAGGTGTCGAGCAAATCGAAGACCAGCGGCGCATGCACCGGGATGGTCGGTTGCAGGCAGTTGGCCGGTTGCCAGGCGCGGAAACGCACCCCGGCGACGAACTCGCCGACCCGACCAGTGGGTTGCAACGGCACCGGCACGCCATTGCAGGTCAGCAGGTAGCGTTGCGGCGCCAGGCCGCTGAGCTTGACCTGCAAGCGCTCCAGGGAGGAATCCACATAACGCACGGTGCCGCCCACCGCGCCCTCTTCCCCCAGCACATGCCAAGGCTCGAGGGCTTGGCGTAATTGCAGCTCGATACCGCTGACCGCGTAATCGCCCACCTTGGGGAAGCGGAACTCCAGGTGCGCGGCGAACCACTCAGCCCGCAGCGGGTAGCCGGCGGCGTTCAGCTCATGGATGACGTCGGCAAAATCCTGCTCGATAAAGTGCGGCAACAGGAAACGGTCATGCAGCTCGGTGCCCCAGCGCGCCAGTTTCGCCGGCGCATAAGGCTCACGCCAGAACCGCGCCACCAGCGCCCGCAGCAGTAATTGCTGGGCCAGGCTCATGCGGGCGTGGGGTGGCATCTCGAAAGCACGCAACTCCAACAAGCCGAGACGCCCGGTGGCGCCGTCCGGCGAATAGAGCTTGTCGATGCAGAATTCGGCACGGTGCGTATTGCCGGTCACGTCGATCAACAGGTTGCGCAACAGGCGATCGACCAACCACGGCGGGCATTCCTCGCCGGGCTGTGGCATTTGCGCGAAAGCGATTTCCAGTTCGTACAACGCGTCGTTGCGCGCCTCGTCCACGCGAGGCGCCTGGGAGGTCGGGCCGATGAACAATCCGGAAAACAGGTAGGACAATGACGGATGGTTATGCCAGTAACTGATCAGGCTGCGCAGCAGATCGGGGCGCCGCAGAAACGGAGAGTCAGCCGGTGTCGCGCCACCCAGTACGAAATGGTTACCGCCGCCGGTGCCAGTGTGCCGGCCATCGATCATGAATTTCTCGGTGGTCAGTCGGGTCTGTCGCGCCTCTTCGTATAGAAACTCAGTGCGCTCGACCAACTCATCCCAGGTCGCCGAGGGTTGCACGTTGACCTCGATCACACCCGGGTCGGGGGTGATGCGGAAATTGCCCAGGCGCGGGTCGCTCGGCGGCTCGTAGCCTTCCAACAGCACCGGACAGTGCAGCTCCTCAGCCGTCGCCTCGATGGCGCTGACCAGTTCCAGGTAATCCTCGACCCGCTCCAGTGGCGGCATGAACAGGTACAGTCGGCCATCGCGAGCCTCGGCACAGAAGGCGGTGCGGGTCAGCCAGTCGGCGGATTTGTCGATCTCCGGAACACGCTCCTGCTCGGCCGCCGGCTCGCCGTGACGCGCCAGTTGCTCGGTGCCGGGCAGCTCGGGCAAGTCCTGGTTCGGGTCGGTGGGGTGGATGAACGGGTACTCGGCCGCTGTCACCCATGGCTGGGACGCCAGTGGCAAGCGATAGCCCAGGGGCGAATCCCCCGGCACCAGGCGGCAGTGACTGTCACGCAGATACCAGCGACCGCTTTGCCACTGATCGCCCTTGGCGGTACGGGCCAGCGGCAGGACCTGGCCAATGACCTTGTCCAGGCCCTGGCTGAAGACCTTGCGCAACCGTGCACGCTCCAGGGCATCCTCCAGGCGTGGGTCCTCGGCCGTGACATTCGAAGGCAATGCACCTTCGCGCCAGAGGTAATAGAAGTTGTCTTCGTAGGCCGGAAACACGAACCGCGCAGGAATTTTCAAACGCTCGGCAACACTCGCCAGGAAACGCCCGGCCAGTTCGCCATCGGCGCCGTAGTCCTCCTGCTCGTCGGCGATCAACGCGCTGTTGTGCCAGATCGGCACCCCGTCGCGCCGCCAATAGCAGTTGAGCGACCAGCGCGGCAATTGTTCGCCGGGGTACCACTTGCCCTGGCCGAAATGCACCAGCCCCTTGGGCGCATAGTGATTGCGCATGCGCTGGAACAGCTCGGCGGAGAGCCGGCGTTTATCCGGCCCGAGTGCCGCGGTGTTCCACTCGGCACCGTCCGGGTCATCGATGGAGACAAAGGTCGGTTCGCCACCCATGGTCAGGCGCACGTCGCCCTCCAACAGGTCGGCATCGATCTGGCGCCCCAGCGCCTGGATCGCCAGCCACTGTGCGTCGGTGTAAGGCTTGGTCACCCGTGGCGCTTCCCAGACCCGCTCGACGGACATTTCGTGGCTGAACTCACACTCGCAAGGTTCCACCAAGCCACTGATCGGGGCCGCCGAGGACGGATCGGGACTGCACGCCAACGGGATATGGCCTTCACCGGCGAACAACCCGGACGTCGCATCCAGGCCGATCCAGCCGGCACCGGGCAGGTAGACCTCGCACCAGGCATGCAGGTCGGTGAAGTCCACGTCGGTGCCAGACGGGCCATCGAGACTTTTCACATCAGCGGTCAACTGGATCAGGTAACCGGAGACAAACCGCGCAGCCAGGCCGAGGTTGCGCAACAGCTGCACCAACAACCAGGCCGAGTCGCGGCAGGAACCGGAGGCGTGCTCCAGGGTATGCTCCGGGGTCTGCACGCCCGGCTCCATGCGGATCAGGTAGTTGATGTCTTCGCTCAGGCGCTGGTTGAGCGCCACCAGGAAATCCACCGCGGGCAACGGCGTGCGGTCGATCCCGTCCAGATAAGCCTGGAACCTCGGCGTCAGCGGCAGGGTTTCCAGGTAAGGCGCCAGCTCCTTGCGCTCGTCGGCCGCGTAGGCGAACGGAATCTTTTCGGCGTAGGGCTCGAGGAAGAAGTCGAACGGATTGAACACCGCCATTTCCGCCAACAAATCGACCTCTATTCGCATCTCCCGGGTTTTCTCGGGAAACACCAACCGCGCCAGGTAATTGCCCTGGGGGTCCTGCTGCCAGTTGATGAAATGCTGCTCGGGCGAAACCTTCAGCGCATAGGAAAGAATCCGCGTGCGGCTGTGGGCCGCCGGGCGCAGGCGAACGATCTGCGGGCCGAGTTCGACGGCGCGGTCGTAGCGGTAATGCGTGACGTGATGCAATGCGACATGGATCGACACGACGTGCCTCCTGCGAGCCTGGGCGTTATCGAAAGCGGCGCAAGACTTATGCCATGCAGGCAGGCCGGACACTTTCTTTATCTACTCAAGGCAGTAGAGCACTAAAAACGCGCGCTGCCCGAATTCATCTGCAAAGCAATGCACATAAATGCGGCGCCGGCAGCGCGAATCGACTCAGCGACGCAGGCGTGATGCCTTGGCGGCCTGGATGATCAGCGCGCGTTGGCGGCGGATGTCGACGAGTTTGCTGCGCATCTCCCGATGGCGCTTGCTGTTGAGCAGCAAGAGCCCCAGCAGTGGCAACAACACCGCGAATAGGTACACGCCCTGATGCGGCCGATAAGCGAACGTCGGCAGCACCGCCGCCAGACAGACCAGGAAATACCCCGCCACCCACCAGACCGCCCAGGCGCGCCCGCGAGCAATCAAGAGGTTGCCCAAGACCAGAACGATCACCAGGGCCAAAGTGCCGAGCCCGACATAGTCGGTCCTGGCTGACGGCTCCAGGGCACGCCAATAAGTGGTCCCGGCCAACACAAGCAGCGTGGACCCGGAAAAGCATCCCAGCAGGATCGTCCCCATGAAAACCGGAAAATAACGGGCGAGAAATGATTTCAGCGATCCGCCACCGATCATTCCGTGAACTCCTCATATAGGCCGACGGCCACGGTCTTCACATGGCCGCCGCCGGTATAACTGCCGATAACGCCCAGGGCGCCACCCAACGAGTCCTTGATCTGAGTCAGGGTCGCGTGGCGGATTTCAGCGGAGGAATAACGTTTGGGCACGGCCCCCGCGCGTTGCTGCAACTTGAGTAGCTTCGCCGTCAGGCTCGGGTCCTTGAGCGTCAACAGCTCCTTGGTCAGCTTGCTTCGCTCTTGCCGATTCAGGCCCTTGAGCAACTGATACCAACTCTTTCCAGTGCCGGCCGCTTTGTTGGCCTTGAGCAGCCGGACAGTCGTCAGCGCCGAGCCACCGACACCCACCAGGGAAACCCCGTCAAGGATCGGCGACACGATGTTGTACCAGTCCGCGTCATTCATCTCATCGTTGCCGGTCGGATTGGTCAGCTCATTGGCCACCCGCATCCCGCCAATGACGCATTGCGCGGTGCTGGCCGTCGCGGCAGCGGCGCCCAGGGCAACGACAAAGGCACTTGCCCCCGCCGTAAAGGGCACGGCGACGCTTCCACTGAACACCACCACCCAACCAATCACAGCGGCGACACAGGACAAGCCGGCATTGGTTGCTTCAAGCCCAAGCTTGGACTCGCGCGGGCTGCTTTTTACCTGATCGATGAATTGCTGCGGTGCGATGTATTTTTTCGCCTCGCGCAGAATGATGCGCTTGGGCGCGATGCTGCAAATCGGCTTGAATTCGCGCAGGACCACTACGTTGAACTCAGCATCGATATACACCACCCCCGCGCCGACGATGCTTGGATCGGCATCAATGGCGGCGAACAGCCGTGGCAGGTTGATTTGGCTTTCAATACGACGGCGGGCCATCATCTGGGAGATGCTGCTGTCCATGCCGATGCCGGGTAACGGAGTGCTCATATGAATCGTCCTTGAGAATCGGAGGGTGAGACGTTATCCACACTGAACCCTGTGGCGAGGGGATTTATCCCCTCGCCACAAGAGCGATGTGTCCGGCGTTGTTGTGCCTATTGACGGGAATTGGCGGGCGCCACGATAACAAACGGCCAGCACCGCCGCTAGAAAGCAAAACGCCAGCACTTAGGCTGGCGTTTTACGAGGTGGCAGGGCGATCAGCGCGGCACGACAGGCTTGCGCGCCGGTTTCGGTCCTTTGCCCTTGGCGGCGTCCTTGCGTTCCTTGGCAGCCTGTTGGTTGCGGGCGAATGCCGCGGCCTTGGCTTGCTCGCGCTTGTCCCATGCGTTGCCACCATCGCTGGCACGCGGCGGCAGGCCGGTGTGCTGGGTCAGGATCTTGGTGGTTTCCTTGCCCACCTTGTGGCTGCCGGCTGGCGTCGAATTCTTGCGACGGGCGCTCTGGTAGCTGTCGGTGGACGGCTGGTGCAACGGAATCAATTGGTTCTTGCCCGGCCCGATCAGGTCGGCGCGGCCCATGCGGGTCAGCGCTTCGCGCAGCATCGGCCAACCCTTGGGGTCGTGATAACGCAGGAAGGCCTTGTGCAGACGGCGCTGCTCCTCGCTCTTGACGATGGTCACCGCGTCGCTCTTGTAGGTGACCTTGCGCAGCGGGTTCTTGCCCGAGTGGTACATCGCCGTGGCCGTGGCCATTGGCGACGGATAGAACGCCTGCACCTGGTCGGCACGGAAACCGTTGCCCTTGAGCCACAGCGCCAGGTTCATCATGTCTTCGTCGGTGGTGCCCGGGTGAGCGGCGATGAAGTACGGAATCAGGTACTGCTCTTTCCCGGCTTCCTTGGTGTACTTCTCGAACATCCGCTTGAATTTGTCATAGCTGCCGATGCCCGGCTTCATCATCTGGTTGAGCGGGCCTTCCTCGGTATGCTCCGGAGCGATCTTTAGGTAACCGCCGACGTGGTGGGTCACCAGCTCCTTGACGTATTCCGGCGACTCGACCGCCAGGTCGTAACGCAGGCCAGAGGCAATCAGAATCTTCTTCACCCCAGGCAAGGCCCGGGCGCTGCGGTACAGCTGGATCAGCGAAGAATGGTCGGTGTTCAGGTTCGGGCAGATGCCGGGGAACACGCACGATGGCTTGCGGCACGCGGATTCGATTTCCGGGCTCTTGCAGGCAATGCGATACATGTTCGCGGTCGGGCCGCCGAGGTCGGAAATGACTCCGGTGAAACCCGGGACCTTGTCGCGGATCTCTTCGATCTCGCGAATGATCGACTCTTCGGAACGGTTCTGGATGATCCGGCCTTCGTGCTCGGTGATCGAGCAGAACGTGCAGCCACCGAAGCAGCCACGCATGATGTTCACCGAGAAACGGATCATCTCGTAGGCCGGGATCTTCTCCTTGCCGTACGCCGGATGGGGGACGCGTGCGTAAGGCATGCCAAACACGTAGTCCATTTCTTCGGTGGTCATCGGAATGGGCGGCGGGTTGAACCAGACATCGACTTCGCCGTGCTTCTGCACCAGGGCGCGAGCATTGCCTGGGTTGGTTTCCAGGTGAAGCACACGGTTGGCGTGGGCGTAGAGCACCGCGTCGCCACGGACCTTTTCCACCGATGGCAGACGGATCACGGTTTTGTCGCGGGTCATTTTCGGGCTCGCCAGGATCTGTACGACCTTGGCTTCGCTCGGGTCTTCAACCGGACCCTTCTCCTGCTCGATGGCGCAGGCTTGAGTGTCCTGGGTGTTGACGTACGGGTTGATGATCTTGTCGATCTTGCCCGGACGGTCGATGCGCGTGGAGTCGACTTCGTACCAGTCTTTCGGCGTATCACGACGGATGAAGGCCGTACCGCGTACGTCGGTGATGTCTTCGATCTTGTGGCCGTAGGACAGGCGCTGGGCGACTTCGACAATCGCCCGCTCGGCATTGCCGTAGAGCAGGATGTCGGCGCAGGCGTCGATCAGGATCGAGTTGCGGACACGGTCCTGCCAGTAATCGTAGTGAGCGATACGGCGCAGCGACGCTTCGATACCACCCAGAACGATCGGCACATGCTTGTAGGCCTCCTTGCAGCGCTGGCTGTAGACCAGGCTCGCCCGATCCGGCCGTTTGCCCGCCATGCCACCCGGGGTGTAGGCGTCGTCGGAGCGAATTTTCTTGTCAGCGGTGTAGCGGTTGATCATCGAGTCCATGTTGCCGGCCGCGACACCGAAAAACAGGTTGGGCTCGCCAAGCTTCATGAAGTCGTCTTTGGACTGCCAGTTCGGCTGGGCAATGATCCCGACGCGAAAGCCCTGGGCTTCCAGCAAACGGCCAATGATCGCCATGCCGAACGACGGGTGATCGACGTAGGCATCACCGGTCACGATGATGATGTCGCACGAATCCCAACCGAGCTGATCCATCTCCTCCCTGCTCATGGGCAGGAACGGCGCCGGGCCGAAACATTCGGCCCAGTACTTGGGATAGTCAAATAACGGCTTGGCTGCTTGCATGTCGATAACCGGTATAAAAGATGAAAAATCGCGGGCGCGGAATATAGCACAAAAAATAACCAATTCCGACGGCTATGGTCGGAAATTGGTGGCGCACCTTTCGCGAGCAAGCTCGCCCCCACAGAGGAATGCATTCCAAGGTGGGAGCGAGCTTACTCCGGGCGGCGTTCCGACGATGAGGCCGGATCAGACGACGAAGAACTTACTCGTCGTCGTCAAAATTGTAGCTACCCGGCGCCAGGTTTTCGAAGCGCGTGTACTTACCGATAAACGCCAGGCGGATGAAGCCGATCGGGCCGTTCCGCTGCTTGCCGATGATGATTTCGGCGATGCCCTTGTGCTCCGTCTCGGGGTGATACACCTCGTCGCGGTACACGAACATGATGACGTCGGCGTCCTGCTCGATCGCTCCGGATTCCCGCAAGTCGGAGTTCACCGGACGCTTGTTGGGGCGCTGTTCCAAGGAACGGTTCAACTGGGAAAGCGCCACCACCGGGCAGTTGAATTCCTTGGCCAGGGCCTTGAGGGAACGGGAGATTTCGGAAATCTCGTTGGTACGGTTGTCGCCGCTGGAACCGGGGATCTGCATCAGTTGCAGGTAGTCGATCATGATCAACCCGACCTCACCGTGCTCACGCACCAGGCGCCGGGTCCGAGCGCGCATTTCCGATGGGCTGATACCAGCCGTATCGTCGATGAACAGCTTGCGGTCGTTGAGCAGGTTGACCGCCGAGGTGAGGCGCGGCCAGTCGTCGTCTTCCAGTTGGCCGGAACGAACCTTGGTCTGGTCGATACGCCCCAGGGACGAGAGCATACGCATGATCAGCGATTCGCCTGGCATCTCGAGGGAGTACACCAACACCGCCTTTTCGCTGCGTAGCACGGCGTTTTCCACCAGGTTCATCGCAAAGGTGGTTTTCCCCATGGACGGACGGCCGGCGACGATAATCAGGTCGGACGGCTGCAGGCCGCTGGTCTTCTCGTCGAGGTCGGTGTAGCCGGTGGACAGGCCGGTAATGGCGTTGTCAGTGTTGAACAAGGTGTCGATACGGTCGATCGCCTTGGTCAACAGGTCGTTGACGCTGACCGGGCCACCGGTTTTCGGCCGGGCCTCGGCGATCTGGAAAATCTGCCGTTCGGCTTCGTCAAGGATCTCGGCGGCGGTGCGGCCTTCCGGGTTGAAGGCGCTGTCGGCGATCTCGGTACTGATGCCGATCAATTGGCGCAAGGTCGCCCGTTCGCGCACGATCTGCGCGTAAGCCTTGATGTTGGCGACAGACGGCGTGTTTTTCGCCAGCTCACCCAGGTAACCGAGACCGCCGACCTGGGATGTCTGCCCTTCCTTGTCCAATTGCTCGGCCAGGGTCACGACGTCGATCGGCATGTTCTGATCGGCCAACTTGGCGATCGCACGGAAAATCAGCCGGTGGTCATGCCGGTAGAAATCGCCATCGGAGACTTGATCGAGCACGCGTTCCCAGGCGTTGTTGTCCAGCATCAGGCCACCGAGCACGGCCTGTTCGGCCTCGATGGAATGCGGAGGCACCTTCAGGGCAGCGGTTTGCAGATCGTATTGCTCGGGAGCGGTGATTTCGTTCATGGCCACTTCTGGTTATGAAAATCAGGAATTGCAGAAAGACAAAGGGCACGACCTGTAAACAGGATCGTGCCCGATGTTACCGGCAAGCACCCGAGGGTGCCAGCCGACAGGTGTTGCTTAAGCTGCTACCACGACAACGCGTACGGTGGCTTCAACTTCGGCGTGCAGGTGCACGGCTACGTCGAATTCGCCTACGTTGCGGATGGTGCCGTTCGGCAGACGAACTTCGCTTTTCGCAACTTCAACGCCGGAGGCGGTCAGTGCGTCAGCGATGTCGTGAGTACCGATCGAACCGAACAGCTTGCCTTCGTCGCCAGCGGTGGCAGTGATGGTCACTTCCAGCTCGGCCAGTTGGGCAGCACGGCTTTCAGCCGAGGTTTTACGGTCTGCGGCAGCTTTTTCCAGCTCAGCACGACGCTCTTCGAACGCAGCCAGGTTGGCAGCGGTCGCAGCGGTGGCTTTGCCGTAAGGCAGCAGGTAGTTACGACCGTAGCCGGCCTTAACGTTTACTTTGTCACCCAGGTTGCCCAGGTTGGTGACTTTTTCCAGAAGGATCAGTTGCATGTGAAAATCCTCTAACTTTTAACCTTCACCGTTCGCGTTGTCGGCGTCTTTCGGCGCCATACGACCGCGAAAATCAATCAGGCTGTCGACGATGGCCAAGACCACCAGCAACGGATAGATCAGTTGCATGAACAGCAACAACGTGACGTACAACCCCACCAGCCAGAACCTGGCCAGTCGCTTTTGCGCCACCAGCCCATGAATCAGGGCCAGGGCGGCAAAGACCAGCGGTACACTGCACAACGGCGTGAGCATCGCCATCTGCGGACCGAAGTTCGGCCCCAGAAGCATGCCCGCCAACAGCAACATCGCCAGCCCAAGCGGGAAACGGATGGCGCGAAACTCGCGACCAAAACCACCCGGGTTGTACAACAACGCCTGCCAGTAGCGCCCGATAACCAGGCTCAGCACACTGACGATTTGCAACAAGGCCGCAATCAGTCCGGTCAGGACGGGGGCGATCAGGGACGCGAAACGCGCCTGCTCTTCTACCGACATCTGCTGGTAGAGATCACCGAGCGCCTCGGGCAGGATTTTTATCAAAGCCTGCGACAGCATCTCGATCTGGGGTGCGAAAGCCACCCCGAGCACCACTGAAAACACCACGCCTATCGCTATGCTGACCAGCAGCACGCGGTTCCAGGATTCGCTAGCGCGCAACACCAACGCCAGCGCCGAAGTCCCCAGCAGTACCATGACTGCACGCGGGTCCGCGGAATACAGCCACCAGAGCAAGGCCGGCAGCAGTCCTAGAGCAAGAACGCCCAAGGCGTCCCTCAATCCGCGCCGCAGGAGTACAAGACTCCCGGCGGCAGCACCCAACCAATACAACAACGGCAATGCCGCGCATCCAGCCACTACCAGAGTGGCCTGCATACGACCGCGCATGATGAACTCAGCTAAGGCGCGCATGCATTCAATCCCTTACTACTCGTCGACTGCCCGGTCTCAGCGGCCGTGGCTGTCGGTGTAGGCCAGCAGGGCCAGGAAGCGGGCGCGCTTGATAGCGGTGGCCAGCTGACGCTGATAACGAGCTTTGGTACCGGTGATACGGCTTGGAACGATTTTGCCGGTCTCGGATACGTAGGCTTTCAGAGTGTTGAGATCTTTGTAATCGATCTCTTTCACGTCTTCAGCGGTGAAGCGGCAGAATTTACGACGACGGAAGAAACGTGCCATGTGATTGGCTCCTTAAAAGGTCCGTGGATTACTCGTCAGCGTTATCGCTGTTGTCGCTGTCGCTATCGCTGTCATCGCCATCGGCGCTGTCAGAGTGCTCAGGACGGTCGCGACGCTCACGGCGCTCACTGCGGTTTTCTTCAGCCTTGAGCATCTCGGATTGGCCGGTGACGGCTTCTTCGCGACGGATGACCAGGTTACGGATTACTGCATCGTTGTAGCGGAAGTTGTCTTCCAGCTCGGCCAGGGCCTTGCCAGTGCATTCAACGTTCAGCATCACGTAGTGAGCCTTGTGAACATTGTTGATTGCGTAGGCCAGTTGACGACGGCCCCAATCTTCCAGACGGTGGATTTTGCCGCCGTCTTCTTCGATCAGCTTGGTGTAACGCTCAACCATGCCGCCGACTTGCTCGCTTTGATCCGGGTGGACCAAAAAGATGATTTCGTAATGACGCATGAATGCTCCTTACGGGTTGTAGCCTGCCGCTCAAAAACGGTCAGACAAGGAGTGAATGACACTTATGGACTTGTGGACGCTAGACACATCAGTGCCTGCCATCACAGCAAGGGGCGCAATTGTAGAGAAGGGCCGAGGGCGGCGCAAGGCAATTGGCGATTATTTGAACAACCACTGACGATTGCGAGGCTGACAAATGTAGGAGCTGCCGAAGGCTGCGATCTTTTGATCCTGATCTTTCGCTTGAGACTCAACTGCCAGGGATAAGATCGCAGCCTCGTTGCACTCGTCAGCTCCTACAAGGGTATGTCAGGGCTTTTTGGCGACAGCCTTGACGCTGCGCTGGCGCAGCGCTTCGAACAGGCACACGCCGGTCGCCACCGAAACGTTGAGGCTGCTGACGCTGCCGGCCATCGGCAGCTTGACCAGGTAGTCGCAATGCTCGCGGGTCAGGCGGCGCATGCCCTTGCCTTCGGCCCCCATGATCAGGATCGTCGGGCCCGTCAGGTCCTGGTCATAGATGCTGACCTCGGCCTCACCCGCCGTGCCGACCACCCACAAGCCGCGCTGCTGGAGCTTTTCCAGGGTGCGCGCCAGGTTGGTCACCGCCACCAGCGGAATCACTTCCGCCGCGCCGCAGGCCACCTTGCGCACCACCGGCGTCAAGGTTGCCGACTTGTCTTTAGGCACGATCACCGCCAACGCACCCGCTGCATCCGCCGAACGCAGGCAAGCGCCCAGGTTGTGCGGATCGGTCACGCCGTCCAGCACCAGTAACAGCGGCGCACCTTCGGTGCGGTCGAGCAGCTCGTCGAGCATCGCCTCGCCCCAGACCTGGCTCGGGCTTACGTCCGCAACCACACCCTGGTGAACGCCTTCGACCCACACGTCCATTTCACGACGCTCGGCCTGGCCGATGGCAACCTTGTTTTGGGTGGCCAGTTCGACCAGCGCTTGCACACGCGGCTCGCTGCGACCCTCTGCCAACCACACTTGCTTGACACGTTTAGGGTGGTGACGCAGCAGTGCTTCTACGGCATGCACGCCGTAGATTTTTTCCAGACTCATGACTTGGCCTTAGGTTTGCGCGACCCGCCGCTTTTGGCGGGGGCCGAACCCGCTTTTGGCGGGCCTTTACGGTGTTTACTTGGCTTGCTCGACGGCTTTTCCGCCCCGTGGGACTTTCCCCCAGACGCCGCTTTACCACCGCTCTTGGCTTCGTTGAGCAACTGCTGCTTCAACTCGCGGCTCTTGCGCAGCTCGGCGTTTTTCGCCGCAGCGTCGCTGGGGCGGTAGGCTTCGGGAGCCTTGTCCTTGGCAGACGAACGGCGACCGGCCTTGGCTGGCTCAGGCTCTGCGGTTTTGGCAGGAGCACCTTTACCTCTGCCTTTGGTCGCAGGCGCGGCGGTCTCGCTGCCACGCTTTTTACGGCCAGTCGGTGCTTCGGCAGGCTTGTCGGACATTCCGAAGTCGATCTTGCGCTCATCGAGGTCGACGCGCATGACCTGCACTTCCACGGTGTCGCCCAGACGGAAGCTGCGACCGGTGCGCTCGCCCGCCAGGCGATGGTGCACAGGATCGAAGTGGTAGTAATCACCCGGCAAGGCGGTGACGTGCACCAAGCCCTCGACGTAGATGTCGGTCAGTTCGACAAACAAACCAAAGCCGGTCACAGCCGTGATCACGCCTGGGAACGACTCGCCCACGCGGTCTTTCATGAACTCGCACTTGAGCCAGTTCACCACGTCGCGGGTGGCTTCGTCGGCGCGGCGCTCGCTCATGGAGCACTGCTCGCCCAACTGTTCCAGGGCCGCTTCGTCGTAAGGATAGATTCGCGCCTTCGGAATGGTCATGGCACCGGCGCGCTTGACGTGCGGGGTGTTCTGCTTGGAATGGATCACGCTCCGGATCGCGCGGTGCGTGAGCAAGTCCGGGTAACGGCGAATCGGCGAGGTGAAGTGGGTGTACGCCTCGTAATTCAGGCCAAAGTGGCCCTGGTTGTCGGCGCTGTACACCGCTTGGCTCAGGGAGCGCAGCATCACGGTCTGGATCACATGGTAATCCGGACGGTCCTTGATGCTGGCCAGCAGTGCCTGATAGTCCTTCGGCGTCGGGCCGTCCTTGCCTTTGTGCAGGGACAGACCGAGCTCGCCGAGGAAAGCACGCAGTTTTTCCAGACGCTCCGGCGGCGGGCCGTCGTGCACGCGGTACAACGCAGGAATCTCGTGTTTCTTGAGGAATTCCGCGGTGGCCACGTTGGCTGCCAGCATGCACTCTTCGATCAGCTTGTGCGCATCGTTACGGGTGGTCGGGGTGATTGCGGCGATCTTGCGCTCGGAACCGAAGACAATCCGGGTTTCCTGGGTCTCGAAATCGATCGCGCCACGCACGTGACGGGCCCCCAGCAACACCTTGTACAGCGAGTACAGCTGCTTGAGGTGCGGCACCACGCCAGCGTATTCGGTACGCAGGGCCTTGGCTTCACTGCTCTTCGGCGTTTCCAGGATGGTGCTGACCTTGTTGTAGGTCAGGCGCGCCTGGGAGTGGATCACCGCTTCGTAGAACTGGTAGTCGGTCATTTCGCCGGTTTTGGAGATGGTCATCTCGCACACCATGGCCAAACGGTCGACTTTCGGGTTCAGCGAGCACAGGCCGTTGGACAGCTGCTCAGGCAGCATCGGGATCACGCGCTCAGGGAAATACACGGAGTTGCCGCGCACCTGGGCTTCGTTATCCAGGGCCGAACCGATCTTCACGTAGCTGGACACGTCAGCAATCGCGACGAACAACTTCCAGCCGCCGGAGAACAGGCGCAGCTTGCCAGGCTTGGCTTCGCAGTAGACCGCATCGTCGAAGTCGCGGGCGTCTTCGCCGTCGATAGTGACGAACGGCAGATGGCGCAGGTCGATGCGTTTTTCTTTATCTTTCTCTTCAACTTCCGGCTTGAGCTTGGCGGCTTCCTTGAGCACAGCCTCGGGCCAGACGTGAGGAATGTCGTAGGTGCGCAGCGCAACGTCGATCTCCATGCCCGGCGCCATGTAGTTGCCGACCACTTCAACGATATCGCCCTGCGGCTGGAAGCGCGCAGTTGGCCAGTGGGTGATTTTCACCTCGACGAACTGACCTACCTTGGCGGCGCCATTACGGCCCGGGGTAATCAGCACTTCCTGCTGGACCTTCGGGTTATCCGGCACAACAAAACCGATACCGCCTTCTTCGAAGTAACGGCCGACGATGGATTCGTGGGCACGGGACACTACTTCGACGATCACGCCTTCACGGCGACCACGACGGTCCAGGCCGGACACGCGTGCCAGGGCCCGGTCGCCATCGAACACCAGGCGCATTTGCCCCGGGCTCATGAACAGGTCGTCGCTGCCGTCGTCCGGGATCAGGAAACCGAAGCCGTCACGGTGACCGGCGATGCGGCCCAGGATCAGGTCGAGCTTGTCCACCGGCGCATAGGTCCCGCGCCGGGTGTAGATCAGTTGAGCGTCGCGCTCCATGGCGCGCAGACGGCGGCGCAGGGCTTCGAGTTGGTCCTCGGTGGTCAGACCGAACTCTTCGACCAACTGCTCGCGGCTAGCAGGCGAACCCCGATCGGCGAGATGCGCCAGGATCAGTTCGCGGCTAGGAATAGGGTTTTCATATTTTTCCGCTTCACGAGCGGCCTCGGGATCGAGGGACTGCCAATCGGCCATTAGAGAGTTTTCACCTTGTCTATATGCGGGTTAGTTTGGCATAGGCTTAATGAAACGGGAAATTTCAAGCATCCGATCGCTTTTCTAAAGTCATTTGGCCTGCCTTGGAAGCCCGGAAAAGCGCCGCTCGTGAAATTTAGCGGTTTTTTTCTCAGGAGGGGTTTACAGTTAAAAAGACGCTCCGTATAGTGCGCGCCATCGACGACGTACACACGATGTCGATATTGCCCAGATGGTGAAATTGGTAGACACGCCAGCTTCAGGTGCTGGTGACCGCAAGGTCGTGGAAGTTCGAGTCTTCTTCTGGGCACCAATTTCGAGCAACAGGTCAATGGCCTGCTGGCTCAAAAAAAACCCGCGAAAGCGGGTTTTTGCATTTTTGCCCCCTGCAATTGCGTTTGGCAATTACTAAAACAAAAACAGGGGTTTACAGATCAAAATGCGCTCCGTATAGTGCGCCACATCAACAGCGGCAACGCTGAAGATGCTGCCCAGATGGTGAAATTGGTAGACACGCCAGCTTCAGGTGCTGGTGACCGCAAGGTCGTGGAAGTTCGAGTCTTCTTCTGGGCACCAATTCAAGCTTCAAGGTTACAGCCTTGAACCTCACAGAAACCCGCGAAAGCGGGTTTTTGCGTTTCTGCACGCCTAAAACTGGAACACCTCCCCCTGTGGCGAGGGAGCTTGCTGTGGCGCCCGCCTATGCGCTGGTGTTCCTGGATGCAATGAAGGAACTGACCCCCACGCTGCTGAGGCCGACCGGGCTCAATACGTTGGCAACGCCGTTTGGGCCCATACCTCGAATGTGGAGTTCGCGGCGCCGGCGCCTTATGCGGCGCTGTTGATTCTGGTATCGGGGTTGCCGGTTTATTTGCTGACGACGCGGATGTACCTGAGCCGCTGAGACCGCCATCGCGAGCAGGCTCGCTCCCACAATTGGATCGGGGCACGACCGGAGAGACTGGTTGGCTGTTAGGCCGCCTTCGCGGGCGAGCCCGCTCCCACAATTGGATCGGAGTATGACTGGAGAGCTAGGTCGGCTATCAGGCCGCCTCGCGAGCAAGCTTTGCTCCCACAGATCTGATGAGGTGTACGACTGGGAGAACCAGGTTGGCTGTTAGGCCGCCTTCGCGGGCAGGCCCGCTCCCACAATTGGATCGGAGTATGACTGGAGAGCTAGGTCGGCTATCAGGCCGCCTCGCGAGCAAGCTTTGCTCCCACAGATCTGATGAGGTGTACGACTGGGAGAACCAGGTTGGCTGTTAGGCCGCCTTCGCGGGCAGGCCCGCTCCCACAATTGGATCGGAGTATGACTGGAGAGCTAGGTCGGCTATCAGGCCGCCTCGCGAGCAAGCTTTGCTCCCACAGATCTGATGTGGTGTACGACTGGGAGAACCAGGTTGGCTGTTAGGCCGCCTTCGCGGGCAGGCCCGCTCCCACAATTGGATCGGAGTATGACTGGAGAGCTAGGTCGGCTATCAGGGCGCCTCGCGAGCAAGCTTTGCTCCCACAGATCTGATGAGGTGTACGACTGGGAGAACCAGGTTGGCTGTTAGGCCGCCTTCGTGGGCAAGCCCGCTCCCACAATTGGATCGGGGCATGACCGGAGAATCAGGTCGGCTGTCAGGCCGCCTCGCGAGCAAGCTTTGCTCCCACAGGTCCTGCTCAAACAAGTCTGATGGGTGTACGACCGTGAGAGCCAGGTCGGCTACTAGGCCGCCTCGCGGTGGACGTTGATCTCGGCGCCCCGTTAACCACGATGGCCGAACGCAGGTATTGTGGAGTGGGCATCCCGGCATGGATGCCGGGTTAGCCGCGCTGGGCCACGGATGGCCCTTCGCGGCGGGCCCACGGAGCAATGCCGGAGTGAGGGCATGCCGAGCCTAGGCGAGGCACCGAGTGGTGGGGCATAAAGCGTTTTGCTTACTTTTGCGCTTCTCAAAAGTGAGCCGCTGTAAGAGCGGAACCCTAAGCGGCCGTTACCACAGCAATGGATATGTACTCAGTCAAGCCGCCATCGCGAGCAAGCTCGCTCACAAGGGTACCCGTCACCCGATCAGGCCCGGAACTGCCCCAGACTCGCCTTCAACTGCGCCGCCAACCCATCCAGGACCTTACCGCTGACCGTGGTCTCCACCACGGCCTGGGCCGCCTTCTCGGCCTGGGCATGGATGGTTTCCACCCGCCCACGCACCGCTTGCGCGCCCTGGGCCTGATGGGCCGCGGCCTGAGTCGCCAGGCCAATGGCCGCATGCACCTGTTCGACAGACGCCTGAACCGACTGCTGCAACCGCGCACTGTCTCGCAGCACCAACAAGCCCTCACTGGCCTGGCGCCCGGCCTGGCCGATAGCGGCTACCGCCTCGCGAGCGCCCTGCTGCAAGGCCACGATATGCGCCTGGATATCGCCCGTTGAGCTTTGGGTCTTGCTCGCCAACGCCCGCACCTCATCCGCCACCACGGCAAACCCGCGCCCGGTTTCCCCGGCCCGCGCCGCTTCGATGGCCGCGTTCAAAGCCAACAAGTTAGTCTGCTCGGCGATGCCGTGGATCACCGTCAGCACCACTTCGATCTGTTCGCTCTGCTGCGCCAGCCGCTCGATCACTTTCGCCCCAGTGTCTACCTGCCCGGCCAACGCCTCGATCAAGCTGCCGACCTTGGCCGAAGTGCGGGTGTTTTCATCGGTGGCCTGGCGGATCTCCACCACCTGCTGCAAGGCCGCCTGCATCGCCTGGCTTTCCGATTGAGCTTCATCCGCCATTTGCGACAGCGCCCGCAGACTCTCGGCCACTTCATCACGCTGCATCCCGGCCGCCGCATCGGCACCGGAGTTGCGCAAGGTCATCGCACCGATTTCCACACCGGTACGCTGGGCCACATCGCCCGCCTCGCGCACGATGGGTTGCAACTTATCCACAAAGCGATTGACCGCTGACGCCATGTCGCCGATTTCGTCCTTGCTGTTGATTTGCACGCGCTTGGTCAGATCACCCTCGCCTGCCGCCAGGTCGTTCATGGCCGCGATCAGCAACTTCAAGCGATTGACCACCCGACGCCCCAGCACCACGGCCAGCAGGGCCAGCACACCAAAGCCCACCAGCGCCAGCCCCAGGCCGATGCGCCAGCGCAAGGTGCCTGCCGCTTCCTGCACGGTGCTGGCGGTGTTGGTCTGCATCTGTGTGGCGGTGGCCTGGGCCGACTCCAGACGACCGCGCATGGCCGTGGCGCTGTCGGCCGCCGCCCCCTTGAGGCTGTCACCGACCAACTGGTCGCTGCTGGCGATCAAGGCCGAGAAGCGCTGGTCCAACGCTTTCAGGTCGGCTTCAACGGAAGCCGTGGAAACGCCCATCAACACTTTGCCAATCTCTACGCCGTTGGGGCTGATCGAGGCTTCGAGGTAATACACCGACGGGTCGCTCTTCGCCGCATCCAGCACTTTGTCCAACGCCCGCTCGCCCTTGCCTTTTTCCAGCAGCGCCTTGTTGATCGGGTTTTCCCGGTTCAGGTAGCGGGTCAGGTGCTCACCATTGGCGTCATCATAGATAACGAACAGCACATTGGGATTGCGCTGGGCCCGACGGGCGAATTCGGAAAGGGTCGGTATGTCGCTGTCCCACATGGCGCGGGGCGCGACCGAGGCCAGGAGTTGCGCCATATCGTTGGCGGAGTCCTTGAGCGATTGCTCGAGTGTCGTGCGCAACTGCGCCTGTTCGTCCTTCAGGCGCGTCGACAACCCGACGGTGAGGCGCTGACGAGTGCTGGCAGACAAACTGTCCAGGCTTGAGGTGACCTCGCGCCCAGCCTGCTCAAGCTCGCCAGACAATTTCTGACTATCAACCCCCAGCCGAGCCCCTAGCTCGGCCTCCAGCGCGGTGACCGTGCTTCGAGTCAGCGCGACGGCCACGAGCACTTGCACCAAAAGGGCGATACCCAGGGTAACGAACACAGGCCGCAACAGACGGCTTTGTAACAGTGAGAGAACGGCCGACACAGGGGAATCCCTCTACTAAACGCCATTAAATTGATGGCACTTCAAAGAAGTACTTATTATTAACGATGCATAGCAAAGGTCGTGCCGTTCGACCGGCAGAGACGACAAAGGCCCCAAACGAGGGGCCTTTGTGTTTTACATCAACGACTTATCAGGCAAACGGGTGACGCAGAACGATGGTTTCGTTGCGGTCCGGCCCCGTCGAAATAATGTCGATCGGCGCACCGACCAACTCTTCGACGCGCTTGATGTAGTTGCGGGCCGCCACTGGCAGCTCTTCCAGGGTCTTGGCACCCACGGTCGATTCGGTCCAGCCTGGCATCTGCTCGTACACCGGCTCCAGGCCGATGTAGCTGTCGGCGTCGGTCGGTGCGTCGATGACGGCGCCGTCCTGATTTTTGTAGCCCACGCAGATGTTGATGGTTTCCAGGCCGTCCAGCACGTCCAGCTTGGTCAGGCACAGGCCCGAGATGCTGTTGACGTCGATGGCGCGACGCAGGATGACAGCATCGAACCAGCCACAACGACGGGCACGGCCGGTGGTAGCACCGAACTCGTGGCCGCGCTTGGCCAGGAAGGCGCCAACGTCGTCGAACAGCTCAGTCGGGAATGGACCCGAACCCACGCGAGTGGTGTAGGCCTTGGTGATACCCAGGATGTAGTCCAGGTACATCGGACCGAAACCCGAACCGGTGGCGATGCCGCCGGCGGTGGTGTTGGAGCTGGTGACGTACGGGTAGGTGCCGTGGTCGATGTCCAGCAGCGAACCCTGGGCACCTTCGAACATGATGTCCTTGCCAGCGCGACGCAGCTCGTGCAGCTCAGCAGTGACGTCGAGCATCATCGGCTTGAGCAGCTCGGCGTACTCCATGCACTCGTCCAGGGTTTTCTGGAAGTCGATGGCCGGTTCTTTGTAGTAATTGACCAGGACGAAGTTGTGGTAGTCCAGCAACTCGCCCAGCTTGGCGGCGAAACGCTCACGGTGGAACAGGTCACCGATGCGCAGGCCACGACGAGCCACCTTGTCTTCGTAGGCCGGGCCGATGCCGCGACCGGTGGTGCCGATCTTCAGCTCGCCACGGGCCTTTTCACGGGCCTGGTCCAGCGCGACGTGATAGGACAGGATCAGCGGGCAGGACGGGCTGATACGCAGGCGCTCGCGCACCGGTACGCCTTTTTCTTCCAGCTTGATGATTTCCCGCAGCAAGGCGTCGGGAGCAACCACCACACCGTTGCCGATCAGGCACTGTACGCCTTCGCGCAGCACGCCCGACGGAATCAGGTGCAGGACGGTTTTTTCACCGTCGATCACCAAGGTGTGACCTGCGTTGTGGCCACCCTGGTAGCGCACTACGGCGGCAGCATGTTCGGTCAGCAGATCAACGATCTTGCCTTTGCCCTCATCACCCCACTGGGTGCCCAGGACTACGACATTCTTACCCATAACACTTGTCCTCATTCGCGCAAACTTGGTGCCGGCCGCAGCCGGCAGGAAAACTCAAGAAGCCAGCGGCAATACTTGCCAAAGCCCGTTCTGCTGAATCAATTGCCGGTCGCAGTCCGCTTCACGGGCGGCGGCCAAAGGTTGCCCAGGCAAAGCCTGGACGACACGCTGACCCTCACTGCGCAACTGGCAGACTGCTTGCCAGAGTGCCGCATCCGTACTGTCAGGCATCCAGATACCGCCAGACGGTAGCTCGACTTCAGCACGCCCCAGGGTCACCAGGGTTTTCAAATCGGTAGAGAAACCGGTCGCCGGACGGGCACGACCAAAGTCGGCACCGATGTCGTCATAACGGCCGCCCTGGGCGATGGATTGACCCACGCCCGGTACGAACACAGCGAACACGACGCCCGTGTGGTAGTGATAGCCGCGCAACTCACCCAAGTCGAAATACAGCGGCAACTCAGGGAAGCGCACCGACAGACGCTCGGCAATCGCCAACAAGTCGTCCAGCGCCGCCAACACAGGCGCCGGCGCGCGGGCCAGACGCTCACGGGCAGCGGCCAATACTTCACGTCCGCCACACAGGTCCACCAGCGCCCGCAGCATGCCCGACAGATCGGCCGGCAGGCCCTCGGTCAGGCTGATGACCTCGTCGATAGCCTTGCGTTGCAGGGCATCGAACAGCTGTTGCTCCACTTCGCCGGACAAACCGGCCGCACGGGCCAGGCCGCGATAGATGCCAACATGCCCCAGGTCCATATGGACATCCGGCACGTCAGCCAGTTGCAGCATGGCCAACATCAGGCTGATGACTTCTACGTCGCTGCTCGGACTGGCGTCGCCATACAACTCGGCGCCCAGCTGGATCGGGCTGCGCGAAGACGACAAGGCACGCGGCTGGGCATGCAGCACACTGCCGGCGTAGCACAGGCGGCTCGGACCTTCACGGCGCAGGGTGTGGGCATCGATGCGCGCCACTTGCGGCGTGATGTCGGCCCGAAAGCCCATCTGCCGCCCCGACTGCGGGTCGATAACCTTGAAGGTGCGCAGGTCCAGGTCCTGGCCCGCGCCGGTGAGCAGGGATTCCAGGTACTCGATATGCGGGGTGACGACGAACTCGTAACCCCAACTCTGGAACAGATCCAACACCTGACGACGCGCTACTTCGATACGCGCAGCTTCCGGTGGCAGTACTTCTTCGATGCCATCTGGCAGCAGCCAGCGGTCTACCGTTGCCATTACGCCATTCCCCTATGGTCCGGGCGGCCAGCTTTCGGGCTGGCCTTGAGTGAAGCAGAAAATGCCTGCGCCAGGCGCGCATCCTGGGCAAAAAACGCGCAAGAGCGACGTGACGAATGGCCCACAATCGGCCTCGCCCGGCACTTCCCTCGAAAAACCTGTCGGGTCGTTCAACCCGACGCCTGCACCTATAAACCGCAATCGAACGTGCAGACGCAAAAAAGCCGGGAATTTCCCGGCTGCCGCATCATACACACGTTTTCCCAAAGGATCACCCCGCCCGACGCTTTAGCCGCCGGGCGGAGTGTCTCAGGTCAACGTCGCATCAAGGCTTGGACTTTTCCAGGTAGTGGAAGAAGTCGCTGCTTGGGTCCAGGACCAGGACGTCGGATTTGTTCGCGAAGCTTTCACGGTAGGCACGCAGGCTACGGTAGAACGCGTAGAACTCCTGATCCTGACCGTAGGCCTTGGAGTAGATCGAAGCGGCCTGGGCATCACCATCACCACGGACCTCTTCCGATTCACGATAGGCTTCGGCCAGCAGCACGCGGCGTTGGCGATCGGCGTCGGCACGGATGCCTTCGGCCAGCTCGTTACCCTTGGCGCGGTGCTCGCGGGCTTCACGCTCACGCTCGGTGCTCATGCGCTCGAACACGCTGCGGTTCACTTCCTTCGGCAGGTCGATGGCCTTGACCCGGACATCGACCACTTCGATACCCAGCTCTTTTTCCGCCATCGCATTCAGCGAACGGGTGATGTCGGCCATGAGCGCATCACGCTCACCGGAAACCACTTCATGCAGCGTGCGCTTACCGAACTGGTCACGCAGGCCCGATTCCAGACGACGGGACAGACGCTCGTCGGCGATCTGCTTCAGACCAGAGGTCGCGGTGTAGAAGCGCTCGGCATCCTTCACACGCCACTTGGCATAGGCATCCACCATCACGGCTTTCTTTTCCAGCGTCAGGAAGCGTTGCGTCGGCGCATCCAGCGTCATCAGGCGAGCGTCGAACTTGCGCACCTTGTTGACGTACGGCACCTTCACATGCAGCCCTGGCTGGACATCAGCCTGGACCACGCGACCGAATTGCAGCAACACCGCGCGCTCGGTCTGAGCCACGATGTAGAAGCAGTTCCAGGCAGCGATCGCCACGACGACACCGACAATAAGGGCGATCAGCGATTTATTGCTCATCAGCGACTCTCCCTGGTACGTGCTTGCTGTTGTTGCAGGTCCGCCGCCGCACGGGTGCCGGCCTCATTGCTGGCCGCCGCCGAGCTGGTCGGTGGCGTGCTGGTGTTGCGACCGCTCTCGACCATCTTGTCCAGCGGCAGGTACAGCAGATTGCTCTGGCCGTTCTTGTTGCCGGTCACGAGGACCTTGCTGGTGTTGCTGAAGACTTCCTGCATGGTGTCCAGGTACAGACGTTGGCGGGTCACTTCAGGGGCCTTGCGATACTCGGCCACCAGCTTGGTGAAACGATCAGCCTCACCCTTGGCACGGGAGACCACTTCATCACGGTAACCGTTGGCATCCTCGATGATGCGCTGGGCCTGACCACGGGCTTCCGGCACGACGCCGTTGGCATAGGTCTCGGCCTGGTTGCGCGAACGCTGCTCGTCTTCACGGGCACGGATCACGTCGTCGAAGGCTTCCTGGACCTCACGCGGGGCTGCCGCGCTCTGGACGTTGACCTGGGTGACGGTGATACCGGTGCGATAGGTATCGAGGAACCGCTGCAGGCGCTCCTTGATTTCGCTGGCCATCAGTTCACGACCTTCAGTCAGCACCTGGTCCATGGCGGTGGAACCCACCACATGGCGCAAGGCACTTTCGGTCGCGTGCTGCAGGCTGATTTCCGGCTGGTCGACGTTCAACACGAAGTCCTGCAGGTTGGTGATCTTGTATTGCACGGTCAGCGGCACTTCGACGATGTTCTCGTCTTCGGTCAGCATCTGGCCCTGCTTGGTGTACGCCCGCTCACGCGTGACGTTCTCCATGTACTTCTGGTCGATCGGCGGGAAATAGATGTTCAAGCCCGGGCCAACCGTCTCGTAGTACTTGCCGAAGCGCAGCACCACGGCCTGCTCCTGCTCGTCCACGACATAGACCGCGCTGTACAGCCAGACAGCCGCCAGCACGACCAGACCGATGCCGAGCAGGCCAAAACCGCCGCCCTTGCCCGGACGACCGCCACCCTCGTCACCGCGTTTTTTACCACCACCGAACAAACCGTTCAGGCTTTCCTGCAGCTTTCGGAAGGCCTCGTCGAGATCTGGCGGCCCCTTGCGGTCGCCGTTGTTACGACGTTTGCCACCCCAAGGATCCTGATTATTCGAGTTGCCACCCGGCTCATTCCAAGCCATAGCGCTCTCCATCTGATAAAGCAAAGACGCACCCACGGCGCGCCGACCAATGCTACAGAATGCCTGACACAGCTTTCTCAGGCTTTTATTGCAAAGTGTGTTGCTCGATGAATTCCATCGGTTGCAGCCCTTCGCGACTGACCAGCCGATTGAGCTCCGCCCGAGGCAGGCGAACAGCCAGCAGGCAGACGCCTTCGTCGTCGTGTTCTTCTTTTTGCACGGCCCCCAACTCAAAGAACTGGGCTCGCAGCCGGGCGAAACGTTGCGGCAACTTCAGGGTGCCGACAAACAGATCGTTGCCCAACAGCTCGGCCACGGCCTGCTTGAGCAGGTCCAGGCCGGTGCCATCACGGGCCGACAGCCAGACCCTTTGCGGCTTGCCATCGGCATCGCGCTGGATCTGCGGCTCCACGCCTTCGAGCAAATCGAGTTTGTTGTATACCTCGAGGATCGGCAAGTCCTGGGCTCCGATCTCGCCCAGCACCACCATCACCTGCTCGATCTGCAGCATCCGGTCCGGCTCGGCGGCATCGATCACGTGCAGCAGCAGGTCGGAGTTGCTCGACTCTTCGAGCGTAGCCCGAAAAGCCTCGACCAGCTTGTGCGGCAAATGACGAATGAAGCCCACGGTGTCGGCCAGCACGATCGGCCCGAGGTCGTCCAGGTCGAGCCGGCGCAGGGTCGGGTCGAGCGTGGCAAACAACTGGTCGGCGGCGTAGACGTCGGATTGGGTGACGTTATTGAACAGGGTCGATTTGCCGGCGTTGGTATAACCCACCAGTGAAACCGTCGGGATATCTGCCCGTTTGCGGCCGCGTCGCGACTGCTCGCGCTGGCTGCGGACCTTTTCCAGCCGCCCCTTGATCTGGCGCAGGCGCACCCGCAACAGGCGCCGGTCGGTTTCCAGCTGGGTTTCACCCGGGCCGCGCAGGCCAATACCGCCTTTTTGCCGCTCAAGGTGAGTCCAGCCGCGAACCAGGCGCGTACTCATGTGTTCAAGCTGGGCCAGTTCGACCTGGAGCTTGCCTTCATGGGTGCGGGCACGTTGGGCGAAAATATCGAGGATCAGCCCCGTACGGTCGATCACGCGACACTCGAAGACACGTTCGAGGTTGCGCTCCTGACTGGGCGTGAGGATGTGATTGAAAATCACCAGATCGACCTGTTCGGCCTTGACCAGGTCGCGCAACTCCTCGACCTTGCCACTGCCGATCAGGAACTTGGCGGTTGGCCGATGACGCGGCACGTTGAAAAACGCGACGGTCTCGGCGCCGGCCGAAAGTGCCAATTCCTGAAACTCCTGCGGATCTTCGCGCGCCTCAGGGTCCTGTCCATCCAAGTGAACGAGAATGGCCCGTTCACCACCACCGTGGCGCTCAAAGAACAAAGGAGGCTCCTATCAGGCGTTACCCGGTTCAGCGTCACCGCCTTCGGATTCGGTTGCGCTAGGCAGACGAATTGGACGAACTGGCACGACTGTCGAGATCGCGTGCTTGTAGACCATTTGGCTGACGGTGTTTTTCAGAAGGATGACGAACTGGTCGAAAGACTCGATCGTGCCTTGCAGTTTGATCCCGTTGACCAGATAGATGGACACCCCAACTTTCTCTTTACGTAAAGTGTTCAAGTAAGGGTCTTGTAGCGAATGCCCTTTTGACATGTGCCGCACTCCTTTAAGGATCAATAATAAAAATCGGAATCAGATGGCTTGGGCCGTCACACCCCCAAGGATAGACGGCAATTGCAAGGACTCAGCTCAATATGGAGATGGTCCCAAGGTATTTCAAGGCGCGTGGCAGATTGTCGCAATCGAGACTGTCGAGCCAATGCAAGTCAGTCCAGCTGCGCAGCCAGGTGAACTGGCGTTTCGCCAATTGGCGCGTGGCTATGATCCCACGCTCCTGCATCTCGGCTGACGTCAGCTTGCCGTCCAGGTAATCCCAGACTTGTCGATAACCTACCGCACGTATAGACGGCAACCCGGCATGCAGGTCACTTCGCTCACGCAGGGCTACGACCTCGTCTATGAACCCCTGTTCCAACATTAATGTGAATCTTTGTTCAATTCGCCGATGCAGCACTTGCCGGTTCGCCGGAGCGATGGCCAGATTCGCGACAGTATAGGGCAATTGTTGCAGTCCCGAAGCGGCTGCTTCAGTACTTTGCGCAGATTGTCGCTGGCGCAGGGCGGTCATGCTCTGGCCGCTGACCCGATAAACCTCCAGGGCCCGACTGAGTCGCTGCGGGTCATTGGGGTGAATACGCGTCGCCGATTCCGGATCGATGATTGCCAACTGCTCGTGCAGGGCTTGCCAGCCAAGGCGCGCGGCCTCTTCTTCGATCTGCGCGCGCACCTCGGGATCGGCCGCCGGCATGTCCGCCAGCCCGTCGACCAAAGCCTTGTAATACAGCATCGTGCCGCCCACCAGCAGCGGGATCTTGCCCCGCGCGGTGATCTCGGCCATGGCCTGGAGCGCGTCACGACGGAAATCGGCCGCCGAATAAGCCTCGGCCGGGTCGAGGATGTCGATCAGGCGATGGGGAAATTCGGCCAGCAGTTCTTTCGACGGCTTGGCGGTGCCGATGTCCATGCCCCGGTAGACCAGGGCCGAATCGACGCTGATCAACTCGCAGGGCAGGACTTTGGTCAATTCGATGGCCAGGTCGGTCTTGCCGGCAGCGGTCGGTCCCATCAGGAAAATCGCGGGGGGTAACTGGCTCATCAACGACCGCGCAGGAACAGTTTGTCCAGGTCGTCCAGACCCAGTTGGGTCCAGGTCGGCCGGCCATGGTTGCATTGGCCGCTGCGTTCGGTGTTTTCCATGTCCCGCAGCAGGCCGTTCATTTCCGGCAGGGCCAGGCGCCGGTTGGCGCGGATCGCGCCGTGGCAGGCCATGGTGCCGAGTAGTTCGTTCAGGTGCGCCTGGATGCGGTCGCTGGTGCCGTACTCCATCAAGTCCGCTAGCACGTCGCTGACCAGGCGATTGGCCTCGGCCTGTTTCAACAGGGCCGGAATCTGGCGGATCGCCAGGGTTTCCGGGCCCAGGCGCTGCAATTCGAAGCCCAGGCGCTGGAACCAGGCCACATGCTCCTCGGCGCAATCGGCTTCGCGCTGGCTGACGGCCAGGGACTCGGGCACCAACAACGGCTGGCCGCTCAAGCCTTCGCTGGCCATGGCGATTTTCAGCCGCTCGTACATGATCCGCTCATGGGCGGCGTGCATGTCCACCAGGACCAGGCCCTGGGCATTTTCCGAGAGGATATAAATGCCTTTGAGTTGCGCCAGGGCATAGCCCAGCGGCGGGATATCGCCCTGGCCGTCGGGCATCGCCGCCGCTCCGGCTTCCGGCAAGGGTTTGAAGAACTCGCGATAGGCCGCCTGGGCCTCGCCTGCCGGCACGTTGGATTGCGGGCGCGGGCTGTATTGATATTGATAGCCGCTGCCGGCACCGCTGCCGGCCGTGCTGTAGCTCGGCTGAGGCTGGGGTTGCTCCAGCAGGGCATTGGCCGCCAGGCGCATTTCACCCTGGGGCCCGAATTCGCCAGCGTCCAACCCCGTTGGCCGGACCATGCCGCCCACCGCCGCTGGTGCCGCCAGTTGATCTTCCGGACGCACATCGCCCAAGGCACGGTGCAAGGTGCCGTAGAGGAAATCGTGAACCATGCGCCCGTCGCGGAAACGCACCTCATGCTTGGTCGGGTGCACGTTGACGTCGACCACGGCCGGATCGACTTCGAAAAACAGCACGAAGGTCGGATGCCGGCCATTGAACAGCACATCGCGATACGCCTGGCGCACCGCGTGGGCCACCAGTTTGTCGCGCACTGCACGACCGTTCACGTAGAAATACTGCAAGTCCGCCTGGCTGCGGGAAAACGTCGGCAAGCCGACCCAACCCCACAGGTGCAGGCCATTGCGCTCCACCTCGATGGGCAAGGCCTGCTCCAGGAAACCCGCGCCGCACACCGCGCCGACACGCCGGGCGCGGGCCGCATCATCGTGGGCCTCGTGCAGGCTGAGGATGGTCTTGCCGTTGTGGCGCAAATGGAAGGCCACGTCAAAACGCGCCAGGGCCAGGCGCTTGATGACTTCTTGCAGGTGATCGAATTCAGTCTTCTCGGCCTTGAGAAACTTGCGCCGGGCCGGGGTATTGAAGAACAAGTCGCGCACTTCCACCGAGGTGCCCACCGGATGGGCCGCGGGCTGCACGCGAGAGGCCATGTCCCGGCCCTCGGTCTCGACCTGCCAGGCCTGCTCGGCGTCGCGAGTGCGGGAGGTGAGGGTCAGGCGCGACACCGAACTGATGGACGCCAGCGCTTCGCCCCGAAACCCCAGGCTCATGACCCGCTCGAGGTCTTCCAGGTCGCGGATCTTGCTGGTGGCGTGACGTGCCAGGGCCAGCGGCAGGTCGTCGGAAGAAATACCGCCACCGTCATCGCGCACCCGCAGCAGCTTGACGCCGCCCTGCTCGACATCCACATCGATGCGCTTGGCTCCGGAATCAAGGCTGTTTTCCAGCAACTCCTTGATGACCGACGCCGGGCGCTCGACCACTTCACCGGCGGCGATCTGGTTCGCCAGCCGGGGGCTGAGCAGTTCGATGCGAGCGTTGCTGCCGATCACTTCGTCACTCATTGCTGGACCGCCACGTCATTGCCGGGAATGGTCAGGGTCTGGCCGATCTTGAGCTCATCGCTCTTGAGGTTGTTGGCGCTGCGCAAGGTCGCGGGGGACACCTGGTAACGCACGGCGATCATCGCCAGGGTTTCGCCGGGATTGACCCGATGGTCCCTTGGGCCCTGGGCGATCTTGCCGGAGTCGCGCAGCCAGGCAATGTAGGTGCCTGGCGGTGGGTTCTGCTGGAAGAACTGCCGCACGCCGCTGCTGATGGAACGGGCCAGGGCCTGTTGATGACTGGAGGACGACAGCTTGGACGCCTCGTTGGCGTTGGAGATGAAGCCGGTTTCCACCAGGATCGACGGGATATCCGGCGATTTGAGCACCATGAACCCGGCCTGCTCGACGCGCTGCTTGTGCAGCGGCGTGACGCGACCGATGTTGCTCAGGACTTTCTGGCCGACGTTCAGGCTGGAGGTCAACGAGGCGGTCATCGACAAATCGAGCAATACGCCAGCGAGCATCCGGTCCTTGTCATCAAGGCTGACGTTGCCGGCACCGCCGATCAGGTCGGAACGGTTTTCACTGTCGGCCAGCCAACGGGCGGTCTCGGACGTGGCACCGCGGTCGGACAGGGCAAACACCGAGGCCCCGAACGCCGCCGCCGAAGGCGCGGCGTCGGCGTGGATGGAGACGAACAGGTCGGCGCCTTTCTTGCGAGCGATTTCGGTACGCCCGCGCAAGGGGATGAAGTAGTCGCCGGTACGGGTCAGTTCGGCGCGAAAGCCTTTCATGCCGTTGACCTGGCGCTGCAATTCACGGGCGATGGACAGCACCACGTCTTTTTCACGCTGCCCGCGCGAGCCCGAGGCGCCCGGGTCTTCACCGCCGTGACCGGCGTCGATCACCACGATGATGTCGCGCTTGCCGGCCGGGGCCGGTGGCAGCTTGAGGGCCGGCTCGGGCGGGGCCACCGGCACCGCTGGCAGCGTGGCGACATTGGTCGGCGGCGGCGCAGGTGGCGCCGCATCGGCCGGGTTGTCGAACAGGTCCACCACCAGCCGGTTGCCGTACTGGGCGTTGGGGGCCAGGGTGAAGCTTTTCGGGGTCACGGCTTTTTTCAGGTCGATGACCACCCGCAGGTCGGTCGGCGTACGCTGGGCCGAGCGCATCGCGGTAATCGGCGTGTTGGCGGTCGCTACGTTCAACGGCGCGCCCAGGGACGCCCCATTGATGTCGATCACCAGGCGATCCGGGGCGGTCAGGGTGAATACGCTGTGCTGCACCGGGCCCGTCAGGTCAAACACCAGCCGTGTGTTGTCCGGCGCCCGCCAGAGGCGAACGCTGTTGACCTTTGTCTCGGCCACAGCATCGACGGCCAGTGCCGTAAGCAACAGTCCTACGACAGCAACCACCGCGCGAAAGCGCATACCAAACCCCATCATCAATTAGTTTTCCAATGCCAAAGCGGCACACCACGACTCGCCACGCGAGCCTTGCGGCGTCAGTTTCAACGAACGCCCGCCGTTCTGCGCGCCAATGGTAATGGTCAGGTCGGGCTTTGGCAAAAAGCCTGCACCCTTCTGGGGCCATTCGATCAGGCACAAGGCGTCATCTTCGAAATAATCGCGGATACCGAGGAACTCCAGCTCTTCAGGATCCACCAGTCGATACAGGTCGAAATGGAAGGCGCGAATGTCGCCAATCTCATAGGGCTCGACCAGGGTGAACGTGGGGCTCTTGACGGAGCCGACGTGCCCGAGGCCGCGAATGATGCCACGCGACAGGGTGGTTTTCCCCGCGCCGAGATCGCCTTCGAGAAAAATCAGGCCGTGGCCGGCGGTGACCTGCGCGATGCGGGCGCCAAATTGTGTCATGGCTTGTTCGTCCGCCACGTACAGGGTTACTTCAGACACGGTGAATGCTCCTCCAACAACTGACGAATGGCCGGGATCAGATCGGTCGCTGCCAATCCCCGGCCCGAGCGACCGGCCTGGGCACCGGCATTGGCATGCAGCCAGACCGCCAGGCACGCGGCCTCGAACCCCTCCATGCCCAGGGCCAGCAAGGCGCCGACCACGCCGGCCAGCACATCCCCCAGGCCCGCCGTGGCCATGGCCGGATGGCCCTGGCTGCAAACCGCCAGGCGACCGTCCGGGCTGGCAATCAGGCTGCCGGCGCCCTTGAGGATCACCGTGGCGGTGTATTTCTGGCTCAATGCATGGGCCGCCGCTGGGCGATCGGCCTGCACCTGGGCTGTGGACATCTCCAACAATCGCGCAGCCTCGCCCGGGTGCGGGGTGATGACACACTGCTCAGGCAGACGGACATCGCCGTTGCTCAGCAGGTTCAGCGCATCGGCATCCCACACCTGCGGCAGTGACGCGTTGGCCGCCGCCGACAACAGGCTACGCCCCCAGGCGGCCTGGCCCAGGCCTGGACCGACCACCAGCACGCTGGCCTGGTGGAGCAAGCCCATCAACTGGTTCGCCGAATGGGTGCCCTGCACCATGACTTCCGGCAAACGCGTCAGCGCGGCGGATACATGCTCGCTGCGGGTCGCCAGCGAAACCATGCCCGCACCGCAGCGCAGGGCACTTTCGGCGCTCATCTGGATGGCGCCGCCAAAGCCCCGGTCGCCACCGATCAACAGCACGAGACCGAACTTGCCTTTGTGGGCAGTGGCCGCGCGAGGCGTCAGACGTGGCAGATTATGGGGTGAGAGCAATCGGGCACTGGCCGGTGCCGCTTCAACAATATCTGGATCGGCGTGCAGGTCGTTGAATACCAGCTCACCGACCCGGTCCGCCGCTTCGCCGGTAAACAGGCCCAGTTTCAGACCAATGAAGGTCACGGTCAGGTCGGCCGCTACCGCCGTGCCCAGCACCCGCCCCGTGTCGGCGCACAACCCCGAGGGGATATCCACCGCCGCGACCGGCAGGCCGCTGACATTGATCGTATCGATCGCTTGCACATAAGGCTCGCGCACATCGCCACTCAGCCCCGTGCCGAGCAACGCATCCAGCAACACGCCACGCAACTCGGCTGCATCCGACCACGGTTCCATTGGCACGCCCACCGCTACAGCCTCGGCGTGGGCAATGGCGGCGTCGCCCTGCAATCGCCGGGGTTCGCCCACGGTCAGCACCCGCACCGACCAGCCGGCGCGCCGGGCCAGGGTCGCGACCAGGTAGCCATCGCCAGCATTGTTGCCATGACCGGCCAGCACCGTCAGCTCGCGGGCGTCAGGCCAGCGCCGAACCATCGCTCGCCAGGTGGCGCGGGCGGCGCGCTGCATCAATTCGAAACCGGCGGTGCCGGCCGCGATCAGTTGTGCGTCGAGGGCCCGGACCTGCGCAGCGCTGTACAGCGCGTCGGGAAAATCATCTTTAGTGTGCGGCATGCGTCTTCGGGCTCCGATGTCTGGCAGAATTATACGCATCTCAGCTCTGGTTTCTCTCGCCTCATGCCTGCCATTCCCACAGACCTCCCCGCCCTCGCCCAATCCATCAAGGAGTGGGGCCGTGAGCTGGGCTTCCAGCAGGTCGGCATCAGCGGCCTGGACCTTGCCGAGCATGAGCAACACCTGCAACGCTGGCTCGATGCCGGCTACCACGGCGAAATGGACTACATGGGCGCCCACGGCAGCAAACGCTCGCACCCCGAGGAACTGGTGCCAGGTACGCTGCGGGTGGTGTCCCTGCGCATGGACTACCTGTCGGGCGATACGCACATGGCGCAAATGCTCGGCCAACCGGAGAAAGCCTACGTCTCGCGCTATGCATTGGGCCGCGATTACCACAAATTGATCCGTAAACGTGTGCAGCAATTGGCAGAAAAAATTCAGGCGGTCATCGGCCCCTTCGGTTATCGCGCCTTCGTCGACAGCGCGCCGGTCCTGGAAAAAGCCATCGCCGAACAGGCCGGCCTGGGCTGGATCGGTAAAAACACCCTGGTGTTGAACCGCAAGGCCGGCAGCTATTTCTTCCTGAGCGAGCTGTTTGTCGACCTGCCGCTGCCGGTGGACCCGCCCCACGCCAGCGAACATTGCGGAAAATGCACCGCGTGCCTGGACATCTGTCCTACGAATGCCTTCGTCGGGCCCTACGTACTCGATGCCCGCCGCTGCATTTCCTACCTGACCATCGAGCTGAAAAGCGCCATCCCCGAGGAGCTGCGGCCGTTGATCGGCAACCGAGTGTTCGGCTGCGATGACTGCCAGATCGTCTGTCCATGGAACCGCTTCGCCCGACCGTCCGGGGAAAGCGACTTCAAGCCGCGGCACAACCTGGACAATGCCGGGCTGGCCGAGCTGTTCATGTGGGACGAGGACAAATTTCTCAGCAGCACCGAAGGTTCACCGCTGCGCCGTGCCGGTTACGAGCGCTGGCTGCGCAACCTGGCGGTGGGCCTGGGTAATGCGCCGTCAACGATCCCCGTGCTGCAAGCGCTGGAGGCACGGCGCAACTATCCGTCAGAGCTGGTGCGCGAGCACGTGGAGTGGGCCCTGCGTCAACATGCCGAGCGTCAAACCTCGTCGTTGTAGACAAACTTCGGCATTTCCCAGCGAAAGCGAATCGCCAAAAGCCGCAGCAGGAAACCGCCGAACAAGGTGATGAGGATCGCCTGTTCGTTCGGCAATTGCAGGTAGACACAGAGCAGATAGCACCACGCCGCAGCAAACGAGACGCTGGCATAGAGTTCGCGACGAAAGATCAGCGGAATATCGTTGCAGAAGATGTCCCGCAGGATACCGCCGAACACCCCGGTGATGACCCCGCTGACCGACGCCACCAGCATGCCATGGCCCATTTCCAGGGCCGTCATGCAGCCGATCAGGGTGAACGCCACCAACCCCACGGCGTCGAGCACCAGGAACAACGAGCGCAAATGACGCATCCAGCGCGCCAGGAACACCGTCAGCATCGCCGCCGCCGTGGTCAGCACCAGGTATTCCGGGTGCTTGACCCACGTGAGCGGGTAATGACCGAGCAGCACGTCACGCACCGAACCGCCACCCAGCGCCGTGACACAGGCGATCAGCACCACGCCGAACCAGTCCATGCCCCGACGCCCGGCAGACAAGGCGCCAGTCATGGCTTCAGCGGTGATGGCGATCAGATAGAGCATCAGCAACATGATGGCGGTCCTTACGGGAAGGCGCGCAGTCTAGCCAGTTTGGGCAGGCACCAAAAGAGGGCAGCTATCAACCATGCCAAACAATGAATCTGTGGTCAGGATATCTGTGGGAGCAAGGCTTGCCCGCGATGATGGCGATGCGGTCCTTCAGAAACCGAGTCGCCTGTTTCGCGAGCAAGCTTTGCTCCCACAAGTCTTGTTCCCAGAGCTCCCCTCGCCACAAGAGCGCCGTGCGCTTCAATCAGAACTTGATGAAGTGCTTACGGTAATGCTGCAACTCGGCAATGGACTCGCGGATGTCGTCCAGGGCCAGGTGGCTGCCGCCTTTCTGAAAGCTGTCGCGCACTTCTGGCGCCCAGCGCGCGGCCAGTTCCTTGAGGGTGGAGACATCCAGGTTGCGGTAGTGGAAGTAGCTTTCCAGGGATTTCATGTGGGTGTACAGGAAGCGACGGTCCTGGCAGATGCTGTTGCCGCAGATCGGCGACTTGCCCTTGGGCACCCATTGCTCCAGGAAGGCGAGGGTCTGGGCCTCGGCCTCGGCCATGCTGATCTTGCTCTCGCGCACCCGCTGGGTCAGGCCCGAGCCGCCGTGCTGGCGAGTGTTCCACTCGTCCATGCCGGCGAGGATCTCGTCGCTGTGATGGATCGCGATCACCGGGCCTTCGGCCAGGGTGTTGAGGTCGCTGTCGGTGACGATGGTGGCCATTTCGATGATGACGTCGGTATCAGGGTTCAGACCGGTCATTTCCAGGTCGATCCAGATCAGGTTCTGCGGGTTTTGCATAGGGAAGCTCCTCGGCGTAGCCACGCAGTTTAGCCTAGGCCGGCCTTTGGGCGTGCTAAACTCGCGGCCGTTTTACCCTATTCGCTGCATTTCTTCATACGGAACACCCATGGCCAAACGCCAACTCAATCGTCGTCAAAACTGGCGCATCGAAAAGATCCAGGGCGAGCGCGCAGCTCGTGCCGCCAAACGCGAATCCAGTGCCGTCGAAGCCCTGGAGGGTGGCGACTTGGGCCCTGAACAGACCGGCCTGGTAATTGCCCACTTCGGTGTGCAGGTCGAGGTCGAGGCCCGGGAAGGCGAACTGGCCGGCCAGGTGTTCCGCTGCCACCTGCGCGCCAACCTGCCAGCGCTGGTGACGGGCGACCAGGTGGTCTGGCGTGCCGGCAACCAGGGCATCGGCGTGATCGTCGCGCAATTGCCACGCCACACCGAGCTGTGCCGTCCGGACAGCCGAGGCCAGCTCAAGCCCGTGGCCGCCAACGTCGACATGATCGTCATCGTGTTCGCCCCGTTGCCCGAGCCCCACGCCAACCTGATCGACCGCTACCTGGTGGCCGCCGAACACGCCGGCATCCGTCCGTTGTTGCTGCTCAACAAATTCGACCTGATCGACGAGCACAACGCCCCGGCGCTGAACGCCCTGCTGTCGGTCTATCGGGATTTGGGTTACCCGGTGCTGGAAGTCTCGGCCCATCACGGCAACGGCATGGAACAATTGCAACAGCAACTGGACGGGCGCATCAGCGTGTTCGTCGGCCAGTCCGGCGTCGGCAAGTCGTCGCTGGTCAACAGCCTGCTGCCGGAAGTCGAGACACGCGTCGGGCCGTTGTCCGAGCTGTCCGGCCAAGGCACTCACACCACCACCACGGCGCGGCTGTTCCACTTCCCTGGCGGCGGTGAATTGATCGACTCGCCGGGTATCCGCGAGTTCGGCCTGGGCCACGTCAGCCGGGCCGATGTGGAAGCAGGGTTCATCGAGTTCAACGAGCTGATCGGCACCTGCCGCTTCCGCGACTGCAAGCACGACCGCGAGCCTGGTTGCGCCTTGCTCAAGGCCCTGGAAGAAGGCCGCGTGCATCAGCAACGGATGAACAGCTACCGCTCGATCATCGCCAGCCTGCCGGAAAGCAGTTACTGATTCTAAAAGGAATGTGAGTCGAGAGGATCTGTGGGAGCAAAGCTTGCTCGCGAAATAGGCGCCTCGGTCTTTGAAAGACCGCATCGCCTTCATCGCGGGCAAGCCTTGCTCCCACGGTCTGTATCGGCTCTTAGGTCACTGCGCCGGCGGTTCGGCCGGCTTCGGCGCCGCGTCGTCGAACAGGTTCAGGCGCTCGCGCAGTTCATGGGCCGGTACGGGTTGCTGGTCCGCCGGCAACGCGTTCGGATCGACCGCCGCGCCAGGTGTGACGGGCGAAGCAGGAGCTTCCCCCGGCGCGCCCTCGCCCTGGGCCGGATCGGGCGCCGGATCGTCAGTCTGCGAACCTTCGATGGCCTGCTGGGCCTTCTTGGTCAACACCACGATATCGATACGCCGGTTGACCGGGTTGAACGGATCCTTGCGGTCGAACAACGCCGAAGACGCATAACCGACCACCCGTGCCACCTGCTCATCCGGGTAACTACCGGCCACCAGGGCGCGACGGGCCGCGTTGGCGCGGTTGGCCGACAACTCCCAGTTACCGAAATCGCCTTTGCCCACGTAAGGCTTGGCATCGGTGTGACCGCTGATGCTGATCTTGTTCGGCACCGCCTTGATGGTGTCGGCCATGGCCAGCAGGATGTCTTCGAAATAAGGCTTCAGGCGCGCGCTGCCAGAGTCGAACATCGGCCGGTTCTCGGCGTCCATGATCTGGATGCGCAAGCCGTTCGGCGTGATCTCGAACAGAATCTGATCCTTGAACTTCTGCAGTTCAGGATTCTCTTCGACCTTGTTCTGCAATTCCTGCAGCAGCAACTCCAGGCGCTCGCGCTCAATCTGCTCGGCCATGCCTTCGACTTGCTCGGTATCCGTCGTCACCTTGTCGGGCTGAGGCTGGGATTTGACTTCAGGGTTGAGGGTCGTGTCCGGCGCCAGGGTCGGTGAGCCGCCCAGGTCGATGATGTACGGCGTGCCGCTTTCAGTAAAACCCACCGGGTCCTTGAAGTAACCGGCGATGGCGATCTTCTGTTCCGGGGTTGCCGTGGACAGCAGCCACAGCACCAGGAAGAACGCCATCATCGCCGTCGCGAAGTCGGCGAAGGCGATTTTCCAGGCGCCCCCGTGATGCCCAGCGGCTATGCGCTTGACGCGCTTGATGATGATCGGCTGGTTATTTTCCATAACTTAGCGACCGCGAACCGCTTGTTCCAGCTCGGCAAAGCTTGGACGGTGCGCCGGGTACAGGACCTTGCGACCGAACTCCACCGCCAGCGAGGGCGGCATGCCCGAGGCCGAGGCCACCAGGGAAGCCTTGATGGCCTCATAGACATTGAGTTCTTCCTTGGCGTCATGGGCCAGGGAAGTGGCCAACGGGCCAAAGAAACCGTACGCGGCCAAAATACCGAAGAAGGTACCCACCAGTGCCGCACCGACGTGCAGGCCGATGGACTTCTGGTCGCCATCGCCCAGGGAAGCCATGGTTACCACAATGCCCAATACCGCCGCGACGATACCGAAACCAGGCATGGCGTCGGCGATGCCGGTGACGGCGTGGGACGGGTGCTCCAGGTCTTCCTTGAGGCTGTACAGCTCCATGTCGAACAGGCCTTCGAGTTCATGGGGCGCCATGTTGCCGGACGACATGATGCGCAGGTAATCACAGATGAACGCCGTCATGCGGGCGTCCTTCAGCACCGAGGGGTACTTGGCGAAAATCGGGCTGGCGGCGGCGTCTTCGATGTCGCCTTCGATCGCCATCATGCCTTCGCGGCGGCTCTTGTTGAGGATCTCGTAGATCAGCCCCAGCACCTCCAGATAGAAGGTGTGGCTGAAACGCGAACCGAACATGCTCAAGGACTTCTTGAGCACATGCATCGTCATGTAGCCGGGGTTGGCCTGCAAAAATGCGCCAAGGGCCGCACCACCGATGATCAACACCTCGAAAGGCTGGATCAGCGCAGCAATCTTGCCATGGGAGAGTACGTATCCGCCGAGCACGCTCGCGAACACGACAATGATGCCGATAATTTTAGCCATAGATAGAAAGTACTTACTTAGTCGGGTTCAAGGTCATATTCGGAAGCTGAAAAATCTCTTCTTCTACTTATCGGCAAAACTGCGCCAGACTATAGGCTGTTCTGGCGAAAAGCCAATTTGCCCCGTTCCGGGCGTAGAGAATTCATACGATGATCACGTCCAGCCATGACTAACGAAACCAAGGTTCCAACGCCTCGACCGAGCACCCTCGAAGGCTGGGTAAAGCTGCTCAACGGCGTGCATCTGCCGGTGCCCCAGGCCAGCCATGACCTGGTCTGCAAGGCCATCGCCGACAGCCGCCGCTCATTGCGCGACATCGCCGACCTGATGCAGGACAGCCCCGCCCTGGCCCTGAGCGTCATCCGCGAAGCCAACCATCACACCCATGGCAGCCTTGCAGAACCTGCGGAAAACCTCGAAGTGGCGATCAACCGCCTCGGCCTCAAGCGCACCGAGGAACTGCTCGCCCGCCTGCCGTCATTGCCGGGGCACGAAATCCCCATCGCCTTGCGCCAGCTGCAATTGATCAGCCAGCACGCCACGCAACAGGCCAATGGTTTTTTTGCCAGCCGCCTGGCGCGACTGTGGCAAGACATACACTGGGGCAGCCTGTTGTTCCTGTCGCCACTCTGGCCCCTGGCCCTGACTCATCCGCGATTGCTCGGGGAGTGGGAGTTGCGGGTCGCCCACAAAGGCGAGCCCGCGCGCAAGGTAGAGCGCGAGCTGTTCGGCGTCAGCCTGCTGGAAATCTGCCTGGCGCTGGTGGAGACGTGGCGCTTGCCCATCTGGATTGCGCAAGGTTATCGCCTGCTGCTCAATGAACGCCGCGAGCTGGTGCAGGTCCTGCGCATCGCCCGGGACAGCGAGCACCCGCTGCGCCAGCAGAATCGCCTGGACGATGACCCGACCCTGCGGCGCTGGCTCAATCAACCGGCCAATACCGTGTTGCTGGCCAACGGCCTGGCACTTTCAGCGCAACACGCCTGGGACAGCCCCCACACTGCCCGCTGGCAATACCTCACCAGTTTGTATCTGCAGATGCCGATCGATGAGGTCCAGCAACAGCTGCACCAACAAGCCGTCACCAGCGCCCGTCATGACGCCATGCCGGACCTCTGGCATCCGGCCGTGGCGTTGCTCTGGCCCTGGGGCAGCCGTCGCATCCACCCCGGCTTGCTACCTCCTCCCCCACCCAGCGCCGAAGACCTGAGCCAGTGGCGCAAGCAATGTTCCGCACTGCTGGTGGAACCGAGCCCCTTCAGCAATGCCATGCACCTGACCACCTCGGCACGGGACGTGTTGCTGGCCTGCGGCATGCGCCGGGTGATGATCCTGATGGCCGACCGCACCCAGACCAGCGTGCGCGTACACCAGATCGCCGGCCTGCCCAAAGAAGCCGCGGCCATGAGCTTTACCATCAGCCAGAGCAAAATCTTGCAGCGGTTGCTGGCCCAGCAGGCCCAGGTTCGCCTGAACCCGGACAACAACGCGCAGTTTTCGGCGCTGCTGCCACCGGGCCTGCGCAGCCTGTTCCGGGGGGAGCACCTGCTGCTGCGCTCCCTGACCTGCAATGGCCGAGTGATCATGCTAGTGGCGGTGGACCAGGGCGGCGGGCCGTTCTCGGACGTCACCGTGCAAGCCTTCAGCAAAACCGTGCAATGCATCGAAAGGGCCCTGCATACCTTTACCAACCGCGGCCGCTGAACTTGCTACAATCTTTTCCCTTTGCGCCCCTGGAGACCTCACATGCCTGACTTCTCTGGCTTGCCGTTGGTGATCGAGCCGAGCGAACTGCTGCCGCGCCTCGACGCCCGCGAACTGATTCTGGTGGACCTGACCAGCGCCGCCCGCTACAGCACCGGCCATATCCCCGGCGCACGTTTCGTCGACCCCAAGCGTACCCAGCTCGGCCAACCGCCGGCGCCGGGCCTGCTGCCGGCCAAAGCCGACCTGGAAACCCTGTTCGGCGAGCTCGGGCACAACCCGGATGCGGTCTACGTGGTCTATGACGATGAAGGCGGCGGCTGGGCCGGGCGGTTTATCTGGCTGCTGGACGTGATCGGCCACTCGAACTACCACTACCTCGACGGTGGTTTGCTGTCGTGGCTGGACGAAGGCCTGCCGGTGTCCGTCGAAGTGCCTGCGCCCGTCGCAGGCCCGGTCAGCCTGACACTGCACGAAGCGCCCACCGCCACCCGTGAGTACCTGCAAAGCCGTCTCGGTGCTGCCGACCTGGCGATCTGGGACGCTCGCGGCCCGCTGGAATACTCCGGCGAGAAAGTCGTCGCAGCCCGAGGCGGGCACATTCCCGGCGCGGTCAATTTCGAATGGACTGCCGGCATGGACCCGGCGCGCAACCTGCGCATCCGCAAGGACATGCCGCAAATCCTCGAACAATTGGGCATCACGCCTGACAAAGAAATCATCACCCACTGCCAGACTCACCACCGCTCCGGCTTCACCTACCTGGTGGCCAAGGCGCTCGGTTATCCACGGGTCAAAGGCTATGCCGGTTCCTGGGGCGAATGGGGCAACCACCCCGACACCCCCATCGAGCTTTAAAGGTTCTTAAGGACAGTTAATGAAAAACCGTTTGTTCATCCTCACTCAATACCTGCTGCCCCACCACCTGCTGTCGCGGCTGGCCGGCTGCATTGCCGAATGCCGCGTGCGCTGGTTCAAGAACGCCTTCACCGCATGGTTTGCCAAGCGCTACCAAGTGGACATGTCCCTGGCCCTGGTGGAAGACCTGACTGCCTACGAGCACTTCAACGCCTTCTTCACCCGCGCCCTGAAAGACGGCGCGCGCCCACTGGACGAAACCCCGGGCGCGATCCTCAGCCCCGCCGACGGTGCCGTCAGCCAGCTGGGCCCGATCGAGCACGGCCGGGTCTTCCAGGCCAAGGGCCACAGTTTCAGCGTGCTGGAATTGCTCGGCGGTGATGCGGCCAATGCGGCACCGTTCATGGGCGGCGATTTCGCCACCATCTACCTGTCCCCCAAGGACTATCACCGCGTGCACATGCCTCTGGCCGGCACCCTGCGGGAGATGGTCTACATCCCCGGGCGGATTTTCTCGGTCAACCAGACCACCGCCGAAAACGTCCCGGAGCTGTTTGCCCGTAACGAGCGCGTGGCGTGCATTTTTGACACCGAACGCGGGCCGATGGCCGTGGTGCTGGTGGGCGCGATGATCGTGGCGTCCATCGAAACCGTCTGGGCCGGGCTGGTGACACCGCCCAAACGCGAGCTGAAAACCTTCCGTTATGACGAAGCCGCCCGCGCGCCGATTCATCTGGAAAAAGGCGCCGAACTGGGTCGCTTCAAGCTGGGTTCGACGGCCATCGTGCTGTTCGGGCCGGACCAGGTGAAATGGGCCGAAGGCCTGGTTGCCGGTTCGCCAGTACAGATGGGCCAGGGCCTGGCATTGCCGAAAGCCTGATTCACACCCGCCCCTTGAAGCAGGCCTGTAGAGGCAGGCCTGCGGGAGTAGGATTGTGAGAGCAAGGCCTGTGGGAGCAAGGCTTGCCCGCGATGAACGATGACGCGGTCCAAAAGAAACCGCGGCGCCTGCATCGCGAGCAAGCTTTGCTCCCACAGCACATTCAGGGCAACGCGCCGGCCTGTCAGCTGCTAGAGTTGGAACATCACGTTTATTTCCCGCCGGAGCCCGTACACGGCATGAATGAGACCAGCCCTCTCCAGCTATTGCGCGTCCTGACCCCGACACAATCACGCCTGTCATTCTGCGATGCTACGCCAAAGGACCTCAAACGCTGGATCGCCAACCTGCCCAAGGCCAACATCGGCGAAACCGCCCGCCTGTTGTACCAAGCCCTTGGTGAACTCAACCAACTGCTCACGCCCAGCGACAATCGCCTGCAACTGCTCGAGCTGCTGCGGCCCGAGGTGTATTACGTCTGCAAGCACCTGGAGCGCCACTTCCTGCAACAGGCCATCGTGCTGGATGATCGCTCGCGCAAGATCGTCAATTTGTGCCAGGCCCTGCAAACCCAGCTGGCGATGGGCTACAAACAGATCGTGGCGCGTATCGCGTCGAAATACACCAAGGACCGTGCCCGCCTGCTGAGCACCGCGCTGCAACGGGCGCTGCATGCCCTCAACGGCCCGCTGCTGCGTGCGAGCCAGCTGTACAGCCCAGTGCCCGAGGGATTGTGGCTCGATTTGCATCAGTTGTACCGGATCGCCTGCCTGCACCGCTTGCAGCACTTGAGCGTGAGTGACGAACTGGCCAGCCAGGTTCATCAATTGAACGCCGAGCAAACCTATGTCGTCGCCTTGTTGCTGGGCGCTTCACGCAGCAATCAATTGCGCCAGAGCCAGATCGGACGACTGACCGAAGTGCTCGAATCCTGGAGCCAGTGGGTCAAGCTGGACCCCGCCACCAGCGCTACCAGCCTGTTCGCGGTCGCTCCGGAGCTGGATGTCGGGCCACGCTATCGTTCCAAGTTCCGCGCCGAACAGCAGCCGACCTTGCAGGGGTTCGATCCACAGCCCCTGGTGCGCGTAATCGCCACTCACCTGGAACAACCTGCCGAGCACAGTCTGCCAGTACCGAGTGGCATGAGCATCGACACCCTGCATCACCTGCATGCAGCCTGGGGCGAAGCAGCCGAACGCAGTTTCCAGCGCACCGAGGGCAACGGCACGCTGACGCTGTGCGTGGGCATGAGTGCCCTGCACTACTACCTCGGCGGCGAGCGCTCTTTCAACGAAATACTGAAAAGCCCCACCACCCGCAAGGCCCGCTTCGAAGCCTCGCCGAGCAAGACAAACGACACCTGGGGCCAAGCCTTCGACGCCGCCCCCGCCGGCGACAGCGACCTGCTGCCCTATGAAGAAATCGAGTACCCGGTCAACCCGGCCGATGACGATGGCACCAGCTCCGACAACCAGCATCACTTCCCCACCTACGACCTGCCAATCATCAACCACAGCCCTGGCGGCTATTGCCTCGGCTGGCCCAAGGAAGTGCCGGAACAACTACAAGCCGGGGAAATGATCGGCATCCGGGACACCAGCGACCAGGCCTGGAGCGTTGCCGTGGTGCGCTGGATCCGGCAAGTGCGCAACGGCGCCATGCAAATGGGCATCGAGCTGGTGGCACCGCACGCCCAGCCTTGCGGGCTGCAACTGGTCCGGGAAAAAAATGAGCACGGTCACTACCTGCGCGGGCTGTTGCTGCCCGAGATCAGTGCCATTGACCTGCCCCCGACCATGATCGCCCCACGCCTGCCTTTCCAGGAGGGCCAGCATGTGCTGATCAATACCAACGGCCAGGAACGCCGCGCCGGCCTGGACCGCCGGGTCACCAGTACCCACAGCTTCAACCAGTTTTCCTATCACCCGGAAGACTCAGCCGAGACTGGGGATGGCGGCGACCAAGAGGGGAATTTTGATTCGTTGTGGAAGTCGCTCTAGACAGCCAACGCGTAACCCTTTGTGAAGAGAGAATTCTCTGTGGGAGCAAAGCTTGCTCGCGATGCGGGCACCGCGGTTTTTTTATAGACCGCGTTATCGTTTATCGCGGGCAAGCCTTGCTCCCACAGCTAGATCCCCTCGCCACAAAGATTGCGACAGACTCAGAGCTGCCCGTCACGATCCCTGAAGCCCAACAGGTACAACACCCCATCCAGCCCCAAGGTTGAAATCGCCTGCCTGGCCGACTGCTTGACCAGCGGCTTGGCGCGGAACGCCACGCCCAGGCCCGCTATCGCCAGCATCGGCAAGTCGTTGGCACCGTCGCCCACGGCGATGGTCTGCTCCAGGCGCAGGCCTTCTTTTTCAGCCAGTTCACGCAGCAGGTCCGCCTTGCGCTGGGCATCGACGATCGGCTCGACGGCCACGCCAGTCACCTTGCCATCCACTACTTCCAGTTCGTTGGCGAACACGTAGTCGATGCCGAGCTTGGCCTGCAACTGCTTGGCGAAGTAGGTGAAGCCGCCGGACAGGATGGCAGTCTTGTAGCCCAGGCGCTTGAGTTCGGCGAACAGCGTCTCGGCGCCTTCGGTCAGGCGCAGGGAAGCGCCAATGGAATCCAGCACGCTGACGTCCAGCCCCTTGAGCAGTGCCAGGCGCTCCTTGAAGCTGGCGCGGAAATCCAACTCGCCAGCCATGGCTCGCTCGGTGATGGCCGAGACCTTGTCGCCCACGCCGGCCGCCTTGGCCAGTTCGTCGATGACTTCGGCTTCGATCAGCGTCGAGTCCATGTCGAACACCGCCAGGCGGCGGTTACGGCGGAACAGCGAATCTTCCTGGAAGGCGATGTCGACATTCAGTTCCTGGGCCACGCTGAGGAACTCGGCACGCAACGCCTGGGGATCGGCCGGTTCACCGCGCACCGAAAACTCGATGCAGCCCTTGCCCTTGTCGTCCGGGGTGTCCAGCGGCATGCGCCCGGACAGTCGGTCGATGTGATCGATGTTCAGGTCATATTTGGCAGTGATCGAGCTGACGCGCTGCAACTGTTCGGCGGTGACCTTGCGGGTCAACAAGGTCACGATGTGGCGTTTCTTGCCCTGGCCAGCCACCCAATGCCGGTAATCGTCCTCGGACACCGGAGTGAAGCGGACCTGTTGGTCGAGCTTGTAGGCGGTGAACAGGATGTCCTTGAGCACGGACTTGCCTTGTTCGGCGTCCGGAATTTCAACCAGGATACCGAACGACAGCGTGTCGTGGATCACCGCCTGACCGATGTCGAGAATGTTCACACCACCCTGGGCCAGAACGCCGGTAATGGCCGCAGTCAGACCCGGACGGTCGCTGCCAGTGATGTTTATCAGGACGATTTCGCGCAAGGCGCACCCCCGCAGGTGGAAAAAAACCGCATTCTACCCACATTCAGTGACCATCGGGCACCGCCAGTGCTTTGCCGGTCATGGGGCTATCGCTATACTGCGCGTCAATTTCACGGACAAAGAGCCGAGCTCAGTGAACCGGCCCACGCCAGTCAAAACCGACAACTTCTTCCTGCTGATCTTCCGTGCACTGCGTCACCGTCGTGTGCCGATTGCATTGCGCATTGCCAGCCATAACGTGATCCTGGTCGCCCTGGCCCTGGTCATCTATGCCTGCGTGATGGGTTTGCAATTCAAGCAGGCCATGCACGAGCAGGCCGATGCCCTGGGTGAAAGCCTGACCACCCAGACCGCCACGTCCGCCACCGAGCTGCTGGTGTCCAACGACATCCTCAGCCTCAATGTGCTGCTCAACAACCTGACCAAGAACAAACTGGTGGCCCACGCCGCCATCTACAGCGTGGACAACCGCATCCTCGCCGAGGCCGGACAGCGTCCCAAGCCGGGCCTGCTGAGCGAGTCCGGCGGCATGTACCAGAGCAAGATCACCTTCCAGGACGTGACCGCCGGGCAGCTGCGCATCAGCCTGGACATGGACCAGTTCCAACAACCAATGACCATCAGCCTGCAAAGCATGGGCATCCTCAGCGCGATACTGCTGGCGCTGGCACTGGCCTTGAGCCTGCGCCTGGGGCGACACATCTCTACGCCGCTGCTGCAATTGCGTGTCTGGCTGCGGGACATCGACGAGCACACGCCGGCCACCCAGCGCCAGGACGAAATCGGCGACCTGGCCCGGCAACTGCACGCCAGCTTCGCGCCGGAACCTGAGCCGGTGCCGGAACCCGAAGACATCGACTACGCGGACGACGATGCCGAGCCGGGCTTCGAAGTGCGCAACCTGCGCGACCCGGGCTTCGATGAAAGCCAGCCAGTGCCTGCCTCCAAACCGGCGCCACGCCACGTGGTACGCACGGTAGAGGACGAGGAAGACGACGACGCGTTCGCCGACCTGCGGGACGAATCAGTCGATGGAGCCCCTCAACCGGTCGCCAGGCCAGTCGCCTCGAACCTGCCCCAGCACAGCGCCGTACTGGCCGTGCAACTGGGCGCCCAGGATCAACTGCGCCGCCTGCCCCAGGCGCGCCTGAAGGAGTTGCTCGAGCGCTACCGCGACTGCCTCGACCAGGCCGCATCGCTCTATCAGGGCGAACTGCACACCCTGAACGATGGCAGCACGCTGATGCTGTTCCACACCGAAGACAGCGGTGACGACTACCTGACCAACGCCATTTGCTGCGGTGAGTTGCTGCGCGCCTTGGGCCACCAGTTGCAGATCGAAGTCGCCGACAGCGGCATCACCCTGCAACTGCAATTGGGCCTGACCCTGGGCGATGGCTTGTTCGGCCTGAGCCAGATCGACCTGCTGCTGACCGAAACCGCCCAGGACGCCCTGGCGCTGTCGCAACACAGCCGCAACCTGCTGCTGGTGGAGCGCAAGATCAACGACGACGCCCTGATCCGCCAGCGCGCCCGCATCCGCCCCATCGCCAGCCCCGAAGGCGCGTGCTGCGTGGAGCGCTTGATGGAGCCTTATCCATCGATGCTGGAGCGGCAACTGGCACGGATGCATGAACGCCAGGCCTGAGTCTCAGGACTTGAAATGACGAAGCCCGCAGACGAGTGATTGTCTGCGGGCTTTTTTGTTGCCCTCAGCGCCGTCATCGCGAGCAAGCTCGCTCCCACAGGGGATCTCTGCAAACCACAGGCCCAATGTGGGAGCGAGCTTGCTCGCGATGGCGTCAGGACAGACCGCGAAAAACCAGACTACAGAGTCGCGTCCACCCGACACACCTTAGCGCTCAGGCTCAAACGAATACTCAAATGACACTTGCGCCGGCTCACCATGACCCGCCACGTAGCTGCCAGTCCCACTCAAATTGACCAGATCCCCAGTGCCGGCGCCCTCTACGACACTCCAGGTACTGCGCGCCTTGCCTTCGGAAAACGACCCCGAATGCTGGGCAACAAATGTTCCGCGCTTACCTGCCACCACCGCACAAACCCGCTCAAAACCCACAAAGCACGCTGTGCCGTCAGCACTATAGGACATCAGGTATTCGACGCTACTGGTGCCCTCGATAGCGCCGGAATAGGACTGCGTGATGTTGGCATGCGAGATTTTTGGAGCGTCTTCAAGCATTTGAGACGGCTTCTCGTCCCAGCCCGTGATCTGAAACGTGCAACTGACAGTTGTTTTCATGGGAATTTAACTCGTCCTTGTCATTTATTGGGGGAAGGCCTGATGCGCCGGGCCCTCATCTTGCCTGACATTCCCCAGGAATAAGAACCCAGGAAACGACAAAGCCCGCACTTAATGCGGGCTTTGTCTTGTAATCCAGTCCTGGCGTCAGAACCTGAACACTTCCATGTCCGTGCGAATCGGCAAGGCCATGGGAATCTTGTCCTTTTCCTTTTCTACCGGCTTGGCGGGGGCAGGAGCAGCCTTGCGCGGGACTTCAGCCGCAACAGGAGGCTGGTTGGCCAAAGGCTTGAGCGACACGGACAACTGTTCGGCCAGGCGTTGCAGGAGCACGCCCTGGGCCTGGACCTGTGCCGCCGTGGTGCCAGCATGTTGCTCTTGCAGATGAACGATGCGGTTCTCACGCACCTTGCCACGACGGTCGATCAATCGCCATTGGGCATCGAGCACTGCCGGTTGGGCTTTACCCGAGTCCAGGCGGGTAATCGACAGCAGCACCTGTACATCCGGGGCGAAGCCTTGGGTCGCAGGTGCGAGCACTACACGCTGGCTGTCCAGATGCCCGGCGACCTGGCGCAGCAGCAACTGATCGATGTCAGAAGACAGGCTGCCAGCCCAACGACCATCCGTGGCGGCCTGCAGGCTGCCGTCCGGTTGGCGTTGCAACAAGGTTTCGCGTTGCAGGTAGTCGGCGATCAGGACCGGCCCCAGCAATACTGCCATGCCTGTGCTTTGCGCAGGCTGGGTCGGGGTTCCGCTGTCCAGTTGGTACAGCGACACCGGCTGGTTCATGCTGCAGCCCGCCAGGCCAAGCAGGCCGGCGAGCCACAAAATAGGAAGGCGCAGAGCAGTCATCGTTCCGTCCAGGTGGCAGCCACAAGGCTTGCCACAGTGAAAAAATACTCGGTCATTATGAAGAACGCTCGGCCACGCCGGCGCTTGAAAGGGCCTATCATCCGTGAATATGCGCGCCGACTCCAGCGCGAAAGTATCGATCTGCGGCATTTAATCGCAGACCGAGCCCTCTACTACGCCTAATTGAGGTTTTCGACGAGCAGCGCATCGACTCGCTGAAACCCCCTTGGAAGCTTGTTGCCCCGCCGACCGCGTTCACCCTTGTAATGCTCAAGATCGTCCGCCTTCAACGAAAGCGTGCGCTTGCCTGCCTGTAGCACAAGCGTGGCGCCTTCCGGCAACACTGCAATATCCGTGACATATTCCTCACGACTGGCGACCCGTTCGCCGGAAATACCAATAATCTTGTTGCCCTTGCCTTTACCCAGCTGTGGCAGGTCGCTGATCTTGAACACCAGCAACCGGCCTTCGGTGGTAACCGACGCCAGCCAGTTGCTCTCTCGATCGGCCACCGGCCGCGGCGCAATCACCTTGGCGTTGTTCGGCAGGCTCAACAACGCCTTGCCCGCCTTGTTCTTGGCTTGCAGGTCCTCGCCCTTGACCACGAACCCGTAACCCGCGTCCGATGCAATTACGTACAGTCCATCATCATCTGGCATCAGCACGCATTCAAAAGTTGCACCCGGCGGCGGCGTTAAACGACCGGTCAGCGGTTCGCCCTGGCCACGAGCCGACGGCAGGGTGTGGGCTGGCACCGAATAGCTGCGCCCGGTGGAGTCGACGAACACCGCAAACTGGTTGGAACGCCCGGCCGCCAAGGCCTTGAAGCCGTCCCCGGCCTTGTAGGAAAGCCCCGTCGCGTCAATATCATGCCCCTTGGCGGAGCGCACCCACCCTTTTTCTGACAGCACGACGGTGACTTTCTCGTTCGGCAACAGGTCGTGTTCGGTCAGCGCCTTGGCTTCAGCACGCTCGACGATCGGCGAGCGACGGTCGTCGCCGTAGGTTTCGGCGTCCTTGAGCAGTTCGGTGCGTACCAGCTTCTTGAGCTTGGCTTCGCTGCCCAGCAGGGCTTGCAGCTTGGCCTGCTCTTTGAGCAGTTCATCCTGCTCGGCGCGCAGCTTCATCTCTTCCAACCGCGCCAACTGCCGCAGGCGGGTGTCGAGGATGTAGTCGGCCTGGATTTCACTCAGGGCAAAACGGGCGATCAGGCTGGCCTTGGGGTGCTCCTCGGTGCGGATGATGTGGATCACTTCATCCAGGTTGAGGTAGGCAATCAGCAAGCCGTCCAACAGGTGCAGGCGACGCTCGACCTTGTCCAGGCGGAATTGCAGGCGCCGGCGCACGGTCTTGACCCGGAACTCGAGCCATTCCACCAGCAATGCCCGCAGGTTTTTCAACTGCGGCTTGCCGTCCAGGCCAATGATGTTGATGTTGACCCGGTAGCTGGACTCCAGGTCGGTGCTGGCGAACAGGTGCTGCATCAGCGCGTCGTGGTCGACCCGGCTGTTGACCGGGATAATCACGATGCGGCACGGGTTTTCGTGGTCGGATTCGTCGCGCAAGTCAGCCACTTGCGGCGCTTTCGACGGTTTTGCCTGCATCATTGCGGCAATTTGCTCCAACACCTTGGCCCCGGAGACCTGATGCGGCAGCGCCGTGACAATGATGTCGCCGTCTTCTATGTGGTACACGGCGCGCATGCGCACCGAACCACGACCGGTCTCGTAGATTTTCAGCAGGTCGGCACGCGGCGTGATGATTTCCGCCTCGGTCGGATAGTCCGGGCCCTGGATGTGTTCACAGAGCTGCTCCACCGTGGCTTTCGGCTCATCCAGCAGACGCACGCACGCCGTGGCCACTTCCCGCAGGTTGTGGGGCGGCACGTCAGTGGCCATGCCCACGGCAATGCCGGTGGTGCCATTGAGGAGAATATTCGGCAAACGCGCCGGCAAAACCAGGGGTTCGTCGAGGGTGCCGTCGAAGTTCGGCCCCCAGTCCGCAGTGCCCTGGCCCAACTCGCTGAGCAGCACCTCGGAATAGCGCGACAACCGCGCCTCGGTGTAACGCATGGCCGCGAAAGACTTGGGATCATCCGGCGCACCCCAGTTGCCCTGGCCGTCCACCAGCGTGTAGCGATAGCTGAACGGTTGAGCCATCAGCACCATGGCTTCATAACAGGCCGAGTCGCCGTGGGGGTGGAACTTACCGAGCACGTCACCGACGGTACGCGCCGATTTCTTGTGCTTGGAATCCGCGTCCAGCCCCAGCTCACTCATGGCATAGATGATCCGCCGCTGAACCGGCTTCAAACCGTCGCCGATGTGCGGCAAGGCGCGGTCCATGATCACGTACATGGAGTAATTGAGGTAGGCATTTTCGGTGAAGTCAGCCAGCGATCGGCGTTCTACGCCGTCTAAGCTGTCTGCAAGAATGTCGCTCATGCGGGCCTCATCAGTTCGTTGTCTGGCGCAGCAGCATGGTGCCGTCGCGCTGGGTAAATTCAAGTTTGTTCAGGGCGCTCATGCCCAGCAGCACTTGCGTGCCACCCAGGCCTGGCGCCACCAGGGCACGGACATCGCGCAAGACGATGTCACCCAATTGCAGCCGGTCGATGCGGGTGCGATAGCCCTCACTCAAACCGTTGGCGGTACTCAACGTCACGCCGAAACCTTTTTCCAGTTTGAGGCGCTCGGCCAACTCCACCGGAATCGCCACGTCGGTGGCGCCGGTGTCGAGCATGAACTCCACCGGCTGGCCGTTGATCTGGCCGCTGGCGACAAAATGCCCCTGCGTATTGCCGACCAACTTCACCTCGATAAAACCTTCGCCTTTTTGCGAATACACCTGGGTATTGGGATTTTGCTGACGCTGCTCCCATTGGGCAAAAAAACGCGTCGCCAGAAACAGCGCCGCACACCAAGCCAGGATCATCAGCACCCGGCCGGCGCGCTTGCCGGGCAGTTGCTGGCTCATGGCGCGGCGCTCCAGCCACCGTCGGGCGCAGCAAAATGCCAGACGATCGGCCGAGTTTCGCCGTCGGCGCGGGCACCGTCGTTGTTGTCCAGGCCGACCCAGGCGCCCTCAGCGTTCACCACCAGCGCTTCGGCCAGCCCGTAGGGCTGTGGGTAACGGCGATTGTCCTGCAATGCCTCGACGGCAAACGACCAGCACCGTTCCACTTGGGCGGTCTGGGGGTCACGCCGACAGATCTCAAAGGCGTTGCGTTCCAGGGTAAACAGCTTGCCATTGAACAATGACAGATCAGCGAAATCCCGCGAAACCGCCTTGGCCTTGGGAAACTGCGCCGGCTGCATCTCCAGCCCCGCTTCGCTCAGCAACACGCAGTTGCCCTCGCAGTCCCACACCGTTTGCTGGCGCTTGATCAGCAGCAGGCCGCGACGCTCGCGCTCGGTCGCCAACCACAGTTGGTCACCGGCCGGGTTGACCGCCAAGCCTTCGAACAACGCATTGAAATGCAGCAACATGCCACTGGCGCGGGCCTGGCGGATCATTGTTGGTGCGATTTTCAACCAGGACGCCGGCCCCTCCGTCGGCACCTGCAACACCGCGGCATGGGACTCACTGACCACATAACGATTACCGGCGCTGTCGCAACTGATGCCTTCAAAATCCAGCTCGCCACCGCGCAGGAACGACGCCGCCCAGGTTCGGGATTTCAAGCCCCAAGGCAACCCGCTGTCCGGCACCTTCGGCACCTCGATTTCAACCACTTCGGCTTGCCAGACCGGCGCATCGACGGGCGTGAGGCGGTAGATCCGGTCATCGTCGCGATCGGACACCGTCCACATGTCGCTGCCGCACAGCGCCAGCCCCGACAAATTGCCGCCGCGCATGCCATCAACGGCATGCTCGGACAGCAGCTTCAGTTCCGGTGCAGGCCCTGCGGCCACAACCCCCGCCCACAGCAACAATGCCAGGGCGAAACCGTTGCGCATCAGGCCAGCACCTCGGCCAGGTTCCCTTTGGATTCAAGCCAGGATTTGCGGTCACCCGCGCGTTTCTTCGCCAGCAGCATGTCCATCATTTCCGACGTCGCTTCGAAATCATCCAGGGTCAACTGCACCAAGCGGCGCGTGTTTGGGTCCATGGTGGTTTCACGCAACTGCGGCGGGTTCATCTCGCCCAGGCCCTTGAATCGGGTGACCTGCGGCTTGCCGCGTTTTTTCTCGGCCACCAGGCGATCGAGAATGCCGTCGCGCTCGGCTTCGTCCAGGGCGTAGTAGATCTCCTTGCCCAGGTCGATGCGGTACAGCGGCGGCATCGCCACATAGACGTGGCCGGCATCCACCAGCGGGCGGAAATGCTGAACGAACAAGGCACAGAGCAACGTGGCGATGTGCAGGCCGTCGGAGTCGGCGTCGGCGAGGATGCAGATCTTGCCGTAGCGCAGCTGGCTCATGTCGGCGGCGCCCGGATCGACACCGATGGCCACCGCGATGTTATGCACTTCCTGGCTGGCCAGCACTTCGCTGCCGTCCACTTCCCAGGTATTGAGGATCTTGCCCCGCAGCGGCAGGATCGCCTGGAACTCCTTGTCCCGCGCCTGCTTGGCCGAGCCGCCGGCGGAGTCACCTTCCACCAGGAACAGCTCGGAACGCATCGGATCCTGCCCGGCACAATCGGCGAGCTTGCCCGGCAATGCCGGCCCCTGGGTGATGCGCTTGCGCTCGACTTTCTTGCTGGCCTTGAGACGGCGGCCGGCGTTATTGATTGCCAGCTCTGCCAGGGCCAAACCGGTTTCCGGGTTAGCGTTGAGCCACAGGCTGAACGCGTCCTTGACCACCCCGGAGACAAACGCCGCCGCTTCGCGGGACGACAGGCGTTCCTTGGTCTGGCCGGAAAATTGCGGTTCCTGCATCTTCATCGACAGCACGAAGGCGATGCGTTCCCAGACGTCTTCCGGCGCCAGCTTCACGCCACGGGGCAGCAAGTTGCGGAACTCGCAGAATTCGCGCATCGCGTCGAGCAAACCCTGGCGCAAGCCGTTGACGTGGGTACCGCCCTGGGCCGTGGGGATCAGGTTGACGTAGCTTTCCTGAACGCTTTCGCCGCCTTCGGGCAGCCACAACAGCGCCCAGTCCACCGCTTCCTTGTTACCGGCCAGGCTGCCGCAGAACGGCTCGTCGGGCAGGCGCTCGAAACCGTTGACCGCGTCCACCAGGTAGGAGCGCAGGCCATCTTCGTAATGCCATTCGACTTTCTCGCCGGTGGCCTTGTCCTCGAAACTGACCAGCAGCCCCGGGCACAACACAGCCTTGGCCTTGAGCACGTGCTTGAGGCGGCTGACGGAAAACTTCGGTGAGTCGAAATACTTCGGGTCCGGGGCGAAATACACGCTGGTCCCGGTGTTGCGCTTGCCGACGGTGCCGACCACTTCCAGCTCGGTGGCCTTGTAGCCGTCGGCGAAGGTCATCTGGTATTCGTTGCCATCACGCTTGACCCGCACCCGCACCTGGGTCGACAAGGCGTTGACCACGGAAATACCCACCCCGTGCAGACCGCCGGAAAATTGGTAGTTCTTGTTGGAAAACTTGCCGCCGGCGTGGAGCTTGGTGAGAATCAGCTCGACGCCCGACACACCCTCTTCGGGGTGAATGTCCACCGGCATGCCGCGGCCATCGTCGCTGACTTCCAGCGAGTGATCGGCGTGCAGGATGACCTGCACCGAACGGGCGTGCCCGGCCAAGGCTTCGTCGACACTGTTGTCGATGACTTCCTGGGCGAGGTGGTTCGGCCGACTGGTGTCGGTGTACATGCCGGGGCGCTTGCGCACCGGGTCGAGGCCCGAGAGGACTTCGATGGCGTCTGCGTTATAAGAGCTAGCGCTGGGAGTGGCCATGGGGTCTCGTCGTCAGTGTTCAATGAAAAAGGGGCGATGGGCTCACAGCGACGTGAAGTCGATCGCCTGGTACAAATCGGCGCCAATGCCGGCAAAACTCAACAGCGCCGGCAACTGCTGGGCAAACCCTTGGAAACTGTGGTCGCCGCCGGCCTGGATGCGCAAGGCACAGGCGCGGTAATACTGCTGGGCGTGGCGATAATCCAGCGTTTCGTCACCGGTTTGCAACCATACCTGAAACCGCTGCGGATCCCGGGGCGCCGGGACTTGCAGTTCGGCCAAGGCCGTGACGTGGTCGTGGGTCAATTCCCAGGTTTCGTCGGTGTACAAATTCTTCTGCGTGCCCAGGTAGCCGTCGAACAGCCGATGCGGGCTGACGGCAGGGTTGACCAGCAGGGCCTTGAGCCCGTGGCGCTCGGCCAAGTGAGTGGCATAGTAGCCGCCGAGCGAGCTGCCGACCAGCAGCGGGCGCCCCAGTTCTGTAATCGCCTGTTCCAACTGACCGATGGCCTGGCGGGGGTGGTGATGCAAGGCGGGCACCTGCAACTGGTCGCTCAGGCCCAGGCGCGTCATCACTTGCGTCAACTGGCTGGCCTTGGTCGACGCCGGGGCGCTGTTGAGGCCATGGATATAAAGGATCGAACCCGACATTGCCGACTCCCTGGGTGCTGGGCAAAAGCCGGAGTTTACAGGGAGATTGCGGTGATTGGGGGGGATTTGACCGTGTTGTTGCCTCCTATGAATCGTCGATCACAGCACCTGTGGGAGCAAAGCTTGCTCGCGAGGCGGCCTGACAGCTGGCCTGGTTCTCCGGTCGTACTCCGATCCGATTGTGGGAGCGGGCTTGCTCGCGAAGACGAAGGCACATTCAGCATTAATGCAAGCAGACCCACCGCTATCGCGAGCAAGCTCAGCTCCCACAGGGATCGGCGGTGGGCATTGATCCCGCACCCACCACCACTCCCTCTGTGGGAGCCTTCTCGCCTCTGCTCGCGGTGTGGTCAGGGTTGTGTGTTGACGTTGTCCAGCATCCGATTCGCCAATAAAGCGCCCAGCTCGATCAGTTGCTGAATGCCAAGGGCAACATGGCGTCGCGAGCCTTTCAGGTCGAAGGCAAGGTCGCTGACCATGGCATCGGCTGAGGCCAGGGTTTCGCTGAGGTTGGCCAGCAGGCTTTCGGTGTCGACGCCGTCCACGACGGTGAACAGTTGACCTGAGGGCTTTTTCTTTTTGGCTTGAGGTTTGGGATCAAGATAATGGTCGATGGCTCGCTTGGCGGCTTCATCGAGTATCGGGGGAATCTGGCTGGCTTCGGGAGAAATGGAATCTTTTTTTGTTGGCCCAGAGTTATCTTCAGACATGTTGGCGCTCCACTAGGATTGAAATAACGCCCTCCTACTTTCGGGTTTCCAGGCCCGGCCGCTGAACTTTCAGCGACGGGAAAAGGTTAGCGACAGCCCTTCCCACCCAGCAACCGCCAGAGCTCGTCGGAAAAATCTGCTTGAACCAGGAAGGATGTCCGACCATTCCCACAAACCCTGGTCGGCTGTCAGCCGCCATCGCGAGCAAGCTCGCTCCCACACAGGTTTTTGGTCGTTTATAAGATCAGCGTCCACCGCCGATCTCTGTGGGAGCAAAGCTTGCTCGCGATGGCGGTGGGTCTGCTTGCATCCATGCTGAATGTAGCGCCGTCTTCGCGAGCAAGCCCGCTCCCACAATTGGATCGGGGTATGACCGGAGAATCAGGTCGGCTATCAGGCCGCCTCGCGAGCAAGCTTTGCTCCCACAGGTCCTGCTCAAACAAGTCTGATGGGTGTACGACCGTGAGAACCAGGTCGGCTACTAGGCCGCCTCGCGGTGGACGTTGATCTCGGCGCCCCGTTAACCACGATGGCCGAACGCAGGCATTGCGCAGTGGGCATCCCGGCATGGATGCCGGGATAGCCGCGCTGGGCCATGGATGGCCCTTCGCGGCGGGCCCACGGAGCAATGCCGGAGCGAGGCACCGAGTGGTGGGGCATGAGCGCTTTGGTTACTTTCGACTGGGCCGGCTTCCGGGCTTTTCAAAAGTGACCCGCCGTCAGGGCGGAACCCTAAGCGGCCGTTACCGCAGCAATGGATATGTACTCAGTCAGGCCGCCATCGCGAGCAAGCTTTGCTCCCACAGATCTGAAAGATGTACAACCGGGAGAGACAGGCCAGCTGTCAGGCCGCCTCGTCCTCAGTACCCGTTGGAGCCATAGTCGGGGGTAAACGCAAACCCAACCACTCGCTCAACCCCCGTCTCCAATCGCCCATCCGGCAACAACCGCAACCACCGATACCCAGGCGCCTGCGAGCCCACCGCAAAATCCTCACTCCCAGGCTCAAACTGAATACAGGTCGAAGGTGAAGCCAACAAACGAACCCCCTCGCGCACCCGATCAACCTCCTGATGCACATGCCCCCACAACACCGCCCGCACCTGGGGAAACCGATCCAACACCGCAAACAACGCCTCAGGATTACGCAACCCAATCGGCTCCATCCACACACACCCAATCGAAACAGGATGATGATGCAGGCACACCAAGTGATGCCGCTCCGGCGCCTCACTCAAGGCATTGGCCAACAGAATCAACTGCTCCTCGGCCAAAAAACCCGGCACCGAACCAGGCACGGCAGAATCGAGCATCGTCACGCGCCAATTGCCAATGTCCACCACCGGATCGAGCAACCTGCTCTTGACCGTCGCCTTGAGCATCACCTGCGGCTCATCATGGTTACCGGGAATCCACCGCGCCGGCGCATCGATTCGCGCAGTCAATTGCCGAAACGCCTCGTAGGACTCCAGCGTACCGTCCTGGGACAGGTCCCCGGTGGCGAGCATCAGGTCAATGTCCGGCTGCTGCTTGAGCACCAAATCAATGACCGCCCGCAAACTGTCACGGGTATTCATGCCCAGCAACGAGGCATCGGCCTCGGCGAACAAATGGCTGTCAGACAGTTGGACCAGCAACGCCGCATCGGCAGTGGTCAAGCTGGATACGCTCGGCAAATCGCTCTCTCCCAGGCGCAGTCACGCCGTTGCATGAAGCCGCAATTATGCTGGGGACGATCGAAAGGGGAAACCCGCGAACCGGAACCGGTTCACAACTACCGAACGACTTCGAACTCGTGGCCCAGCGCCAGGCAATGACTCAGCCACTCGCCCAGGAACAGGTTCAACTGGGCTTTTTCATCCGGCTGGTGCATCGAGGCATTGGGGTAAGGATAGATGCCACGAAAGCGTCGTGCATGTTCGGCACTGACAACTTCGGCCATGCGCGCATCGTGATAGACCTGGACCTCCAGTTGCGGCACCGGCAACCAAGGCAGGCTGTGCTCCTGACGCACTTGCAACGTGGTGGTGTAGGGACAGGTCTGCAGCACTTCCAGGGCCAGCACGCCCAGCATCTGGTCGCCGTGGGTCACGGCGATGCGCCGAGGCGCCGGGTCGTTGCGCATGTCCGGCAACAAGCGCATCAGGCGAGCGTAATTGGCCTCGCAGGCGGCCTGCAACCCCACCAGATCGACGCGATAGCGGTCGCGCAGCTTGTTCAGGACCATAGCCCCCTCACTTCATCGCGATTCAAGGCCAGCCATTGCAAGGCAATGATGCTGGCCGCGTTGCAGATACGCCCGTCGCGCACAGCTTGCAAGGCATCTTCGTAGGCCCAGACCTTCACCCGAATGTCCTCGGCTTCCTCCAGAAGGCCATGCAGGCCGCCTGCCCCCGTGCTGTCGCAACGCCCCAGGTACAAATGTACGAATTCATTGCTGCCGCCCGGCGATGGAAAATATTTGGTCATCGGCCAAAGCGCAGCGAACACAAGCCCAGCTTCCTCCTGCGCTTCGCGATGAGCAACTTCTTCCGGTTGCTCGTCCTTGTCGATCAGGCCAGCCACCAGTTCCACCAGCCAGGGGTTGGTGGTCTTGCCGATGGCGCCCACGCGAAACTGCTCGATCAACACCACTTCATCGCGCTGCGGGTCGTAGGGCAATACGCACACGGCGTCATGACGCACGAACAACTCACGGCTGATCTCACGGCTCATACCACCGGCAAACAACTCGTGGCGCAAGACAAGGCGGTCGAGCTTATAGAAACCCTTGAAGCAGGTTTCACGCTTGACGATGTCCACGGTGTTCGGTGTGGCGTTGGCGAAATCGGTCATGACAATCCTCGTGTGCAGTCGATCAATACGAGGTTCCAACCTCGGCTTCGCGCCATCCTAACGCGCCCGTACCCTTTGATGCAGCCCCTTTCCACTCATCGGGATGGACGGCAGAAGGTGAAAGAACTCTAATGAGCTTAGTGGCGAACTGATTGTCCTGCTGGCAGTCGAAGCGGGTAACTTTTCGCCTTTCCCTGTTCCATGAAGGACGCCCATGTCGCTTTTCAAAACTGCCTCCGTGGCCGCCATTGCCCTGACCCTGGGCGCTTGCCAAAGCCTGTTCCAACCCAATTACCGCGCACCGCTGGAAACCACCCGCGACGCGTCGGAACAACTGCAACAAGGTTGCGCCAGTGCCGACTGCCCGTTGGTGAACATCGATACCCTGCACTTTCCCACCGAGCCAGCCCTGGACGGCATCGTTGAAAAGCGCCTGCTGCAAATGACCCGCACCACCCCGGACGCCCAGGCGGCGCCGACGCTTGCCGCCTATCGCGAGCAGTTCCTGCGCAACGCCGCCCCCCGCAACAGCAGCTATTTGCAGGCCAAGGTACGTGAGCAACATGACGGCCTGGTGATCATCGAATTGTCCAGCTACCTGGACACCGGCGGCGCCCACGGCACGCCGGGTCGCGGCTTCATCAACTATTCGCGCCAGCAACACAAGGTGCTGACGCTGTCGGACATGCTGCTGCCGGGCCAGGAAGAAGCGTTCTGGAAAGCCGCCCAGGTCGCCCACAACAGTTGGCTGATCAGCACCAAGCTGGATCAGGAACCCGAATTCCTGAAACAGTGGTCCTTCCAGAAAACCCCACACGTGGCGCTGACCTACGGCGGGGTGATCCTCAAGTACGAAGTGAGCACCATCGCGCCGTACGCCCTGGGCCACATCGAACTGAAGATCGCTTACCCACGCCTCAACGGCATCCTCAAGCCCGAGCTGTTCCCCGGCCGTAGCTGAAAGCCCGGCCCAGTAACAGTTGCAGCAACCCTGCCAGAATCAGCGACGGCAGGGTTGCGCCGATGTCCGGATAGAAGTTGGCCAGCAAGTGATAAGTGCTCACCCCACCCAACCAGGCCAACAGGGCCGGCCAGCGCAACGCGGCTGACACCCCTTGGCTGCTGCGTTTGCGCAGGATGAAGTGGTCCACCAGCACCACGCCGAACAGCGGTGCGAACACCGAGCCGATCAGCAGCAGGAAGTTCTGGTATTGCGCCAACGGTGCGAAGCAGGCGATCAAGGTGCAGATGACGCCAATCGCCAAGGCCAGGTGCTCGACTTTCAACCCCGACAGCATGCCCGTCGACACCGCCGCCGAGTGAATGTCGGCGAAGGCGTTTTCCGACTCGTCCAACAGAATCAGCAGCAGCGGAATGCCCAGCCCGGCGCCAGCCAAGGCCAGTAGCAACGCGTTGACTTCGCCGCTCGGCGCGAACGCCAGGGTGTAGGCCACGCCCAGGCTCATCAGCCAGACGTTACCGATGAAGAAGCCCACGGCAGTGCCGCCGAAGACGTTCTTGGCGCGCTTGCCGAAACGCGAATAGTCGGCAATCAGCGGCAACCACGACAGCGGCATCGCAATGGCGATGTCAAACCCCACCGCCAACGGCATAGAACCATCGCCTGCCTCGGCCCACAGCGCAACCAGATCAGCCTTGGCGAACAGGTTCCAGGTCAACCAGATGCAAGCCGCCAATAGCAACCAGATGCCCCACTTGCGCAGGACCTTGCGCACGAACGTCAGCGGCCCGCTCACGGCGAGCAGTGTCGCCAGGGCGCCGAAGAACAGCGTCCACAGCAGTGGGTTGGCGCCCAGGCTGCCTTCGCTGAAGGCTCGGGCACCGAGCAGGCTGGCGGCATCACGCATGACGATGATTTCGAACGAGCCCCAGCCGATCAACTGCAGCAGATTCAACACCGCCGGCACGCTCGCGCCCTTGCCGCCGAGGCTGAGCTTGAGGGCGGCCATGGCCGACAGGCCGGTGTCACTGCCGATCACCCCGACGGCGGCCAGCAGCAGAACGCCCACCAGCGTGCCGAAGAAAATCGCCAGCAACGAACCACTGAGACCCAGGCCCGGCGCGAGCAAGGCACCGACCTGCAAGACCATCAGGCCGATGCCCAGGGAGAACCACAGGGAAAACAGATCGCGGGCGCCGAAGACGCGTTTGTCCAGGGGGACGGCGGTGTCTGGGGAGTAGGTGCTGGGTTGGATGTTCAAGGGTCGTTGTCTCAGAGGGATATTTGTTGTTCTGATGATCGCAATCGCGAGCAGGCTCGCTCCCACAGGGGATTTGCGGTGGACACAAGATTTGTGAACGACCGAGATCCACTGTGGGAGCGAGCCTGCTCGCGAAGGCGGCAGTGAGGACACCGCCACCCTCAGCTCAGCCCAAATCAGACTTTCTTGTAAAGCTGACTACCTTCCTTCTTGAACCGCTCAGCCTGCTCCGCCAAGCCCTGGGCGACATCGACATCCACCGCTTCAATGCGCTGGTTGGCCGCGTACTCGCGCACTTCCTGGGTGATTTTCATCGAGCAGAATTTCGGCCCGCACATCGAGCAGAAATGCGCCACCTTGGCCGAGTCCTTCGGCAGGGTTTCGTCGTGGTACGAGCGAGCGGTGTCCGGGTCCAGGCCGAGGTTGAACTGGTCTTCCCAACGGAACTCGAAACGCGCCTTGCTCAAGGCGTTGTCACGGATCTGCGCGCCCGGGTGGCCCTTGGCAAGGTCGGCGGCGTGCGCGGCGATCTTGTAGGTGATGATCCCGGTCTTCACGTCATCCTTGTTCGGCAAGCCGAGGTGTTCCTTCGGCGTGACGTAGCAGAGCATGGCGCAACCGAACCAGCCGATCATCGCCGCACCGATGCCGGAGGTGATGTGGTCGTAGCCCGGCGCGATGTCGGTGGTCAGTGGGCCGAGGGTGTAGAACGGCGCCTCGTCGCAGCACTCGAGCTGCTTGTCCATGTTCTCTTTGATCAGTTGCATCGGCACGTGGCCGGGGCCTTCGATCATGCATTGCACGTCGTGCTTCCAGGCGATCTTGGTCAGCTCGCCGAGGGTTTCCAGCTCACCGAACTGCGCTTCGTCGTTGGCGTCGGCAATCGAGCCCGGACGCAGGCCATCGCCCAGCGAGAAGCTGACGTCGTAGGCCTTCATGATTTCGCAGATGTCTTCGAAGTGGGTGTAGAGGAAGTTCTCTTTGTGGTGCGCCAGGCACCACTTGGCCATGATCGAACCGCCACGGCTGACGATACCGGTGACGCGCTTGGCGGTCATCGGCACATAGCGCAGCAACACGCCGGCGTGGATGGTGAAGTAGTCGACGCCCTGCTCGGCCTGTTCGATCAGCGTGTCGCGGAACAGCTCCCAGGTCAGGTCTTCAGCCACGCCGCCGACTTTTTCCAGGGCCTGGTAGATCGGCACGGTGCCGATCGGCACTGGCGAGTTGCGGATGATCCACTCGCGGGTTTCATGGATGTGCTTGCCGGTGGACAGGTCCATGACCGTGTCCGAACCCCAGCGGATGCCCCAGGTCAGCTTCGCCACTTCTTCTTCGATGGACGAACCCAGCGCACTGTTGCCGATGTTGCCGTTGATCTTCACCAGGAAGTTACGGCCGATGATCATCGGTTCCAGTTCGGTGTGGTTGATGTTGGCCGGGATGATCGCGCGACCACGGGCGATTTCGTCACGCACGAATTCCGCGGTGATGACTTTCGGCACGCTGGCGCCGAAGCTGTGGCCGGCGTGTTGCTGGTCCAGCAGGCCGGCGGCGCGGGCGACTTCCAGCTTCATGTTTTCGCGGATGGCAACGTATTCCATCTCGGCAGTGATGATGCCTTTGCGCGCGTAGTGCATCTGGCTGACGTTGGCACCCGGCTTGGCGCGACGTGGGTTGTTCACGTGAGCAAAGCGCAGCTTGGTCAGCTCGGGATCAGCCAGGCGTTCCTGGCCGAAGTTGGAGCTCAGGCCGGCAAGACGCTCGGTGTCGCCACGGGCCTCGATCCACGGCGAGCGCACGTCGGCCAGGCCCTGGCGCACGTCGATAATCACGTTCGGGTCGGTGTACGGGCCCGAGGTGTCATACACCACGACCGGCGCGTTGATTTCGCCGCCGAAGTCGGTCGGGGTTACATCGAGGCTGATTTCGCGCATGGGCACGCGGATATCCGGGCGGCTGCCCTGGACATAGATTTTTTGCGAGCGGGTAAAGGGCTGAACCGATTGCTCATCGACCTTGGCCGAATCACTGAGGTTGATCGCGTTTTTTGATTTTGTCGTCATCACGGGCTCTCCAGACACACATCCAGGCAGTGGATTTTTGTCGGAGCGAACCTGTAACGAATGGACGCGCCCCTGCACGAAAATGCGGACGCTGTGCTTGCTGCTCGAGTGCGTTCAATGGTCGAACGACATCCCGGACGAAGCACAAGAGGACTCGCCGGGTGACGAGAAATCTTGTTCCCTACGCAGGCGCTAACCTGATCAGGTTCAACGGGATCCGAAATTATTCGATCTCAGCCTCATAGCAAGGCACCCCGACAAGAACCCGGCCAGTCTAGACACAACCACGAGAGAACGCCATCGCCAGGGCAAAAGGCGTGATGAATGGCGCATATACAGGATTGTTGCCACGCCCGGGCGCAACTACACTCGCTACGCCGCGCGCCACTTATGCGCACTCATTTGCGAACTAGGGATAGCCTCATGCTGCGCAAACTTTCACTGGCCCTGGCCGTGTCTTGTGCGTCCAACGCAATGGCCTGGGCCGCCGAAGCGCCCTTGACCACCAAAACCGATCTGGTGAGCGTGTATCAGGAAGCGGTGGACAACAACGCCGACCTGGCCGCTGCCCGCGCCCAGTATGGCGCCCAGAAGGAAGTGGTGCCCCAGGCTCGCGCCGGGTTGTTGCCCAACCTTTCGGCCGGCGCCGATCTGAACAACACGCGTACCGAGCTTGACCAGCCGGCGATGACCGCCAACCGCAGTTCCACGGTTTACCAGGCGACACTGTCCCAGCCGATTTTCCGCGCCGACCGCTGGTTCCAGCTCCAGGCGGCAAAGTCCGTCGACGAACAAGCGTCGCTGCAACTGTCAGCCACTGAACAGAACATGATCCTGCAAAGCGCCGAGAGCTACTTCAACGTGCTGCGCAGCCAGGACAACCTGGCCTCGACCAAGGCCGAGGAAGCCGCGTTCAAGCGCCAGCTCGACCAGTCCAACGAACGCTTCGACGTAGGCCTGTCGGACAAGACCGACGTGCTGCAATCCCAGGCCAGCTACGACACAGCACGGGCCAACCGGATCCTCGCCCAGCGCCAGGTCGAAGACGCCTTCGAAGCCTTGATCACCCTGACCAACCGCCAGTACAACGCGCTCCAGGGCATCGTCCACACCTTGCCGATCCTGCCGCCGACGCCGAACGATGCCAAAGCCTGGGTCGACACGGCGGCCAAGCAGAACCTGAACCTGCTGGCCAGCAACTACGCCGTCGATGCCGCCGAGGACACCCTGCGCCAACGCAAGGCTGGCCATGCACCGACCCTCGACGCGATAGCCCAGTATAGAAAAGGCGACAACGACGGCCTCGGCTTCACCAACCCGAGCCCCACCGGTCAGCGTTATGGCGGCGATGCCGAGCAACGCACCATCGGCCTGCAACTGAGCATCCCGATCTACAGCGGCGGGCTGACCAGCTCCCAGGTGCGCGAGTCCTACTCGCAGCTCACCCAGACCGAACAGCAACGCGAAGGCCTGCGCCGGCAGGTGGTGGAAAACACCCGTAACCTGCACCGCGCGGTAAACACCGACGTGGAGCAGGTCCAGGCCCGGCGCCAGTCGATCATCTCCAACCAGAGCGCGGTGGAAGCCACGGAAATCGGCTACCAGGTGGGCACTCGCAACATCGTCGATGTGCTCGATGCCCAGCGTCAGCTGTACACCTCGGTGCGCAACTACAACAACGCCCGCTACGACTACATTCTCGACAACCTGCGCCTCAAGCAGGCGGCCGGGACGTTGAGCCCGGCGGACCTGCAAGACCTGTCACGCTACCTCAAGCCCGACTACAACCCCGACCGCGACTTCCTGCCGCCGGACCTGGCCCAGGCAGCAGCGGAGCAATTGCGCTCGCGGCCGGCGCAATAACCTCACCGAGGGAAGGCTTGTCCAGCCCCCCTGTGGGAGCAAAGCTGGTGTGGGAGCAAGGCTTGCCCGCGATGAATACAGCGCGGTCTCTCTGGAACCGAGGCGCTTGTATCGCGAGCAAGCTTTGCTCCCACAGGAGGTTGTGGAAAAACCTTCCCTCGCCTCCCTAGAGACTCAGCCGAGCAACCGCCCCAACCCCTCCAGCAAGCGCTGCAACGCGCCCTGATTGGTGCGCATCACCGCAAGCCCCGCCTCGGCCATGCGCTGGGCATCGCGGGGCAGTTCGAACAGGCGCTGCACTGCCAGGGCCAGGCTTTCGGCATCGTCCACTTCCGTTAGCGCACCGGCAGCGCGCAGTTGCGCGGCGATTTCGAGGAAGTTGAACAAGTGCGGCCCGCTGAGCACCGGTTTCGCCAGCGCCGCCGGCTCGAGCAGGTTGTGTCCACCGTTGGGCACCAGGCTGCCACCGACAAACGCACTGTCGGCCAACGCGTAGAGAAACAGCAGTTCGCCCATGGTATCGCCGAGCAACACCGACGTCTGGGCGGTGACCGCTTGCCCACTGGAGCGCCGCACCGTGACCAGGCCTTCGTTTTCACACAACTGGTGCACGGAGTCGAAACGCTCAGGATGACGCGGCACCAGAATCAGCAACGCATCGGGGTAGCTGTCGAGCAACCGACGGTGGGCGGCCAACACCACTTCGTCCTCGCCCTCATGGGTACTGGCGGCGATCCACACCGGGCGCTCGGTAGCCTGCCACTGGCGACGCAAGGCACTGGCGTCTTCGAGCAGTTGCGGGTCGATGGTCAGGTCGAACTTGATCGAGCCGGTGACCTCGACGGTTTCCGCCCGGGCGCCCAGCTGGCGAAAACGCTCGGCTTCGGCTTCGGTCTGCACGGCGAACAGGCTCATCTCGGCGAGCATCGGCCGGGTGAGCTTGGGAAAACGCCCATAGCCCCGTGCCGAACGCTCCGACAGCCGCGCGTTAGCCAAAGCAACGGGAATACCACGCTTGGCACACTGGTGAATGTGGTTGGGCCACAGCTCGGTTTCCATGATCACCGCCAGGGACGGGCGAACCCGGTCGAGAAAACGCTTGGCGGCGCAGGGCAAGTCGTAAGGCAGATAGCAATGCTGGATGCGCGGCTCGCCGGAGAACAACGCGCGGATCCGCTCCGAACCGGTGGGCGTCATGCAGGTGACGGTGATCGGCAGCTGTGGATAACGTTGCAGCAAGGCGCGGATCATCGGCGCGGCGGCGATGCTCTCGCCCACCGACACCGAGTGGACCCAGATGCCCCCCGGCACCATGACCGGCAGCCCCCAGGAAAACCGCTCGCCGATGCGCCGGGCATAAGCCGGCGCCTTGCGGGCCCGCAACCACAGCCGAATCGCTACCAGTGGCAGCCCCAAGTAAAACAACGCGCTATAGAGAGTTCTGTTCATGGCGGCGGAGTTTATCGGTTTTTCAGCCAATCGCCTGCAACTGCACGGCAAAACGTTCCGCCAGCCAACGGGCGGCCGGACCCAGGGGTTCGTCGCGGCGCCAGACCAGTTCCACCACCAGGGCCGGCGGGGTCCATTCGCTGCTGAGCTCGACCATGTCGCCCAGGTACGCCGGGTATTGCACCACATGCCGAGGCAGCCAGGCCCAGCCCAGGCCACTCCTCAGCCATTCGGCCAGTACATAGAAACTGTCAGCCCGCCAAACTTGCGGGCTGGCCTGCTCACTGCCGGGATAGACACTGGACTGGGTGGCCATCAACAACTGGCGGTGCCGGGCCATTTCCCGGCAGGTCACATAGTCATGGTTCGCCAGCGGGTGCCCCCTGCCACACACCGTGACCATCTCGACGCTGCCCAGCACCCGGCGCTCCAGCGCCTCGGGAATCTGGTCGTGATAGAACAGCAAGCCGAGGTCGGCGCGGCGCTCCACCAGTTTGCGCGCCACATCGCCTTGGGCGGCGCTGGCCAGTTGCACTTCGAGGGTGGGGAATTGCTCGGCCAGGGCCGCCAGGCTGTCGATGACCGGTTGATAAGGCATGGCTTCGTCCTGGGCCAGGCGCAGCGACGCTTCCTGCCCGCGCATCAGGGCCAGGGCCCGGCCATTGAGGCGCTCGCACTGACGCAGCACTTCCCGGGCCTCTTCAAGCAAGGCTTCTCCCGCGTCGGTGAGCCTGGGCTGCCGGCCGCTGCTGCGCTCGAACAGGCTCACCCCCAAGTCGTCCTCCAGCAAGGCAATCGCGCTGCTGATGGCCGATTGGGCCTTGCGCTGATCCCGGGCCACGGCCGAAAACGAACGTTTCTCGGCGACCCCGACAAACAGCCGCAATTGCTCCAGGTTCCACTGCACGTTCATGGCTCAACCTATCTTGATTACAGATAGGTAATGACTTTACCGCATCTGAGCCATCTCTAGAATGGCCCCATCGAAAGACGCAACCGTCGAAGAGGAACCGCCCATGAACGCCTACTACTACCTGGCCATCGCCATCTGCGCCGAAGTCATCGCCACCGTTTCGATGAAAGCGATCAAGGGCCTGAGCACACCTCTGCCTTTGCTGCTGGTCGTCGTCGGCTACGGCACCGCGTTCTGGATGCTGACGCTGGTGGTGCGCACCGTACCGGTGGGCGTGGCCTATGCGGTCTGGGCCGGGCTGGGGATTGTGATGGTCAGCGTGGCGGCGCTGTTCATCTATGGGCAGAAACTGGACGTGCCGGCGATGCTGGGGATGGCGTTGATTGTGTTGGGGGTGGTGGTGATCCAGCTGTTTTCCAAGACTGCTGGCCACTGAAAACACGGATTAAAAGGACTGAAAACACATGTTCGGCAAGGGGGAATCTGTGGGAGCAAGACTTGCCCTCGATGAAAACGACGCGGTCTCTCTGGAACCGAGGCGCCCGTATCGCGAGCAAGCTTTGCTCCCACAGGTTGACCGCCAACAAATTCCCTCTGCATCGAGTCTGTATACTGCGCCCTCGTCTTGAACACTGAGGTCGCTCATGTCATCCGTTATTTCCACCGACATTCTGATTGTCGGCGCAGGCGTCGCCGGTCTCTGGCTGAATGCACGCCTGCGTCGCCAGGGTTTTTCGACCGTGCTGGTGGAAAGCGCCAGCCTCGGCGGCGGGCAGAGTGTCAAATCCCAGGGCATTATCCATGGTGGCGCCAAGTACGCCCTGCACGGCGCCCTGACCGGTGCCTCGGAAGCCATCGCCGACATGCCGCGTCGCTGGCGCGAAGCCCTGAAAGGTGAAGGTGAGCTGGACCTGTCCGGCGTGCGCATGCTGTCCGATGCCCATTACCTCTGGTCCCCCGGCACCCTGGCCGGCAACCTCACCAGTTTCTTTGCCAGCAAGGCCGTGCGCGGGCGGGTCGATCAGGTCAAGGGCGACCAGTTGCCGCCGGCCCTGCAAGACAAGCGCTTCAAGGGCAAGGTCTATCGCCTGGCCGAGCTGGTGGTGGACGTGCCGAGCGTGATCGCGCGCCTGGCGGAACTGGCCGGCGACAGCTTGTTGGCCGGGCAACACATCGAACCGCTGCGCGAAGGGGGCGAGCTGATCGGACTCAAGGTCGATGGCCGCGAGATTCGCGCGCAACGCATTGTCCTCAGCGCCGGGGGCGGCACCGCCGACCTGCTCAACGCCTTGGGCCTGGACCAGCCAGCCATGCAGCGCCGGCCGCTGCACATGGTCCTGGTCAAGGGCCCCAGCCTCAAGCCGCTCTACGCCCATTGCCTGGGCGGTGGACCGAAGCCGCGCGTCACCGTGACCACTCATCCGGCGGCCGATGGCCAATGGGTCTGGTACGTGGGTGGTGATCTGGCCGAAGGCGATGGCGTGACCCGCGAGCCTGCCGCGCAGATCGCCGCCGCCCAGAAAGAACTCGGCCAATTGTTGCCTTGGGTTGACCTGAGCACCGCGCAATGGGCCACGCTGCGGGTTGACCGCGCCGAACCGTTGCAGTCGGGCCTGACCCGTCCGGACAACGCCTTCCTCGCCGAGCAGGATCGACTGCTGGTGGGTTGGCCAACCAAACTGGCCCTGGCCCCGGACTTCGCTGATCGGGTGGTCAATGTCCTGCAACGCGATGGCATCCAGCCAAGCCACCCGGCCCCACTGCCGGACCTGCCGAAGCCGCCGATGGGCGTGCCTGCCTGGGAGCAACTGCTGCCATGAGCCAACCGACCCTGCATGACCTCTATCGCCCCCTGGGCCATGACGGCCCGCGCGTCTCCCCCCTGGGCCTGGGCACCGTCAAGCTCGGTCGCGACCAAGGCGTCAAATACCCCAACGGCTTTCGGATCCCCGATGACGACGAAGCGCGCATGTTGCTCAAACTGGCGCGCGACCTGGGTATCAACCTGATCGACACCGCGCCGGCCTATGGTCGCAGCGAAGAGCGCCTCGGCCCGCTGCTGCGCGGCCAACGCCAGGACTGGGTGATTGTCAGCAAGGTCGGCGAAGAGTTCAGCGACGGCCAGTCACGCCATGACTTCAGTGCCGCCCATACCCGATTTTCGGTGGAGCGCAGCCTCAAGCGCCTGGAAACCGACTATATCGACCTGGTCCTGGTGCATTCGGATGGCAACGACCTGGCGATCCTCAACGACAGCGAGGTCTACCCGACCCTGGCGGCGCTCAAGCGCGAGGGCAAGATCGGCGGCTTCGGTTTTTCCGGCAAGACCGTCGACGGCGGCTTGAAGGCCTTGGAGCAAGGCGATTGCGCGATGGTCACCTACAATCTGAACGAACGAAACGAAAAGGCTGTCATTGACTACGCCAGCGAACACGGCAAAGCGATCCTGGTGAAAAAGGCCCTGGCCAGCGGCCACGTCTGCCTGAGCCCCGGGGTAGACCCGGTTCGCGCCAGCTTCGAACTGTTGTTTGAGCATCCTGGGGTCGCCAGTGCTATTGTCGGCACCATCAATCCGCTGCACCTCGCCCATAACGTCGCGACCGTCGCCACGGTCCTGCGTAAACACTGACGCCGCCCACGCGGCCTGAAGGAAGGAGCCGACATGCCGCGTACGCTCATCAGAAAGAACCCGAGTAACTTCAAGACCCTGCCCCTGTTCGTCGAAGCGACCCCCGAAGGCCTGACTTACCAGAGCGTCGGGATGCCGCTGAATTTCGCCCAGACCTTGCAGCGTCGCCGTCCTGTCGCGGTGGCCGATGCCGAGCGCTTTTCCCTGGAGTTGGCGAACCTGGGCGTCTCGGTGCGCCTGACCCTGCATTGGCAGAACCGCGATTATTGGGTGCTAGTGCGCCAGCGTCGACAGGATCGCGGCGATGTGGTGCTCAAGCTGATATCCGGCTACGTCCCGGCCCACGAACTGAACCTGCCGCTGCTCACCGCCATCAGCGAAATTGCCGAGGAATGCCTGCTGGAAACCCCAGAAGGCTGGCTTGGCGGGCGCTTCAACGACACCTGGCTGCCAGCCCCCTACGCCACGGCCCTGCATTACCGCGAAGCCTTGCCGTTCCGGCTGACGCCACTGTCGGGCTCGGCACGCCCGGTGCGCAGCGCCAACCTGCAACTGATCGAGCGACCACGGGCCTACGTGCACCTGCCGACGGCATCGCTGCAACTGATCTATGACTTGCGCCTGGATGTGCCCAAGGAAGCCAAGTCCCTGAGTTTGTTTCACGTCGATGAGCGACTGGAAGGTGACCTGTTGGTGGCGCGCCTGGACCGCAAGCGGCCCGACCTGTACCTGATGCCGCTGCAGGATGGGCAGCCCTTGCCCGAGCTGTACACCCTGAAAAAGGATCAGTTGTACCCAGCCAGCACCCGGGGGCTGTACCTGGCGGAGAGTTTCGCCAGCCAAGAGGGCTGGGTGGTGCGCGACGAACGCATCCGCTGGAAAGATTGGCTTGTCAAACAGGGCCTGAAGGCTCCGGCCCCACATCGCCAAGGCCTCAAAGGCTTGCACAAGAAAGCCATGGGCTTGATGCGCATGGTTCGTGGGACGCTACACAAGTAGGTCAGGTGGAGGAGCGCCTATCGAGGTAGGTCCGCCACCGCGCGAAGAGACGAAAATAACGATTCTCGCGTTTGCCCATGCCGCGCTTGGAAGAGAACGACTCTTCAGCGAAATTGCCATTAATCCGTACGCGAGATGCCGTGGTCGGCAGGGTGAAGACTTTGATATGCGCCTGCTGCAGCGCAAATTTGAGTAACCGTTCGGAATGCAGCTTCCTGCCGGTTACCTCGCAGAAATCGAAAATACGCTCGATACGCGAGCCATAGGCACGGTAGGCGTCACGCCCGCAGATCGCAAATCGGTCGTTCAAACCGTTCCACCATTGCCAGTCCGGAATATAGGCATTCAACCTGCGAGCTTCGGGACGAGCAAACACATAGCTGGGAAGCGTCGTGTGAAAGAAAATGTCGGGGCGAACGAACACGACGAAGTCTGGATCAAATGGCTCCATCATAGCCGTGACACTGTTCAGGGAGTTGAGCTGATAGATAAGGTTTCTGAGGGACATATGCTGATCCCCCCATGCATCACCAAGCGCCTTGACCCTCTCGAAGTCCCAGCGCTCCAGAACCCCCTCAATGGAATCGAGTCGACCGGTCATTGTGGTGAAGGGTGAATAGTTGTCCGCACTCAGTTTGCCCTGTTCACCGGAACGCGGATTGTGAACTTCATCGATTTTGTACAAGTGGTAAAAGCACTGCACTTCGCTCCCGGCAGGGATTTGTGCAAGAACGTTTTTTTCAATGGACGGGAAACAGACTTCCGAATTCCTCGGGATACCAAAAAATGCCAGCGCAATTTTCAACACGCGTCCCGCCCCTACCGTAATAAAACAATTCGCCCCAGCGATATCACGCCAGGTTGCCGGACCTCTTCAACGCGACTGTACGTTCACTACCGACAACATGACGCTCGTAAGCGGGTTACTGCCAAACGGGACTAAGCAATGCTCACGAGCGGGCCAGGCGACGGAAAGGCGCGTGCCATACCGCACCCTCCCAAAACCATCGAGTGAAGACATCACCGGCCACGAATCTTCTCGACGATGGCTGTCGTCGAGCTGTTTTCCACCAGTCCCAGCACTTTCACCGCGCCGCCATAGGCCGCAACGATATCGGCGCCCACGACTTGGTCGACGCCATAATCGCCGCCCTTGACCAGCACATCCGGCTTGACCTGGCGAAGCAGGTTTTCCGGCGTGCCCTCGCTGAAACTGATGACCCAATCCACCGCGCCAAGGCCGGCCAGGACCGCCATGCGTCGATCAACGCTGTTGATCGGCCGGCCCGGCCCTTTGAGGCGGCTCACCGATGCGTCGTCATTGACCGCGACGATCAGGCGATCACCCTGGGCCCTGGCCTGCTCGAGGTAGGTCACATGGCCGGCATGGAGGATGTCGAAGCACCCATTGGTGAAGACGATTCTTTCGTTGTGGGCACGCGCGTCGTCGACGGCCAGCAACAGTTGCTCCAGCCCCAGCACACCGCGCTCGGAACCCTCTTCGCGCTGAATGGCGCGACGCAGCTCCGGCGCACTGATCGCAGCAGTACCCAGCTTGCCGACGACAATGCCCGCCGCCAGGTTCGCCAGGGCGACCGCATGGGGCAGCTCTTCGCCAGCGGCAATCGCTGCAGCCAGGGTGGAAATCACCGTGTCACCGGCACCCGTCACGTCGAACACTTCACGGGCACGGGCCGGCAGGTGCAAGGCCGGATGATCAGGACGCAGCAGGGTCATGCCGTGTTCACCGCGGGTCACCAGCAGCGCCCCGAGATCCAGGTCATGCATCAGCTGGGCGCCTTTACTCACCAGCTCGTGCTCATCGACGCAACCGCCGACGATGGTTTCGAATTCGCTGAGGTTCGGGGTGATCAGGCTCGCGCCACGGTAGATGGAAAAGTCCTTGCCCTTGGGATCGGCCAGGACCGGAATGCCACGGGCACGGGCGGCCTGGATCAGCGCCTGGTGGTTTTTCAACGCACCTTTGCCGTAGTCCGACAACACCAGGACCTTGATGCCTTCGAGCAGGCTATCGACCTCGGCACCGAGGGCCAAGGGATCGGTGGCGAAAGGTTCTTCGAAGTCGATGCGCAGCAGTTGCTGGTGACGGCTCATGACCCGCAGCTTGACGATGGTCGGCTGGTGCGCGATGCGCTGGAATATCGCCCGTACGCCCGCGCCCTTGAGGCTGTTGGTCAGGCTGTCGGCAGCCTCATCGTCGCCAGTCACGCCCACCAGGGAGGCCGGCGCGCCGAGGGCGGCGATGTTCAGGGCAACGTTGGCGGCACCACCGGGGCGATCCTCGATGTGCTCGACCTTGACCACCGGTACCGGGGCCTCAGGGGAAATCCGTGAGGTACCGCCATGCCAGTAGCGGTCGAGCATGACATCGCCGACCACCAATACAGGGGCTTGATCGAATCGCGGCATGGACAACTTCATGGAGCATCCCACATACAAAATGAACAGGGGCGCGATATTAGCACAGGGTTGAGGAAGGCTCTTCCATGGCTGTAACACGAAGCATTATCCGCAACCTTCATTATTATTTTTGCGCCAACGCAATCATGTGCTCACAGGCCTGGGCCAGCCCCACCTCGCTAGTATCGATTTCGCATTCGGCTGCAAGCGGCGGCTCGTAAGGGCTGTCGAGTCCGGTGAAATCCTTGATTCGTCCGGCGAGCGCTTCTCGGTACAAGCCTTTGGGATCGCGCTGGGCACAGACGTCGAAAGGCGTGCTGACATAAACTTCCACGAAAGCGCCCTTGGCAAAAAACCGCCGGGCGGCGTCCCGGTCGGCGCGAAAGGGAGAGATTGCCGCGACAATGACGATGAGCCCGGCTTCGACCATCAAACGTGCCACTTCGGCTATTCGCCGGACGTTCTCTCTTCGGGCCCCGGCGTCCATCCCCAAGTCACTGCACAACCCCTTGCGCAAGTTGTCGCCATCCAGCAGGGCCGTGTGTAGCCCTTGCTCGTGGAGCCGGACTTCCAAGGCATTGGCTAGCGTCGACTTGCCCGCCCCCGAAAGCCCGGTCAACCAGATACAGCGAGGCCGCTGATTCTTTATGGCTGCCCGACTCGCGGGGGAAAGTGATAGCGCATCAGAGCGCATCTGCGATTGCTGCGTTGCTCCCTTTGATGCCTCGTGCATATCGTGCATTCCATTGTCGTGTGCAGCAGAGCATAGCCTTCGGCTCGTATTCAGGCGATGTCCTGGGCCGGGGCATCCAGCCCCATGGCGTGAAGACGCGCGTAATAGCCGTTTTGCGCGAGAAGTTCGCCATGGCTGCCGCGCTCCACGATACGCCCCTGGTCCATGACCAGGATCAGGTCGGCTTTTTCGATCGTGGACAGGCGATGAGCGATGACCAAGGTCGTGCGGCCTTTCATGACTTGGTCCAGCGCGGACTGGATATGCCGCTCGGACTCGGTGTCCAGCGCTGAAGTCGCCTCATCGAGAATCAGCAGTGGGGCGTTTTTCAACAACGCCCGGGCAATGGCCAGTCGCTGACGCTGGCCACCGGACAACAGCACGCCATTTTCGCCCACCTCGGTATCCAGGCCTTGGGGCAGTTGCTCGATGAAATCCATCGCGTAGGCGTCTCGGGCGGCTTTTTCGATATCGGCCCGCGGCGCACCGGCCAGGTCGCCATAGGCGATGTTGTTGGCCACTGTGTCATTGAACAACGTGACGTGCTGGGTCACCTGGGCGACATGGCGACGCAAGTTGCGCAGTCGATAATCTTCAATTTCCACGTCGTCGAGTAGAATCTGGCCGACTTCGTGGTGATAAAAACGTGGGATGAGACTGGCGAGCGTCGATTTGCCACTGCCCGAACGCCCTACCAGGGCAATCATCTGCCCAGGCGCTGCTGTGAAACTGATGTCCTTGAGCACCTCTCGATCGGCACCTGGGTAGGTAAAGCTCAGGTTGCGCACATCGAGACGGCCGCTGACGCGCTCTTGCTCTACCGTGCCGGTGTCGACTTCGGGTTCGACATCCAACTGTTCGAAGATGCTTTCCGCGCCCGCCACCCCTCTCTGGATCGTAGAGCTGACTTCGGAGAGCTGCCGAATCGGCTTGGGCAGCAAACCCGCCGCGGTGATATAGGCCACCAGGTCGCCCGCCGTCGCTTCGCCGCGCAAGAACAACACGAGGAACATCAAGGCCGCCATGGCGGTATAGATGACCAATTGCAACATCGGCGTATAGACCGCGCTCGTGCGAGTCATGCGCAATTGCTTATCCGTATTGCTCTGGCTGGCACTGGCAAAGCGTTTCTCTTCATACGCCTCACCGCCAAAGCTGCGCACGACGCGGTAGCCCTGGATGGTTTCGGAGGCTACGTGGGTCACGTCGCCCATGGCCACTTGAATCTTTTTGCTCTGCTTGCGGAATTTCTTGCTGGTACTGCTGACCATCACCGCGATGAGCGGCAGGATCGCCAACATGACAAGCGTCAGCTTCCAGTTCATCCATACCAGGTACGTGAAGAGAAACACCACGGTGAGACCTTCGCGAATCACGACCTTGATGGCGTCGGTGGCCGCACCGGTGACCATGGTCACGTTGAAGGTGATCCGAGAAATAAGATGCCCTGAGTTATGGGTATCGAAGTATCGGTTGGGCAGCACCAGCAGCTTGTTGAACAGCTCGACGCGCAAATCATGCACCAAGCCCAGCGAGACCCTGGCCAAGTAGTAGTTCCCCAGGAACGACCCCAGGCCCTGCCAGGCAGCGATCAGGATGATCAACAACGGCACGGCCATCAGCAGTTTCAAGTCCTGCAGGTACGGCACATTGGGGAAAAGTACCGCATCGGGATTGCTCAAGCCGTCGACGAAATACTTGAGAATTCCGGCCAGCATGGGCTGGGTGGACGCGAATATCACGAAGCCCACGATACTCAGCGAAAAAATGCCTATGTAAGGTCTGACGTATCCCAGCAACCGTAGATAGATCTTCAGGCTGGAATCCTGTTCCGCTTTAGGCGGTGCGTCACTCATCGTCGAGCTCACTGGTTAGGAAGAGCGCGGGATTTTATCACAGCCACCGGGTTTGGCCGCGCCCAGGTCAAAACGCTGGCCAGGCCAATCGGCAACCAACTGATAAACCATTCGGCACGCGGGGTTCCCGTCAGGCTCGCAGCGTCGAACTGCATCGCCAGAAGCGAGAATATCCACATGCCTAATACGCCTTGGCCCAGCAGGGTATCTTTGGTACGCCAAGCCTCACGCAGCACAGCGAACCAGACGAGACACCATAGCAACAAGCCTGGCAAGCCCAGCTGAATGGCAATGTGGGTGAACAGATTATGAGCGTGATCGAATAATCTACCGCCAACAGGGACCCGATAATCACCTGCCAAACCAATACCCCCCCATGGACGCTCGGCAATCATTTGCAGGCTCGACATGAAGATTTCAGGGCGATAAGAAGCACCACGAGCCATCACCAGGGGTTCCAGCAGCCAAAAGGTCAGCATCGCCAGCACCAAAACCGTGGCGGAGATGACGCGGGTACGCTGGTCCCGGCAGTAAAGCGGCATGGCCAGTACGCTGAGCAACAAGGCCAACGCCGCGCCGCGACTTTGGCTCGTCACGACAAACATCCCTAACATTGCCAAGGCCACTCCCCAAAGGATTTGCAGCCCTGTTTGGCGCGGCATCCAGTGCAACATCCAGATTGCCGCCAGTCCCGCCACGTATGCTCCAAGAATCGGATGGGCCAACTTGCCCAGCCCTTCCAGGCGCGCCGTCCATTGATGCCCCTCGATACCGTAATATCTGACAAGGCTTAACAAGGCGATCAGTGCGAGCCCCAGGCCACCCCATTGCATAAAACGGATCACACGCTCCGGACGACCATCGGCAAAGATCGCGAAAAACAGCAGGAACACCATGATGTAGAACAAGCGTTTTATTTCGCGGACGGGCTCGGAGGCTTCGGCCCAGGACAGGGTAATCAATGCCCAGACCGCCAGCGCCAACAAGGCCAGATAAATAAAGCGTTGTGCCCGCCACAGCTCCAGCAAGCGATTGCGGGCAGGCCAAGCAAACAGGATCGCCGGCAACCATAAAAAGACAACCAGCCCTTGTTGATAGATTTTATTGGTCGGCGCCAGCGCGATAGCGAGCAAAAACCATAACAAACCAAATGCCATCCACCCCTGAACCCAACGTGACCCCTGCATCTATCGCTCCTAAACGGCATTCCAACCAAACTGGCATAGTGAAAACAAAAACTTTTGGGCATCATGACCCGTCATGGCACCCGTTCTTTCCACAAGGTTTTTCTATGATGCAGTCCTCACGGCTTTCCGAAGGCGCTTTGAATCAATTGATTGAAGGCGCCAGTATTCTGGAAACCGATAGCTACGGCCCAAAAGTCTATCTGCTACGGGATGGAAATATCCTTAAGCTGTTTCGCCGCAAACGGCTCATTTCTTCGGCTCTTCTAAAGCCTTATTCACGGCGATTCATTGAAAATGCGGCCCGTCTGCGGGAGCTCGACGTACCGACACTTCACGTTCAAGCGTTCTTCAAATTGGAAAAGCCTGGAATAACTGCAGTACTGTATCGACCACTCCCCGGAAAAACTTTGCGCCAACTATCGAATCAGGAGCGATTCAGCTGGCAGCCTATCCTTCCTGCGCTGGTCGAGCTCATCCGCCAATTGCACACCAGCGGCATTTATTTCCGCTCGTTGCATCTGGGCAACATTGTCGTCACACCTGAAAACAGATTGGGATTGATTGATGTGGCTGACATGCGCTTCCTGCGCTCACCACTGCCACGTTACCTGGCACGCCGCAATCTACAGCATTTCGCTCGCTATATTACCCGAGAGAACCTGAACGAAAGCTTTCCGATGCAGGCGCTGGAAGACGCTTTATTTCCCACCCGAGATTAACCCCTGGGCGGTCCGGCAGAAGCTCACCCACGCCTCGTCCGGTGCCAATGCCTGGTATTGCGCCGCCGACACCGCATCGGTCTGAGCCAGCGAGGCTCTGATAATTGCCTCGCTCCACGCGATTGTTTCGCCAGCAGGTACATACCAGCCGACATCGGCCAACTGCTCCCGAAACACGGCCAGATCACTGGCGAGTACCGGAATACCGGACAGGACTGCTTCTTGAAGAATGAGGCCAAGCCCCTCTTCAAAAGAGGGGATCATCACCCAATCGAACGCTTTGTACAGCTTAACGACATCCTCTTGATGCCCAGCCAGCATCACCTTACCGGCCAAATCCGGTTGGGCGACTCGCGCTTCCAGTGCCCGGCGAGCAGGCCCTTCGCCGACTATCACCAAGCGCCAGTCAGGCTGATCCAAAGCCGCAACGGCAAAAGCATCCAAAAGACTGGAGAAGCCTTTTTTTTCCACCAGCCGCCCTATCGCACCGAATATTCGAACCCCTGCCTGAGGCAACCCCAACCGGGCACGCGCCTCTTCGCGAGTGACAAGACGGGATTGGAATGCGACGGGATCGAAAGCACTGCGCAAGGCGGTGACCTGGATACCCAACTCGTCCTGAAGCGAGGCTGCCAGTGTCTCGGAGACTGCCGCCAACACCAGGCGGGAGGAAGGAAAGTCGCGCAATAGCTGCTTGCTCTTGGCGTTGAACCGTGTCGCGCCGTGGAAAACAACCACCACCCGAACATGCGGCAACGACTTCAGAACGGGTAACAGCGTACGAACCACACCAATACCGTCGAGGAGCACCACTCGGGCTTCGTCATCGAGCAAAGCCCGGCGAAAACGGCTATGCATCCAGGGCTTGAGCAAACGCCAGAAGTGCCGGCCCTTGAGCCGGGCTGAAGCCAGGTTCCATTCCCGCGCCGGGCCCATGTTTTCCTGACAAGCGGATGCCGAGCCTTGCAGGAGCCACGTCTTGACGGGCAACGCAGAATCAATCTGTGAAATTATCTGACAGTGGACCTTATGGACCGAAGCAAATGGTAAACCGCCTGCCCACATAACATTAACAATGCTCATTGAGCAGCAATCCTTCTAACTCGGACCGGGATTCACGCTTCGAGATACTCAATCGTTGAAAAGCCAACCAACACCGGCTCCGAGCAAGAGGATGAGTACGAGCATGATTTGCTCACGCTCCGAAAACCACACCGAAACACCGTTTAGTCAAATACCGTCCGGCACTCGGACGGCCTCTCGTTTCTTTCATATACCCAGCTTCTGACGCCACTTCTCAAGCAAACTCAACGGCTCACGCAGCCGCAGCGGTGGCTCCAATGCCTCCACTATTTTTTCCCCAATACGCGCAAAACCAAACTGTTCCAGCGCAAGACTTTCGCCGTTACGAGCGATACTGTGCGCCAGTTCTGGATCGGCACGCAGCCTTGAAAGTTTTTCCTGGAGGTGCGGGATATCCCGATATAGCACAACGTTATGCATATCTTGCAAGCCCAGCGCACGTGCTTCCTCAGCACCCTGATCGAACGCCAACAGCACGCAGCCGCAAGCCATGGCCTCGAAATTCTTGATCATGAATTCGCCCATGCCTACATCGGCGCTGACGAAAAAGCGGACACGGTTCAAGGTGTCACAGTACTCTTCGCCGGACTGGGTGCGGGTCACAACCAGAGGTTCAACACGCGCCAGTTCGTCCAACAGCTGCTTGCGAGCGCTATAGGCAGCGCTTTTGACGCTTCCGACGAAGGCCAACTCGATATCCCGCTCACGGCCCTGATTCTGCAATAACGATCGATCGTAGCCCTTGGGCACGAAAACCGCATCGAAACCTTCACCACGCAAACGTTCGGCAACCATGAAGCCGGAACTGATCACCCGCGCCCAAGGCAGCCGACGGTAATGCGCACTGAACTTGCCCGTGTATTTGCAGGGAATGTAATTCTGATAGGCGTCGTGCTCGAGGATCACCAGGTTGGGGATCGTGCGGATGAAGCCGGCCTGACGAATTTCCTGCTTGAAGCGCAGGAAAAATACGATCCGATCATAACGTGATACGTCTACATGGCGGCGGAAGTACCCCCGCAGGTTGCGTTGTTCCTTGCTGTCGAGCCAGCGCAAGTCGCATTCGCAATGAGCGGCCACGCCTTCGTAGAGTCGGTCCAGGATGGCCCGCTGTTCTTTCTGCACCAAAAACAGAACTTTCATCGTTTTCCTTGCGGCACTGAACGACTTGATAAACACCCCGAAGCCGAACCGGTGCGCCCAGTCAGCATGGTCATCGGACCGCAGTAGCGCTCACTAATAACGTTCCCGGGTGGAAACCCTTCGCGTCGATTTCCCAGGCAGGCGATGCCGCCAATTGTTGTAGCCATGCAGGGTCTGGCATGGGCAAGGCCGGCCACTCATTGTGCTTCCAGGTTATGAAATGAAAGTACGGAAACGTACGATCTCCATCCCGGTCATTGGTCAGGCGGCCGTTGCGCCAGTACCAGCGCTGGGGGAAGTTCTTCGTACCGTCATGCCACTTTATACAGCCGCCCGGCGTGCTGAACGCTTCGGTGAATTCGCTGCGTCGACGCCACGGATTGAATTTACCCACCAGGGTAAACAGAGGTCGGGGAAAATTCTTTCGCCACAAGAAAATACGGCTGAACGCCCCTTCGTCCAGCGCATGATGCTGATCATCGGCGAAGCGTTCTTTCCAGTTCTTGATCAGCTTGAAGACTTCACGTGTGCGTGCGGTGTTGCGCATCAAGCACAAGTGACCAGCAACACGTCGCTCATGAGTTGAGAAGAGATCATGAGCGGCCAGGCGTTCAGCTGTGAAGTACTCACGAAGATTGCCGTACAACAAGTCGATGTCGCCATAAGCCCAAAAATCATAACCTTCGAGACGGTCGACATGAATATAGCCAAGGGCAGGTTTGATATCACACAGCTTGTAGGCCTGTGCTGGCCTGAAGTCGATGCCCAGTCGCTGGGAAACCAACCGGCAATAGGCCTCGAAGGTAATGGTTTCGACGGTCACATTGGGCGGCAGATTTTCCGGCACACCACAATCACTGAACAACAACCAATCAATATCAGCGTTACGTCGACAGGTTTCCAGAAACAACGGCATCCAGAACGGCCAGCGTCCAAAATAGGGAATGACAAAAAGAATACGCGGGCAAGGATTGATCACAATAAACTCACATTCACTAACGAGAAGGACATAAGACCCCCTTTAGGTGCTGTTGTGCTCGGCAGATAATAACAGCCGGGAACGCGCGTGACGCCTGAGTGCCGGGCGAAAAAAACAGCCTCTCGCACCCGCCTCGAAATCGGGTAGATATCAGTTCCTCGGTGCCAACTCAAGGACTTGAGGCAAACGCCAAAATGCCTTGCGCACAGCGTAATCCGAAAAACGTTCATGCAAGCGCTCAAGCATCAGTTCGGCACACTGGCGACGTTGCAGATCATCCATCGCCGCCAGGTGTTGTAGCCCTTGGGCCATATGTTCGGCGTCGCCGAGCGGAAACAGTATACCGACTCCCTCTACCACTTCCTCCGCGCCGCCGCACGCTGTAGCCAGCAACGGAACGCCCGCAGCCATGGCCTCGAGCAACACCATGCCGAACGGCTCATGATCCGAGCTCAGGACAAAGGCATCAAAGGCGCGAAAATAACGGCGCGCGTCAGGCACCTGACCTAGAAACAACACACGATCGGCGACGCCCAGCTCCAGGGAGAGCTCCTTGAGGTTACGTTCCAGCCGCCCCTTCCCCAGGATCGCCAACTGGCTATTGGCCGGCAAGTAGGGCAGCGCGGCGGCAAAACCTCGAAGCAGCGTTGCCTGATCCTTGTCCGGATGCAGGCGGCCAACATTACCAACAATCCAGGCGTTTACTTCGAGTCCGAGGGTGTTCCGCGCTTCGTCCCTGGGGACCTGGTGGGCTTGCAAAGCATCGGGATCAATGCGGTTGTAGAGGGTCTGGATTCGACTGGCCGGCCATTTTGGCAAGCAATGGCGGATGTCGTCACGCACCGCGTCGGAGACCGCGAGCAAGCCCAGACGCTTGCGAAAGACATGGGCGAACAGCCGGCGCGTACGCCGCTGGTAATCACCAAAGGCATGGTGCACGCCTATTACCGGCAAGCGAGTACCGAGCAGAGCGATGTAGACCGGCTTGAAACGATGGGCGATACAAAAACTGAAGTTGCGCGAGGCGACGATCTTGCGCAGATCGGCAATGGCACCCAACTTCAAGCTTCTGATTTCGCTGGAGCTGTACTCCATGAACAGCACCTCGTCCGAGGCGCAACCGGCGGCGACTTCAGCATCGGCCATGCCAGTCAGGAATACCGTGGTCACACGATACCCGGTGCCCACGAACAGACTGGCGTATTGACGGGCGCAGTCCAGGAACGGCCCATCATAGCCGTGGCAGAACTGCAGCACATGTCGCTCAGCCGAGCGTGTCATAAGCATCTACGCCGTCTTTGACCACCAGAATATCTTCCATGATCAGGTACTGCAGGTCGGAGCCAAAGAACATGTTCAGCGCGTCGGTCGGCGAGCAGATCATCGGTTCGCCACGACGGTTGAGCGAAGTGTTCAGCGACACGCCGTTGCCGGTCAGGACTTCCAGGGCCTTCATCATGTCGTAGTAGCGCGGGTTGTATTCGCGCTTGAGCACCTGGGCCCGGGACGTGCCGTCTTCATGGACAACTTCCGGCACGCGGGTTTTCCACTCTTCGGCCACTTCGAAGGTGAAGGTCATGAACGGCGCCGGGTGGTCGACCTTGATCATCTGCGGCGCAACGGTGTCGAGCATCGATGGGCAGAAAGGCCTCCAGCGCTCGCGGAACTTGATCTGCTCGTTGATCCGATCGGCCACGCCGCTGGCGCTTGGGCAACCGATGATCGAACGACCGCCCAAGGCGCGCGGGCCAAACTCCATGCGCCCCTGGAACCAGGCCACCGGGTTGCCGTCGACCATGATCTTGGCGATGCGCTCGGGGGTGTTGTCGATCTTGCGCCACACAGGCTTGCTCGGATGACGGGCGCACGCAGCGATCACGTCTTCGTTGCTGTAGGCCGGGCCGAGGTAGACGTGTTCCATCTTCTCTACCGGCACGCCACGGGCGTGGGACACATAAGCCGCCGCACCTACCGCAGTACCGGCGTCACCGGAAGCCGGTTGCACGAACAGCTCCTTGACGTCGTCGCGGGCGATGATCTTCTGGTTAAGCTTGACGTTCAACGCGCAGCCACCGGCGAACGCCAGCTTGCCGGTTTCCTTGAGCACGTCGCCCAGGTAGTGGTCGATCATTTGCAGCGCAAGCTTCTCGAACAGCGCCTGCATACTCGCCGCGTAGTGGATGTAAGGCTCGTCGGCGATGTCGCCTTCGCGTTTCGGGCCGAGCCATTCGATCAGCTTCGGCGAGAAGTAGAAGCCCTTGCCCTTCTCTTTATAGCGGCGCAGGCCGATCACGTTGGCGTAGTCGGTGTTGATCACCAGTTCGCCGTTTTCGAACGAGGCCAGGCGCGAGAAATCGTACTTGGTGGCATCGCCATAGGGCGCCATGCCCATGACCTTGAACTCACCGTCGAGCATTTCAAAACCGAGGAACTCGGTGATCGCACCGTACAGCCCCCCCAGGGAGTCCGGGTCGAAGAATTCCTTGATCTTGTGGATCTTGCCGTTTTCGCCGTAGCCGAAGAAGGTCGTGGCGTATTCACCCTTGCCGTCGATGCCCAGGATCGCGGTTTTTTCCTGGAAGCCCGAGCAGTGATAGGCGCTGGAGGCGTGGGCCAGGTGGTGCTCGACCGGCTCGATCTTGATCTTTTTCGGATCGAAGCCCAGTTGTTCCAGGCACCAGACGATCTTGCGGCGATAGCGCTTGTAACGACGATTGCCCATCAGGATCGCGTCAAGGGCGCGGTCCGGGGCGTACCAGTAACGCTTGGCGTAGTGCCAGCGCGCCTCGCCGAACAGGCTGATCGGAGCGAAGGGGATCGCCACCACATCGACGTCGGAAGGCTTGATGCCGGCCTGCTCCAGGCAGAACTTCGCCGACTCGTAGGGCATGCGGTTCTTTGCATGTTTATCGCGTACGAAGCGCTCTTCCTCGGCCGCCGCGATCAGCTTGCCGTCAATGTACAACGCAGCGGAAGGATCATGGCTAAGGGCGCCGGACAGGCCAAGAATCGTCAATGCCACAGGGTCTAGCCTCTTAATGTCTGCATACGGGCGACAAGCGCCGCGGAAAATGGATGTGCCGCGCGCCAAGGGGGCGGGGCAGCTAAAGGGCGGGATTATAACTTAAAAGCGCTGGCAAGCCTCGTAGGAGCTGCCGAAGGCTGCGATCTTTTGATGTTGATCCTTCCCTTGACCCTCAAGTGGTCAAACAAAGATCGCAGTCTTCGGCAGCGCCTGCACAGGAGACGTACCGAAGCAGCTATCGGGCATCATTCAAAAACTTTTGGGCAACCGCTGATCAATCACCCGATACAGCGCACTGTCCTGCGGCCAATTGCGCATGAACCGCGCCCGATCCCGGGCGTAGGCCGGGGCGAAGCAGGCGTGGGTGCGGTGTTGGCACATGGAATCCAGGTCGATCAGCACCCAGCGGTCGTTCTGCCAGAGCAGGTTGTGGCCCTTGAAGTCGCCGTGGCTAATGCGCTCTCGTATCAGGTCGACGAACAGCCGGTCCAGCGCCAGCAATTCAGCCTCAGGAGCGTCGCCATTTTCCACGTAAGGGGCGAAGCGCTCGATGACGTCGGGACCCGACAGATGCTCGGTTACCAGGTAAGCGCCGAGGCGCAACCACAGAAAACGCTTTTCAAACAACGCCAGCGGCTTGGGGGTGGCGATGCCGAGGAACGCCAGGCGATGCCCCTCGCGCCAGGCATGCCAGGCACGACTCGGGCGCCAGAAGCGCTTGAGCCAGTGGGCGAAGCTTTTTATGTTATAGCGCTTGATCAGCAGGGTGCGCCCGCACACTTCGACTTTACCTACACTCGCCGACCCACCGTCCTTGTACAGATGGCCCTGGGCAAGCAAGGCATCGGCCTGCTCCAGCACGGGCGCCATGGCCGCCTCTTCATCACGGCGGATCGCCTGCAGGCCGAACGGCCCGCGCTTCACGCTGAACAAGCTGCACTCGCGCCCGACCTTTTCCAGAAAGTCCTTCAGACGCCAGGCCTGTACTTTGTCGATCTGTTTTTGCAACGCTTCCATGGGCAGTGCGTGCTCGGCGTTACCCAGCAGGTAATGCACCAACAACTCTTCATTGAACGGCTTGAGGGATTTGGGCAATTGGGCGAAAAACACACCAAGGTTTTCGAGCACTTTGTGCCGCGACAGTGGTTGACCCGGCGTTTCGGCGCGGATGCCGGCACCGTCGATCAAATAGAGCTTGCCGTCATGGCGCAACAGATTGTCCAGGTGCAGGTCTTCCTGCCACAGGCCTTTGCCATGCAGTTGCGCGATGGCCCCCAAGGCTTCGGCCAATACCGCCGTTTGGTCATCGGCCAGCAATGGCAAGTGCTCGACCTGCTTCCAGGCGTCCCCCAGGCTCTCGGCGTCTTCCAGCAGCTCGAACAGCAGCCAGCCGCCTTCGCCTTCCTTCAGGCCATCGGCCAGCAGCAGCGGCGTCGTCAGCCCCTGCTCCGCCAGCAGGCGAACGCCTTGCAGCTCTCGCTGGAAATGCCGGGGCGCCTTACTGCCCACCAGCAGCTTGGCCAGCACCGGCCGGCCACGCCAGACGCCGGCACCGACGTAGCGCTGCCCTGGCAATACCCTCAACAGTGAAAGCAATTGCAGTTGCGCCGGACCCGCCGCGTCCGCCAACGCCAGACTCAGCGGCAGGCTCGGGCTGCGTCCGGCGTTTTTCAGTTCGGACAAATTCATCAGCGGACCTCCTTATGGCTGCGTTGAGCGCCTGGGCGAGTCATCCATGGGTGCTCCGGCAGTGGCCGGCGTTCAGCGACCGAGAAACAAGTCATTCCCGCCCCTCGAAAAACCTCACCACGTGACGGATGCGTTTTTTGTCGCCCGCATCGAGCCGGTCGCGCTGGCAATATTGCAGGTAAAAGCGCAGACGCTGAGTGGCCGACAAATGATACTTGGCCACTTTATCGAGGCATGCCAAATCCTTGGTGATGCGGTACTTGAGCCAGAAGCCATGCCAGAAATCGCCATTGGGACAGTCGATCAGGAACAGCCGTGACTGGTCGTCGATCAGCAGGTTGCGCCACTTTAGATCGTTATGGGTGAAACGATGATCGTGCATGGTTCGGGTGTGGGCCGCCAGCTGACGGCTCACACCATCGACCCAGGCACGATCCGCCAGCCTTGGATCATGACGGTCGGCCAAGACCGAGAGATCCTCGGTATTAGGCAGCTCTCGCGTGATCATCGCACCACGGGCGTAGACTGCTCCGTGACGCTCCAGCCCCCAGGCGACAATTTCGGCCGTGGGAATGCCCCACTTGGCGAAGCGTTTGAGGTTCTGCCATTCGGACTTGACCCGTGGCTTGCCCAAGTAACGCCGCAAGCCCTTGCCGGCCCCGGTGTAGCGCTTGACGTAATAATTCACGCCGTCGCGCTGTACCCGGATCACCTCCGACAGCGGGTCGCGAGTCAGGCGCTCCCCCTGGAGAGCAAACACCGCATCGAGGCTGCCAAAATCTTTTGTCAGCCCAGCGTAGGAAGGTTCCAGTACCCAACCCGACATCAGAGCGCGCCCCCGTAGCGCAGTTTGCGTGCATATAGCCTGTTGGCCTTGCCTTCGAGCCAGGTCAGCAGTGAAGCCTCTTCGACCAGCGTCCGGCGCAGCGGCTGCTGGAAATAGCCCTTGAGAAAACGCAACTTGTCGCGGCGAGTCAGACCAATGTCCATTATCGAAAAATACAGTGCAGCCAAGTCTTTGTTACGCCAGCGATTGGGGATGGTTTCGCGGACCTGCGCACGGTGCAAGTCAATCACCGAAAGCTTGAAATCTTCAGCCGTCACCGGCTTATCGGTGTGCAGCAGGAAGTGGCAGATGTAGCAGTCACGATGATTGACTCCGGCGCGGTGCATCATGCCGGTCATGCGCGCCACTTCGGCGATCAGCGCCCGCTTGAGCTTGGGCTCTGGAGGCTGCTTGACCCAGTCCATGCTGAAATCTTCGAGACTGACGGTCGGCGCCAGTTCTTCGGTGACGATGAACGAATGCTGATCGGCCGGATTGCTGCCTTTCTCGCCATACGCAACGGCGGTCATGGTCGGCACCCCGACTTCCTGCAAACGCTGGATTGCCTTCCACTCCTGACCCGCGCCCAGTACCGGCAGCTTGGCGGTCAGCAGGTTCTTGAAGATCTCGCCCCAACCAATGCCGCGGTGGATCTTCACGAAAAAACCGCGACCGTCCACCTCCGTGCGCAAGGTGCGCCGGGCTTCCAGTTCACGATAGACCTCGCCCTTGAGCGCCTCGACTTCGGCGAACGCATCGCGCCCGGCCCAAAGGCTCTTGAACGGTTCGGCCAGCATCAACTTCATTGTGCTTGCTCCGCCAATATCACATCGGCCGCGTGCTGCGGCATGCTGTAGAGGTCGGCCGTCTCCGCGAAGGCCAGACCGTTGCGGCTCCAGGTCGCCCGGGCCTCGGCATCGTTCAACATGCGCACCAGGTACTCGGTGAGCTGTGCTTGTTCGAACGGCTCGTCCAGCACCAGGCCACTGTCGGCCTCGGCGATGTAATGGGCGTACCCACACACCGCGCTGACCAGCACCGGCAACCCGGCCACCAGCGCTTCGAGCAGTACCGTGCCGGTGTTCTCGTTGTATGCCGGATGGATCAACAGGTCGGCACCCAGCAGGAAGCGCGGGATGTCGCTGCGGCCCTTGAGGAACCGCACATTGTCACCGAGCCCCAGTGCGGCGCTCTGTAGTTGGAATACCTTGGGGTCGTCCTGGCCGATTACAAACAGCCGGGTGCGTTTTCGCAATTCGGTTGGCAGCGCGGCCAGGGCCTTGAGGCTGCGATCCACGCCCTTGGTCTTGAACCCGGAACCGATCTGCACCAGCAGCAGGTCGTCCTCGGCCAGCTCGAATTCGGCCCGGAACGCCGCGCGGATCTCGTCGGCGTCGGCAGGCCGACGGCGGTCCTGGGCGATGCCCGGTGGCAGCAGGTGAAAGCGCTCCAGCGGCGTGCCGTAATGCTTGATGAACAGTGGCTGCTGGACTTCGGAGATCATCAGCACATCGGTCTTCGCGTCCTTGGCGAACACTGCCCGCTCGTACTCGGCGAAATGCCGGTAGCGGCCCCAGCGCCGGTACAGCGAATTGCGCAGGTTCTGCGCCTTGTCTTCGAAGCAGCCGTCGGCGGCGTAGTACACGTCCAGGCCGGGCATCTTGTTGAAGCCGATCAAACGGTCCACCGGGCGCTTGGCCAGGTCGGCCTCCATCCACGCACTGAGCTTCTCGTTGCGGCGATGGTTGAACAGCGCCTTGACCGGCGCTACCAACACTTCGAAGCCGGGCGGCACGTCACCTTCCCAGATCAGCGTGTAGACACGGATCTGGTGACCGCGTCGCTGGCACTCCAGGGCGATGCGCATGAAGTCACGCTGCAGGCCACCAAAGGGGAAGTACTTATAAAGGACAAAAGCCAATTGCATCAGCGCGGCTCCTCAGCCAATAACGTGCTCAGGTGGCTGGCAACACGCTCGGGGTTCAGACGCGTGAAGCACAGGGGCTGCTCGCGTTTCAGGTCAAACCGCCGGGCATCTTCGGCGGTCGGCGGGTAAGTGCAATGTTTCTGCATGCATGGCGCGCAAGGGAAATCACTGGCAAGGTGAATCTGGCCCTTGCCATAGGCGCCGGTCAGCACTGGATTAGTGGGGCCGAGCAGCGAAATGGTCGGCACGTCCAAGGCCGCGGCCAGGTGACCGAGACCGGTGTCCACCGCCACGCAGGCCTGGGCGCCGGCAAGCACCTTGCCCATCCCGCCGAGGTTCAGTTTCGGCAGCACCAAGGCGTTGCGCAGCCCGCTGGCGATGCGTTCGGCCCTGGCCTTCTCGGCGGGGTTGCCCCACGGCAATTTGACCACTACGCCGAACTGCCCCATGCGCTCGGTGAGCTGGCGCCAGTAAAGTTCGGGCCAGTGCTTGGACTCCCAGGTCGTGCCGTGCAGGAACACCACATAGGGATAGGGGCGTGGCAATTCCACCAATCGGTCGATGTCGAGACCATAGCTGCCCTGGGTCTGCGGCAAGTCATAACCCAGCGCCAGGGCAAATAGCTGCCGTACGCGCTCGACCGCATGCTGACCGCGAGCCACCGCCAGGCGCCGGGAATAAAAGCGCGCCGCCAGGGGCTCACGCGCCGAATTTTTATCCAGGCCGGCCACCGGGGCCTTGACGTAGCGGGTCAGCCAGGCGCTTTTCAGCAGGCCTTGGGCGTCGATGACCAGGTCGTACTTTTCAGCGCGCACGCCCTGCTTGAAGCGTCGCCATTCGCCACTCTTGATGGTTTGCCAGAGGTTCTTGCGCCAGCGACGGATCGCTACCGCAATGACCTTGCCCACAGCCGGGTGCCAGGTGGGAATTTCGGCGAAGCCTTCTTCCACCACCCAATCGAACTTGATGCCAGGAATCGCCCGCGCCGCGTCGGTCAGCGCCGGCAGGGTGTGGACAACATCCCCCAGCGAAGAGGTCTTGATCAGCAATACCCGCAAGTTACCGAACCTCCACGGGTGTGCCCTGCAGACGCTCAAGGGCCTCGTTCACCGACGACGGCATGAGCTGGCGCAGGCAATTGTAATGACCGAAGCGACAGGTGCGGTCGAAGCACGGACTGCATTCGATACCCAGGCGCACGACTTCGACCTTGTCGGCCAGCGGCGGCGTAAAGCCCGGCGAGGTGGAACCGTAGACCGCCACCAATGGGCGGTTCAGGGCCGCGGCCACGTGCATCAGGCCGGAGTCGTTGGAGACCACCGCATCGGCACAGGACAGCAGGTCGATGGCCTCGGCCAGGGAAGTGTCGCCACTGAGGTTCACCGACTCTTCCCGAAGCCCCGGGATCAACCGCGAGCGGATGTCTTCACCCACCGGGTGATCTTTTTTCGAGCCGAACAGCCAGACCTGCCAGCCTTCGCGAATCTTCGTCTCGGCAACCTGGGCGTAATGCTCCGCCGGCCAGCGCTTGGATTCGCCAAACTCGGCCCCCGGACACAGGGCCAGCACCGGACGGTCCAGGCTCAGGCCGAACTTGGTCAGCGCCGCTTCACGGGTCACCGGGTCGATCTGCAGGCTCGGTCGTGGATACGGCTTGGGCAACTCGGTCCCAGGCTCGTAGGCCAGGGCCATGAAGCGCTCGATCATCAACGGATAGCGGTCTTTGTCCAGGGCGCGCACGTCGTTGAGCAGGCCGTAGCGAAACTCGCCACGCCAACCGGTGCGTTTGGGGATGCCGGCGAAAAACGGCACCAGCGCCGACTTCAACGAATTGGGCAACAGGATCGCCTGGTCGTACTGACCGGCCAGGGATTTGCCGATGCGCCGACGGGTCGCCAGCTCCAGCGCGCCGTGGCCGAGCGGGAAGCTCAAGGCCTTGCGTACCTCGGGCATGCGCTCAAGGATCGGCCGACTCCACTCGGGGGCCAGGACGTCGATTTCGCACTGCGGATGACGCTGTTTCAGGCACTGGAACAGTGTCTGCGCCATCACCATGTCACCGACCCAACTGGGCCCAACGATCAGAATATTCATTTGCTTTCCAAAAACGATACGGGGAGGCCTACGCCTCCCCGCCTCGAGAATCACTGTGGCTTAGGTCGCTGCCTGTTGCCCTAATCTACAACACCCCACCCATCAACGGTGGGAGCGAGCTGTGTGGGAGCAAAGCTTGCTCGCGATCCAGGCGCTGCGGTCCTCAAGAGACCGCGGCGTTTTCATCGCGGGCAAGCCTTGCTCCCACACAGCTCGCTCCCACATTTAAATCTTCAGCTCAGGCCCAGCTCCCGCCAGATCCGCAGTACCTGCTGGCGCTCGTCCACGAACTGATCGCCTGCGATCACCCCGGCATCTTTCTGCAAGGCCTGGCGGTGAGCGGCGGAGCGGTAGGCCTTGTAGGCTTCGCGCAACAGCGTGGCGTCCTCGGCCGGCATCAGCCCGACCTCCTGCAACCCGTCCAGGATGCGGATGTTATCGGTGTAGCGCACCAGCGGCGGGTGCTCCTCGGACCACGCCAAGGCCGCGTATTGCACCATAAATTCAATATCGACGATACCTCCGGCATCCTGCTTGAGGTCGAAGGGCGCCGTGGCCTCGAAGGCATTCGGTGCGGTCCCGGCGGCGGTGGCCTTGCTGCCAAGGTTGTCGCGCATCTTGGCGCGCATCTCGCTGACTTCCTGGCGCAGCGTCGGCAAGTCCCGCTTGCGTCCCAGCACCTGGGCGCGGACTTTCTCGAACGCCTGCCCCACGTCCTGGCTACCCACCAGCACACGGGCCCGCACCAGCGCCTGATGCTCCCAGGTCCAGGCTTCATTCTCCTGGTAACGGGCAAACGCCCCGAGGGAGCTGACCAGCAACCCCGATGCCCCGGACGGGCGCAGGCGCATATCCACTTCGTACAACTGCCCGGAGTTGGTCTGGGCGGTCAGCAGGTGAATGATCCGCTGGCCGAGTCGGGTGAAGAACTGCGCGCCGTCGATGGGTTTCGGGCCGTCGGTTTCCGCCTGAGGATCACCATCGTGGATGAACACCAGGTCCAGGTCGGAACCATGTCCCAATTCCAGGCCGCCGACTTTCCCGTAACCGACAATAATGAAGCCCGGATCACACAGGCTGCCATCGGTGCGCAATGGCACGCCGTGCTTGGCGGTCGTCTGGCGCCAGGCCAGGGCCAGCACTTGTTCGAGAATCGCCTCGGCCAGCCAGGTCAGGTAATCGCTGACTTTCATCAGCGGCAGGCTGCCGGCGATTTCCGAAGCGGCCACCCGTAGGCGGTGCGCCAGCTTGAAATGCCGCAGCGCCTCCATTTGTTGTTCCAGGTCATCCTCGGGGATGCGCGTCAGGCGCTCACGCAACTCCGCCGCCAACTCCGGCGCCAAGGGCGGCTTGAACAGCCGGCCCTCGTTGAGCAATTCATCGAGCAGCAAGGGGAAACGGGTGATTTGCTCAGCAATCCACGGGCTCGCCGCGCACAACGTCAGCAAACGACGCAGGGCACCGGGGTTTTCCGTCAACAGCACCAGGTAGGCCGATCGGCGGGCCACGGCCTCGACCAAGGGCAGCACCCGCTCCAGCACCAGGTCTGGATCGGCATGCTCCACGGCCTGGGCCAGCAGGCGTGGAATGAAGGCATCCAGACGCTCGCGTCCCAGGCGCTGCATGGCGCGCAGTTGCGGGCTACCGCGCAGGGCGGCCAAGGCCTTGAGGGCTTTAGGCGCATCGACGAAGCCGCCCTCTTCCAACTGCCGACACGCCGCCTCTTCATCCTGGCTGTCTTCCCACAACGGCAACCATTCGCCGCCCACCACCACTTCGCTTTCGCCACCCTCTTCTTCATCCGGGTCGGCGATGACCTGGCCGAAATGCCAGGCCACACGCCCGCGCCAGTACATCAATCGTTCATGAAAGGCCGACCAGTCGGCAAAACCCAGCATGAACGCAATGCGCGCCTGATCCTGCGGACTATCCGGGAGCATCTGGGTCTGGCGGTCGGCGATGGCCTGGATCGCATGCTCGGTATAACGCAGGAACTCATAGCCCTGGCGCAGCTCATCGATCACCTTGCCCGGCAGGTACCCCTGGCCCTCCAGGGTGCCCAGCACTTTAAGCAGCGGGCGCTGCTGCAAGCTCAGGTCGCGACCGCCATGGATCAGCTGGAACGCCTGGGCAATGAACTCCACCTCGCGAATGCCGCCCGAGCCCAGCTTGATGTTGTCGGCCAGGCCCTTGCGCCGCACTTCCTGCTGGATCAGTTGCTTCATGGTGCGCAGCGCTTCGATGGCGGAAAAATCCAGGTAACGGCGATAGACGAACGGGCGCAGCATGTCGAGCAACTGCGCACCGGCCACTTGGTCACCCGCCACCACGCGCGCCTTGATCATGGCGTAGCGCTCCCAGTCGCGGCCCTGGTCCTGGTAATACTGCTCCAGGGCATTGAAGCTCAGCACCAGCGCACCGGCCGAGCCGTAAGGACGCAGGCGCATATCGACGCGGAACACGAAGCCGTCGACGGTCATCGGGTCCAGGGCCTTGATCAGGCGCTGGCCGACGCGGATGAAAAATTCCTGGTTATCCAGCGGTCGCTTGACGCCCACGGTTTCGCCGCCCTCGGGGTAGGCGAAGATCAGGTCGATGTCCGACGACAGGTTCAGCTCCACGGCACCCAGCTTGCCCATGCCCAGGATGACCATCTGCTGCGGCTCGCCGCTGCGTCGTCCGGTGGGTACGCCGAATTGCTGGCTGAGGCGCTGGTACAACCATTGATAGGCCTGGTCGATGCAGGTGTCGGCCATGTCCGAGAGGTCGCGGCAGGTCTGGACCAGGTCGGCCTGGCGGGTCAGGTCGCGCCAGATGATCCGTACCTGCTGGCGGGTGCGCTGGCGGCGCAGGACGCGGCCCAGTTCTTCTTCAGTCTCGGCGGCCTGCACGGCGGCACCGATCTGCGCGCACATTTCACCGGGCGCCAGGCTGCGGTCCAGTTCGCCGCTGCGCACCAGCTCCAGCAGCATCACCGGGTCACGGACGCTCTGTTCGATGACAAAGTCGCTGGCGGCGGCAATACGGTTGAACGCCTCCCAACGCTGCGGGGTCCAGGCCGACAGCCCGTGGTCGTCGTCGAACAAGGCGACCACCGCACGGAACGACTGCTCGGCACGACTGACCAATGACTGGAGAATGGCCGGTACCGTTTCCGGTATTGGGGCAAGCGAGGGCAGGCTCATGGTCTATCCTTGATCGGCGCGGGAGAGGCTCGATGTAGTGTTTTTTTAAAAGACACTACCTGATCGACTGTCGAACAAAGATGATAAATAGCTGAAAATCTGATTTTATTGGCAGCCGGCATCAAGTTTTTACCTGTACGAGTTGGCTAAAGACCAACAGTAACGATTATTCTCACAACGAAACGAGGGGCCAGAAGCCGCTCATGTGTAGTTTTACTACTCGTCTATACATTCGAAAGGCTGAAACGGCCGACGATTTGTAGTAAAACTACACGCCGCCGAAACAACCTTCGGCAATCCAAGAATTTATATCGTCTGCCCACAAGGCCAGTCGCAAACTCAGGCAACCGATTCTGGTAGCCTTTCCGCCCTGGAGCAAGCCATGCAAGACCTCGATCCCGTCGAAACCCAGGAATGGCTGGACGCCCTGGAATCGGTTCTCGACAAAGAAGGCGAAGACCGTGCTCACTATCTGATGACCCGTATGGGCGAACTCGCAACCCGCAGCGGTTCGCAATTGCCTTACGCCATCACCACGCCGTACCGCAACACAATCCCCGTCACCCACGAAGCACGCATGCCTGGCGACCTGTTCATGGAACGCCGCATTCGCTCGTTGGTACGCTGGAACGCGATGGCCATGGTGATGCGTACGAACCTGAAAGATTCTGACCTGGGCGGTCACATCTCCAGCTTCGCCTCCAGCGCAACCCTGTACGACATCGGCTTCAACTACTTCTTCCAGGCCCCGACCGACGAACACGGCGGCGACCTGATCTACTTCCAGGGCCACACCTCCCCAGGTGTCTACGCCCGTGCGTTCATGGAAGGCCGCATCACCGAAGAGCAGATGAACAACTTCCGCCAGGAAGTGGACGGTCAGGGCCTGTCGTCCTACCCGCACCCTTGGCTGATGCCCGACTTCTGGCAGTTCCCGACTGTATCCATGGGCCTGGGCCCGATCCAGGCGATCTACCAGGCACGTTTCATGAAGTACCTGGAAGCCCGTGGCTTCATCCCGGAAGGCAAGCAGAAAGTCTGGTGCTTCCTGGGCGATGGCGAGTGCGACGAGCCGGAATCCCTCGGTGCGATCTCCCTGGCCGGCCGCGAGAAGCTCGACAACCTGATCTTCGTCATCAACTGCAACCTGCAGCGCCTCGACGGCCCGGTTCGCGGCAACGGCAAGATCATCCAGGAGCTCGAAGGCGTATTCCGCGGTGCCCAGTGGAACGTGACCAAAGTCATCTGGGGCCGTTTCTGGGACCCACTGCTGGCCAAGGACGTCGACGGTATCCTGCAACGTCGCATGGACGAAGTCATCGACGGCGAGTACCAGAACTACAAAGCCAAAGACGGCGCGTTCGTGCGTGAACACTTCTTCAACACGCCTGAACTCAAGGCAATGGTTGCAGACCTGTCCGACGACGAGATCTGGAAACTCAACCGTGGCGGCCACGACCCGTACAAGGTCTACGCGGCGTACCACGAAGCGGTCAACCACAAAGAACAACCCACCGTCATCCTGGCCAAGACCATCAAGGGTTATGGCACCGGTGCTGGCGAAGCGAAGAACACTGCGCACAACACCAAGAAAGTCGATGTCGACAGCTTGAAGTTGTTCCGTGATCGTTTCGACATTCCGGTCAAAGACGACGAACTGGAGAACCTGCCGTTCTTCAAGCCAGAGCCAAACAGCGCCGAAGCCCGCTACCTGAGCGAACGCCGCACTGCACTGGGCGGTTTCGTGCCGCAGCGCCGCGCGCAAAGCTTCAGCGTGCCAACCCCATCGCTGGATACCCTCAAGGCTATCCTCGACGGCTCGGGCGACCGTGAAATCTCCACCACCATGGCCTTCGTGCGGATCCTCGCGCAACTGGTCAAGGACAAGGAAATCGGCCCGCGCATCGTTCCGATCATTCCGGACGAAGCCCGTACCTTCGGTATGGAAGGCATGTTCCGTCAGCTGGGCATCTACTCCTCCGTCGGCCAGCTCTACGAGCCAGTCGATAAAGACCAGGTGATGTTCTACAAGGAAGACAAGAAGGGCCAGATCCTCGAAGAAGGCATCAACGAAGCAGGCGCCATGAGCTCCTTCATCGCTGCCGGCACTTCGTACTCCAGCCACAACCAGCCGATGCTGCCGTTCTACATCTTCTACTCGATGTTCGGCTTCCAGCGTATCGGTGACCTGGCCTGGGCCGCTGGCGACAGCCGTACCCGTGGCTTCCTGATCGGCGGCACCGCTGGCCGGACCACACTGAACGGCGAAGGCCTGCAACACGAAGACGGTCACAGCCACATCCTGGCTGCCACCATCCCGAACTGCCGCACCTTTGATCCAACCTACGGCTACGAGCTGGCGGTGATCATCCAGGACGGCATGAAGAAGATGACCGAAGAGCAACAGGACGTCTTCTACTACATCACCGTGATGAACGAGTCCTACCAGCAGCCAGCCATGCCGGCCGGCGCCCCGGAAGGCATCATCAAGGGCATGTACCTGCTCGAAGAAGACACCCGCGAAGCGGCGCACCACGTCCAGTTGATGGGCTCCGGCACCATCCTGCGCGAAGTGCGTGAGGCAGCCAAGATCCTGCGTGAAGAATTCAACGTCGGCGCCGACGTCTGGAGTGTCACCAGCTTCAACGAACTGCGTCGCGACGGCCTGGCCGTAGAACGCAGCAACCGCCTGCACCCTGGCCAGAAGCCAAAGCTGAGCTACGTCGAAGAATGCCTGAACGGCCGCAAAGGTCCGGTCATCGCCTCTACCGACTACATGAAGCTGTTCGCCGAGCAGATCCGCCAGTGGGTTCCTTCCAAGGAATTCAAAGTGCTGGGCACCGACGGTTTCGGCCGTAGCGACAGCCGCAAGAAACTGCGTCACTTCTTCGAAGTCGACCGTAAGTTCGTTGTGTTGGCAGCCCTGGAAGCCCTGGCTGACCGTGGCGATATCGAACCCAAGGTGGTGGCCGAGGCCATCGTCAAGTTCGGCATCGATCCAGAAAAACGCAACCCACTGGACTGCTGAGGAGAATTTTCGTGAGCGAACTCATTCGCGTACCTGACATCGGCAGCGGTGAAGGTGAAGTAATTGAACTGTTTGTGAAGGTCGGCGACCGTATCGAAGCCGACCAGAGCATCCTGACGCTTGAATCGGACAAGGCCAGCATGGAAGTGCCTGCGCCGAAGGCCGGTGTCATCAAGAGCTTGAAAGTGAAGCTGGGCGACCGCCTGAAAGAAGGCGACGAACTGCTGGAGCTGGAAGTCGAAGGCGCCGCTGCGGCACCTGAAGCGGCTGCACCGGCTGCTGCCCCGGCGGCGGCTGAAAAGCCTGCCGCTGCACCGGCTGCTGCGGCAGCTCCCGCCCCGGCCGCGGCGCCTGCCGCTGCCACGGTCCAGGACATTCATGTCCCGGACATCGGTTCGTCGGGCAAGGCCAAGATCATCGAAGTGCTGGTCAAGGTGGGCGACACCGTCGAAGCCGACCAGTCGCTGATCACCCTGGAATCCGACAAGGCCAGCATGGAAATCCCATCGCCGGCTGCCGGCGTGGTGGAAAGCATCGCGGTCAAGCTGGAAGATGAAGTGGGCACAGGCGATTTCATCCTCAAGCTGAAAGTAGCCGGTGCCGCCGCACCTGCCGCGCCCGCCCAAGCCGCTGCGCCTGCCGCCAAAACTGAAGCCGCTCCGGCTCCGGCTGCCGCGCCTGCCGCCAAGGCCGAGGCTGCCCCAGCCCCGGTCGCCGCGCCTGCGCCAAGCGGTGCCAAGGTGCACGCTGGCCCTGCGGTGCGTCAGTTGGCCCGTGAATTCGGTGTCGAGCTGTCGGCCGTTGGCCCAAGCGGCCCACACGGTCGCGTGCTGAAGGAAGACGTGCAGGCCTACGTCAAGGCCATGATGCAGAAGGCCAAGAACGCACCGGCCGAAGGCGCCTCTGGCGGCGCGGGCATTCCGCCGATCCCGGCGGTGGACTTCAGCCGCTTCGGCGAAACCGAAGAAGTGGCCATGACTCGCCTGATGCAGATCGGCGCGTCGAGCCTGCATCGCAGCTGGCTGAACATTCCCCACGTGACTCAGTTCGACCAGGCTGATATCACTGAGCTGGAGGCCTTCCGCGTCGCGCAGAAAGCCGTGGCGGAAAAGGCCGGCGTGAAGCTGACCGTGCTGCCTCTGCTGCTCAAGGCTTGTGCACACCTGCTCAAGGAACTGCCGGACTTCAACGCCTCCCTGGCCCCGAGTGGCAAGGCTGTGATCCGCAAGAAATACGTGCACATCGGCTTTGCCGTCGACACCCCGGAAGGCCTGCTGGTACCGGTCATCCGCAACGTCGACCAGAAGAGCCTGCTGCAACTGGCTGCCGAAGCCGCTGCCCTGGCCGAAAAAGCCCGGAACAAGAAGCTCACCGCCGACGACATGCAAGGCGCCTGCTTCACCATTTCCAGCCTCGGCCACATTGGCGGCACCGGCTTCACGCCGATCGTCAACGCGCCGGAAGTGGCGATCCTGGGTGTTTCCAAGGCCACCATCCAGCCTGTCTGGGACGGTAAAGCCTTCCAGCCGAAGCTGATGCTGCCACTGTCGCTGTCCTACGATCACCGTGTGATCAACGGCGCCGCCGCTGCACGCTTCACCAAGCGTCTGAGCGACCTGCTGGGCGACATCCGCACCATCCTGCTGTAACACCGGGCGGCCCTCCCTTGCGGAGGGCCATTCGGCGCACTGTTTTCCGAGCGCCACGCTCGTACCTCAACCCCGCCCATTTGGCGGGGCTTTTTTTTGCCTGGAATTCAGGCCAGGTACAGGGAGGTTGGATGTGCCGGCCTCATCGCGAGCAGGCTCGCTCCCACAATGACTTGTGGTGCTGCACCTTAACTTGAAGCCAACCAAGCCCCCTGTGGGAGCGAGCTTGCTCGCGATGGCGGTCTGTCAGGCAACCCGGCATTTTCCTACCCCGCAAGTTTTAAATGACTACACCCCCTGTTAGTCATTACCCACAACTTGCGCCCCCTTCCCTATCGATATTTATGACGCGCCGGGCTTTAGCATCAAACCACCAGGCAACTGGATGCTTGTACCCCACTATTAAAACTTCGAATGGATTCGAATATGTTCAAACCTACCGTTGGCCCCATTGTCGGCCACACGACAACGGATCACGCCCGGATATTCCTGCGCGGCGATCACGACAACAACCGGGTATTCGCCGGCATTCGCCACCGGCGCCAAGGCGATACACGCTGGTCGAAAGGGCATTTCGTCCAACTGAAGGCCAACCGCGACATGTCCGATGTCATCGTGCTGAAAGGCCTTCAACCCGACACCGCCTACGAATACCAGGCCGGCTGGTTCAGCCCCCTGAGCCCGACCCATACCGTGGAAACCGTCCAGGAACTGCCGCTGCAATGGCCCAGGAACACCTACTGCTTACGCACCCCGGCCAGCAAAACCGATGGGCCACGCGCTTATATCGTGGGCTCTTGTCGCTACTTGCGAATCGCCGCCGGCACCCCGTTGCTACCGGGACTTGGGGACCGCACCTTTGCCGGCATCAATCGCCTCGTGGAACAGGCCGACCCGCCGATCAGCGCGGTATTGATGACCGGCGATCAGGTTTATCTGGATGACCTGAATGTCATCGGACCGGACCGAACCTATCAGAACATCCTTTTCAGATACCGATCGGTATTTAGCCAGCCGCATATCCGCAAACTGATGTCTGGCACCCCTACCTACATGATCCTTGACGACCATGAGATCGAAGACAACTGGCCCGCCAGGAAAACCGGTAACGACGATGTTCTATACGCCAATGCCATGGGCGCTTATGGGCTTTATCAGGCCAGCCACGGGCCCGCCCATGAACTGTCGAGCGACGGAACATTACACAAGTCGTTAACCCGCTACTGGTACACCTTCACCCACGGCGATATCCAATGGTTCGTCACCGACAGTCGGACGCAACGCAACCTGTCGGCGCACGATCGGCGCATCCTCGACGAGGAACAGGAACAGTCCCTGCTCCAATGGCTTATCAACAGCACCGCCCGGGTCAAACTCGTCGTGACCAGCGTCATGTTCTTCCCCGACAGCAAGCACGATGACGGCGACGCCTGGCAGGCGTTCCCGGAACAACGCCTGCGCCTGCTGGAAACCATACGCCGCCATCGGATCAAAAACGTGGTTTTCGTCTCGGGCGATGTCCACGGCTCCATGACCAGCCGCCTGCGTCACAGCGAGGATCCTGATTTCGAGGTCAACACCGTGGTTTCCTCGCCGTTCTACAACAGCAAATTGCTGCCTTTTGCAAAAGCCTCGGATTTTATTTTCCACAGGCCGATGGCCCGCACCCAAAGTGGTGAGTACCGCTATGAACTGACCAGCAAAGTGGTGAGTCAGGACAACTTCGCCCACCTGTATGTCACGGCGCAGAGCCTTCAAGTCACCTTCCACGACCGGGACGGCAACCCCTTGCAGGCAGTCGATATCCCACTGCAATGATCTTCCATGCCCTCTGATCGGTCGGCGACTGGAGAAATCCTCTTGTCGGCCGATAAAAGGTTTATAGCACTTGGCCTTCATCTCTCTTGTCAGCCAGTGCCGCAATGATGCAACCTTGCGCCAATCCGTAATAACGAGGGCGTCAGCCCGGCGCGATCAGCATTTTCGAAGCGAGTTTCCCCATGAAAAGCCAACCCGATGCCGCCAGCCGTATGGCGGCCGAGGTAGTGACGCAGTTACCGGTGCCCTCGCGGCTCGGTATGCTGCGTTTCGAACGGCTGAATGAAGCAAGCTGGGCGCTGTTGTTCCTCGATCCCAACTGCGAGCGATACTTCGGCCTACCGGCGGTAGAGCTGTGCTCGCTGGTCAGTGCGCCTTACGCCAGCTTGATGGAGCCCGAAGCACGCTATCAGTTGCACGACGCCATCCAGCAACAATTGGCCCAGGCCGCGCATTACCAGATTCGCTACACGCTCCACACCGCCAAGGGCCCGATGAACGTACTGGAGACGGGGGAGGCCTATAAGCAACACAATCGTCATCTGCTGCGCGGTTACCTGCTGGAAGTGGACAATTTGCTGCAAGGCGAACCCTCCGTGCCGGCCCTGGACCTGGAAACCCAGAATTCACGCCTGCAGATCGCCCTGGAACTGAACCAGCGCGCCCAGCAAGAGCAACTCCAGCACCTGGACCGGGTACGCGCCCAACAGGACTTGATCCTGCTGCTGACCCGTCAACGCTACAGCGCCAACAACTCCCTGCTCGAAGCCGCCGAACTCATCACCCGCAGCGCCTGCGACATCTACCAGATCGACTGCGCCAGCCTCTGGAATCTGGACGATGGCAAACTGGTTCCGATTTCCGCCTACAACCGCGCGTCCCAAGCGTATTTCCTGCCGGCGGTGATCGACGCCAACGACTTTCCCGACTACATGGAAGCGCTGCAGACCTGCCGCGCCATTGACGCCCACAATGCAATACGCGACCCGCGCACCCGGGAAATGGCCGAGAGCCTGCGCGCCCGTGACGTCAATGCCATTCTCGACGCCAGCGTGCGTATCGACGGCCAGGTGGTGGGCGTGCTGTGCCTGGAGCAAGTAGGCGTCACCCGCGCCTGGCAATCGGATGAAATCGCCTTTGCCGGCGAGCTCGCGGACCAGTTCGCCCAGGTCATCAACAACCATAACCGACGCACCGCCACCAGTGCCCTGCACTTGTTCCAGCGCGCCGTGGAACAGAGCGCCAACGCGTTCCTGCTGGTCAATTGCGACGGTGTGGTGGAGTACGTCAACCCGAGCTTCACCGCGATCACCCAGTACACCACCGAGGAAGTCCACGGCCAACGCCTCTCGGAACTGCCGGCCCTGGAGAATCTCAGCGAACTGCTGTTCGACGCACCCTCGGCGCTGGCCCAGAGCAACAGTTGGCAGGGTGAGTTCAAGAGTCGGCGCAAGAACCTGGAGCCCTACTGGGGCCAGTTGTCGATTTCCAAGGTCTACGGCGACAACCGCGAGCTGACCCACTACATCGGCATCTACGAAGACATCACCCAGACCAAGCTGGCCCAGCAGCGCATCGAGCGCCTGGCGTACACCGACAACCTGACCAACCTGGGCAACCGTCCGGCGTTCATTCGCAACCTCGATGAACGCTTCGCCCGGGACAGTGATTCGCCCATCAGCCTGCTGCTGGTGGACATCGACAACTTCAAGCGCATCAACGACAGCCTCGGCCACCAGACCGGTGACAAACTGCTGATCAGCCTGGCCCGGCGCCTGCGCAACAGCTTGAGCCCCAGCGGCAGCCTGGCGCGATTTGCCAGTAACGAATTCGCGGTCCTGCTGGACGACACAAGCCTGGAAGCCGGGCAGCAGATCGCCAGCCAGTTGCTGATGACCCTCGACAAGCCGATGTTCGTCGATAACCAGTTGATCAGCGTGACCGGCTCCGTGGGCCTGGCCTGCGCACCGCTGCACGGCCGCGATCCGCAGACCCTGATGCGCAACGCCGGCCTCGCCCTGCACAAGGCCAAGGCCAACGGCAAGCACCAGGTCCAGGTGTTCACCGAAGCACTGAATGCCGAGGCCAGCTACAAGCTGTTCGTGGAAAACAACCTGCGCCGCGCCTTGACCCAGAACGAACTGGACGTGTTCTACCAGCCCAAGTTGTGCCTGCGCAGCGGCCGCCTGCTGGGCATGGAAGCGCTGCTGCGCTGGAACCATCCGGAAAAGGGCATGATCCGCCCGGACCAGTTCATCAGCGTGGCCGAAGAAACCGGCCTGATCATCCCCATCGGCAAATGGATCGCCCGCCAGGCTTGCCGCATGAGCAAACAGCTGACCGCGGCCGGCCTGGGCAACCTGCAAGTGGCGATCAACCTGTCGCCCAAGCAGTTTTCCGACCCGGACCTGGTCGCCTCCATTGCCAGCATCCTCAAGGAGGAACAACTGCCGGCCCGGCTGCTGGAACTGGAGCTGACCGAAGGCCTGTTGCTGGAAGCCACCGAAGACACCCACTTGCAGCTCGACCAGCTCAAGCGCCTGGGGCTGACCCTGGCCATGGACGACTTCGGCACCGGTTATTCGTCCTTGAGCTACCTGAAGAAATTCCCGATCGACATCATCAAGATCGATCGCAGCTTCATCCACGAAATCCCGGACAACCAGGACGACATGGAAATCACCTCGGCGGTGATCGCCATGGCCCATAACCTGAAACTCAAGGTCGTGGCCGAAGGCATCGAAACCGCCCAGCAACTGGCGTTTCTGCGGCGCCACCGCTGCGACGTCGGCCAGGGCTATCTGTTCGACCGGCCAATCCCCGGCGCCGAGCTGGTCGAAAAGCTCAAGCGCTACCCGCGCGGGCCGCTGGTCTGACAGCTGCGTATAGCTTGCGGCGGCTTTTCTGAGGCACACTGACGGTCTATTTCGCTCAACTCAATCTGACTGAGAGGACTGATCAATGGTCTTGCGCTCGGAAATCCTGGTGAACAAAAACGTGCTCCCTACTCAAGAACAAGCCCTGCCTGGCCGTGAAACGCCGATGAGCGTGCCGGAAAAACACTTCGTCCACGACGCGCCCCTGCTGGGCCCGTTTGCCATGGACGTGGATTTCGCGATCTTCGGCCTCGGCTGCTTCTGGGGCGCGGAGCGCAAGTTCTGGCAGCGCGAAGGCGTGGTCAGTACAGCGGTGGGTTACGCCGGCGGCTTCACGCCGAACCCGACGTATGAAGAAGTCTGTTCGGGTCTGACCGGCCACAGTGAAGTGGTACTGGTGGTCTATGAGCCAGCAAAAGTCAGCTACGAGCAGCTTCTGAAAATGTTCTGGGAACTGCACAACCCGACCCAGGGCATGCGCCAGGGGAATGACATCGGCACCCAGTACCGTTCAGTGATCTATGCCACCAACCCGGCTCAACTGGCGGCGGCCAAACACAGCGAGCAAGTGTTCCAGGCCGAGTTGACCAAGGCCGGCAAAGGCACCATCACGACCGAAATCGAAGAAGCGCCGACGGTCTACTTCGCCGAGGCTTACCACCAGCAGTACCTGGCGAAGAACCCTGAAGGCTATTGCGGGATTGGCGGTACGGGCGTGACCTGCCCGATCTGACTTTTAAACCCCAGACCCAGTGTGGAAGCTGAGCTTGTGGGAGCAAGGCTTGCCCGCGATGCGGCGGCACATTCAACATCAATGCGGCTGAACCACCGTCATCGCGAGCAAGCTTGGCTCCCACAAGAATTTGTGGCGGTTACAGTTCTGCGAACATCCCCGCAACTCATGTGGGAGCGAGCCTGCTCGCGATGGCGCCCTTCCAGACGCCATCAAGCCATCAGCTTTCAGCGATCAACCAATCCATCTGCCACCCGCCCTGGGTCTGCCCCAGCTTTTTCGACAGCCACGGCAGCAGTTCACGCAACTCTTCCTCCAGCCCCCACGGCGGGTTGGCAATCGCCAGGCCGGAGCCGTTCAGGCTGTTGGGCGTCGCCAGTGGATGCACCAGCAGTTCCACCCGCAACAGCTTCGGCGCGCCCGTGCCGGCCAGGTCCTGGTAGAAGCGGCGCAACATCCGCTGGTCCTTTACCGGGTACCAGATCGCCGCCACCGTCTGGCGCATCCGGCCAATGGCTTCCTTGAGGGAGGCGGCGCAGCGCTGCATCTCGTCCAGCTGTTCGAAGGGCGGATCGATCAGCATCAGGGCACGCTTCTCTGCCACCGGCAGCAGTGCCCGCGGCACATGCCAGCCCTCACCCAGGTGCACCGCCACGCGACGGTCGCCTTTCATGTTGTCCTTGAGCAACACGCCGTCTTCAGGGTGTTTCTCATTGAGCAGCACACGGTCATGCGAACGGGTCAGGCGCCGCGCCAGCTCCGGCGAGCCCGGGTAGTAGCGCAACTGGCCGTCCGGGTTCATTTCGTGCAGCACCGTCATGTAATCGGCGGTCAACGGCGGCAGATCGCTCTCGCCCCACAACCGCGCAATGCCTTCCAGGTACTCGCCGGTACGGTTGGCCTGGTCACCCTGCAGGTCGTACAGCCCAATGCCCGCATGGGTATCGAGGTAGGCAAAGGGCTGCTCCTTGCGCGACATCAAGGCGATGAGGCGGGTCAAGGTCAGGTGTTTGAACACGTCGGCGTGATTGCCGGCGTGGAAGGCGTGGCGATAATTCATGGCGGCTCCTGCGAAGGGCGACGAGTTTACCTTGAAGCGCGTCGGACGTCAGGGGTTCGCAGCCCAGCGGACAGGCCAGCCTCAGCCCAGCTCTCGCAGCAAATACGCCTGCAATGGCGCCTTTTGCGCCTCAACCGGCTCCGATCGCTCAAGAAAGCGGGCAATCTTGCAGCGCAAGACGCTGCCGTCGACCCGCTCGAACACATGCGGATGCTCTTCACCCAGCCAAGTGAGCACGTTGTCCAGCAGACAGTCCGTCGGAACCTCGGCCATTGCGTCCAACAGTGCGACGGGTACTTGCCACCAGGGAAAAGCCTGGGTCGGCCGCTGGGCATTTCCCACGACCTCAAGGGATTGCCCATTGATCAGACAGCGCTTGATGACCGGCAAGAGTTGCCCGGCCTCCACCGCCGTCGATTGCAGGATCGGCCGCACAAAGCGCCCATCCCAAAAACGCAGGAAGACCGGCTTGCCACCGGGCAACAACACCTGCGTGAGCCCGCGCAAGTGTTCGACAAGGATTTCCTGGCTCACGCACGAAACCGCCAGCCAACCCCAATCGACGGAATCGGTGGCGGCGATCCAATCAAGAAACCCACTGTCTGCGCTGACCAGACCTACATAAGGCATGACCGCTTCCCACTCGGCGTACGGCGTGTCGGCCCAGATCGGGCTGGCTGCCGAGGTCATCGAACGCCTCCAGGCCGACAACGCCCCGGCGCGACTGGCATTGCTGAAAATGGCGAAAAGTTGCTCGGAGGCCTGCAAGGGGTGCTCCACAAGCCAGGCGCGAGGAGATTGATCGCTGTTCATGGACGCCCCCGGACATCGACAGGTTTGTGAAAGACCGGCGGCGCTGCACAGGCGCCATTCCTGCAACGCTCACACTCCTCACAGAACGGCGCCGAACCTTGGAAACTGAGGATCTGCGCGAGGGAAAGCGCAGGCGCCGCCGCAGCGACCAGCTTCTCGGCGCTGCCTGGAGAGCCGGATGCCGCACTCATGACCGCCATCGGCGCCCCACCGACCTCGATGGGTACGCTGCTGGAAATCCCGCCGGCGCCGATGTTGATCCAATGGCCGCCGGCCTGAAGGGTCACGCTCGTGCCCCCGTCCAAGACTACCTGCTGGCCGGCGCTGACATGAAACTGTTGGCTGGCATTCAGGACCTGGCTGGTGACACGAATATGCCGCTCGCCGCTCACCAGCAGATGATCGTCCTGCCGCACTTCTGCCCGGCGTTGACCGTGGGTCAGGCGCTGCTCATCGGCCTTGAGCTCGTGCCGTGCCGTACCGGCGACAACGATGCTGCGCTCGTGATCGACCTGCACCCGCTGGTCATGCAGCACATGCTGGGTCCAGTTGCGCTGGGCCCGCAGGTAGATCTCCTCGGCGCCCTTGCGATCCTCGATGCGCAATTCGTTGTAGCCTGCCCCGCCGGGGCTGCTCTGGCTGCGCAACACGCTGCGGGTCTTGTCCGCAGGCAGGTCCAGCGGCACCGGGTTGGCCCCGTTGGGCAGGCACCCCACCACCAACGGCTTGTCCACATCACCATCGATGAACCCCACCAGGACTTCCATGCCGACCCGGGGAATCATCACTGCGCCATAGCGATCATGGGCCCAACCGGAGGCCACGCGCAGCCAGCAGCTGGAATGCTCGTCGCATTGACCGTCGCGATCCCAGACCAGTTGCACCTTGACCCGCCCGAATTCATCGCAATGGATCTCGCTGTCCACCGGCCCGGTCACCACCGCCGACTGATAACCATGGGCGCGGGGCTTTTCGTGATGCAAAGGTGGCCGAAAGAACACGTCCCATGGCGTGGCAAGAAAGGTATTTTTGTAGCCCTGGAATTCATCCGGGCCGGCGGCTGTTTCTTCCAGCACCTGCGGTTGATGGCCATGATGGTCGACCTGCGTCAGGAGCCAGAGATCATTCCACGGCTCTCGGGGATGTTCCTTGATACGCATGAAATGTCCGCTGACCAGGGCGCTTTCATTGCTGCCGCCTTCTGCCACGCAGTGGTCGGCGCCGTGGCGCTCAAGGGCGCGTCGGGTCAGATGCTTGCCGTCGTCACGGGCGCAGAAACCACCGGGATAATGATAGTCCTCGAGCACCGGGCGCTGTCGATTGTCGAGTTGGGTTTGCAGTAACAAACCGGGCCTGCGGAAGTCGTAATCGCGCAACGTCACGGCAGTGGTACGGGTCTGCAGCCGCACCGCCAGGCGCTTGATGGCCGGCTCGTCGGCGGCCATGCCGCTGTCCGGCAGGTATAGCGTCGACTCAGGCAGGCGGTGAAACACCGTCTGGTCGTCACCGAACACCAGCAGATGGCCTTCAGGGCGATGCCTGAAGTGATAATGGATACCGACTTCGGCGCAAATCCGCTCGATGAAGGCCAGGTCGCTTTCGCCATACTGCACACAATATTCACGCTCGGGGTATTGCCCGCCCAGCGTGAACTGGCAGGCATCCGCCAGGATTCCGTGTTCCTTCAACACCCGGGCGACGATATCGGGCACGCTCAGGTGCTGGAAAATCCGCTGGTTGATGCGATGACGCAGGTAGGCCAGGCGGGGCACCAGGCTGACCTGGTAACGGGTCAGGCGCTTGCCCGAATCCCCCTGGGCCACGCTATAGACCTGGCCGTGTACGCCACGGCCCCAATCTTCGAACCCCAGAAATGCCTGGCGATGCAGGAGCTCTTCCAGTGCCAGGTCGGACCGTTCGCTGACCAGTTCCAGGTCGAAGCGATAGGGCTGGCTGATGGCTTCCTTGCCCTTGAACTCAAGCACCTTGAGTTCATTCGGCCCGCTGTCGAGCGTCAGCGTGAAACGCGGTTGGTTGGCAGGCGGGAACATCCGATGTGCCTCTGCGAAATGGAGGCGGGCGATTCTGCACGAGCGATAGGGGGAGTGCATGGGAGGTCAGGAAAAACAGATTTGCCCTACATCCAAGAAGCTAAAAGCTGCAAAACGTGATGCATTTTCCGATAGACATTCGTGGCATCACGGCCAACCGCAACCATCCCACGAATGAATCAGCCGTTTCCTGCAACACGACGGATCTCGGCGCCGTAACAGCCGTGATAACGTGTGCTGGTCGCAAAAAAAGCAAAGGATGCACGGCATGACGACACGTTACGCAAAAATCGCAATGACCCTGGCGCTTGCCGCATTTGCCTTCCTGACCGTGTTCAATAACGTCACGGACTACAGCTCCAACTTCAATTTCGTCCATCACGTACTGACGATGGATACCACCTTTCCCGACAATGCCGCCCGCTATCGGGCCATCGATCAACCGTGGATGTGGCACGGGGCCTATTGGCTGATTATTCTCGGCGAAGCGATGACGGCAGGGTTGCTGGGCTACGGCGCACTGGAACTGTGGCTGGCACGCCAAGCCGAGGCCGCTGTTTTCGCCCGCGCCAAGCGCTGGGCCGTTGCCGGCCTGACGATGGGTTTCTTCGTCTGGTTCTTTGGCTTCATGGTTGTCGGCGGCGAATGGTTCCTGATGTGGCAATCAGAAATCTGGAATGGCCAGGACGCTGCGTTCAGGTTCTATATGGCGATTTTGGGGGTGTTGATCTTTCTCAACCAGCCTGACGCCAATCCGGACTGAGCTCCATGAAAAAACGGCCCGCCTCCATTGGAGACGGGCCGTTTTTCATGCAAACCCTCCTGCGAGCCATCGAGGCCGCGCTGAAGGTCTTACTGATTCAGACGGAAATCTTTCTCGGCTGCTTCGAAGCGCTGCACCATACCGGCGGTAGGCGAGCCCGTCTTGCTGACCAGGTAGATAGCCAGGCTGGCAAAAATGAAGCCAGGGATGATTTCGTACAGGCCCAGCAGCTCGAAGTGCTTCCAGACGATGACGGTAATCGCACCCACCAGGATGCCGGCCAGCGCGCCGTTGCGGGTCATGTCTTTCCAGATCACCGAGATCAACACAACCGGGCCGAAGGCGGCACCGAAACCGGCCCAGGCGTAGCTCACCAGGCCCAGTACACGGTTTTCCGGATTGGCAGCCAGGGCGATGGCGACCAACGCCACCAGCAGCACCATGGCACGGCCGACCCAGACCAGTTCCAGCTGGGAAGCGCTCTTGCGCAGGAAGGTCTTGTAGAAGTCTTCGGTCAGGGCACTGGAGCACACCAGCAACTGGCAGCTCAGGGTGCTCATCACCGCCGCCAGGATGGCCGACAGCAACACGCCAGCAACCCATGGGTTGAACAAGATCTTCGCCAGCTCGATGAACACGCGCTCAGGGTTCTCGGTCACCGGCCCGGCCACGTCAGGGTGCGCCGAGAAGTAAGCGATACCGAAGAAGCCCACGGCCACGGTGCCGCCCAGGCACAGGATCATCCAGGTCATGGAAATGCGACGGGCATTGGCGATCGACTTGACCGAATCCGCCGCCATGAAGCGCGCCAGGATGTGCGGTTGGCCGAAGTAGCCCAGGCCCCAACCCATCAGCGAGATGATGCCGATGAAGGTGGTGTTTTTCAGCATGTCGAAGGACGAAGGATCTTTCGCTTCAATAGCCAGGAACGTGGTGTCCACACCACCGGTAGCCAGCAGCACGATGATCGGCGTGAGGATCAGCGCGAAGATCATCAGGGTGGCTTGCACGGTGTCGGTCCAGCTCACAGCCAGGAAACCACCGACGAAGGTGTAGGCGATGGTCGCTGCAGCACCGGCCCACAGCGCGGTCTCGTAGGACATGCCGAAGGTGCTTTCGAACAGACGGGCACCGGCCACGATGCCGGAAGCGCAATAGATGGTGAAGAACACCAGGATGACCACCGCCGAGATGATCCGCAGCAGGCCGCTCTTGTCTTCGAAACGGCTGGAGAAGTAGTCCGGCAGCGTCAGTGCGTCACCGTTGTGCTCGGTCTGCACCCGCAGGCGACCGGCCACGAACAGCCAGTTGAGGTAGGCACCGACGATCAGGCCGATGGCGATCCAGCTTTCCGACAGGCCGGACATGTAGATGGCACCCGGCAAGCCCATCAACAACCAGCCGCTCATGTCCGAAGCACCGGCGGACAATGCCGTGACCACGCTGCCCAGGCTGCGACCGCCCAGGATGTAATCGGAAAGGTTGTTGGTGGAGCGGTAAGCCATCAGACCGATCAGGACCATGGCTGCGATATAGATCACGAAAGTGATCAAGGTGGGATTACTAACACTCATGAGTTACGCCCTGGCTTTGTTTTTATGGTGCGGTGGCAGTTGAAAGCGTCGACAACACGGACGTTATAGCGACGATTTGCAGTCCCGCGAATTTATGACTGATGTTTCCCCAGGAAAGCCATCAGCCGATGCCCCTCGACGTTGAAGCCGGTTGCACCTTGGCCGCGAATGCTATTCAACAAATCAAATAAGGTGCAACCAGTTTCGCTCGAATAAGTTGCACCTGATCGGTTTTATCGCAAATTCTGTGTTTTTTGCTCCCTTTTAGTGCAGTTCCCAGCACTCAGCTAGAAGCCAAAGCACTAAGCCGGTACAGGATCAACCGGGCAACATTTGCTTCCGGATGAGCTGCCTGTCATTTCGAGAAAAAAAGGGTTGCACCCGGTTGCACCTCAATCATCCCGCAGCTAATCTTGCCGCCAGCTGATGCCACGCCATACGTGGTAAACATGAGGATAAAAATATGGCTACCACCACCCTTGGGGTCAAACTTGATGACCCGACCCGCGAACGCCTCAAGGCGGCCGCAACCTCGATTGATCGCACGCCGCACTGGCTGATCAAGCAGGCAATTTTCAATTACCTGGAAAAACTCGAGGGTGGTGCAACCCTGACCGAGCTGAACGGTTCACCTCGCACCGACAGCGATGACGCCGGCGATGTGCAGGTCGACCATGCTCACCAATGCTTCCTCGAATTTGCCGAGAGCATCCTGCCGCAATCGGTCCTGCGCGCCTCCATCACCGCCGCTTACCGTCGCCCTGAGCCGGAAGTGGTACCGATGCTGATCGAGCAGGCCCGCCTGCCGGCGCAAATGGCCGAAGCCACCAACAAGTTGGCCGCCTCCATTGCGGAAAAACTGCGCAACCAGAAAAGTGCCGGCGGCCGTGCCGGTATCGTTCAGGGCTTGCTGCAGGAATTTTCCCTGTCGTCCCAGGAAGGCGTGGCGCTGATGTGCCTGGCCGAGGCGCTGCTGCGCATTCCGGACAAAGGCACCCGTGATGCGCTGATCCGCGACAAGATCAGCACCGGCAACTGGCAGCCACACTTGGGCAACAGCCCGTCGCTGTTCGTCAACGCCGCCACCTGGGGCCTGCTGCTGACCGGCAAGCTGGTCGCCACCCATAACGAAGCGGGCCTGACCTCCTCCCTGAGCCGCATCATCGGCAAGAGCGGCGAGCCGATGATCCGCAAGGGCGTCGACATGGCCATGCGCCTGATGGGCGAACAGTTCGTCACCGGCGAAACCATCGCCGAAGCCCTGGCCAACGCCAGCAAGTTCGAAGCCAAAGGCTTCCGCTATTCCTACGACATGCTGGGTGAAGCCGCACTCACCGAACACGATGCGCAGAAGTACCTGGCCTCGTACGAACAAGCCATCCATTCGATCGGCAAAGCGTCCCATGGCCGTGGGATTTATGAAGGCCCAGGCATTTCCATCAAGCTGTCCGCCCTGCACCCGCGTTACAGCCGCGCCCAGTACGAGCGCGTCATGGACGAGCTGTACCCGCGCCTGCTGTCGCTGACCCTGTTGGCCAAGCAATACGACATCGGCCTGAATATCGACGCCGAGGAAGCCGACCGCCTCGAACTGTCGCTGGATCTGCTGGAGCGCCTGTGCTTCGAGCCGCAACTGACCGGCTGGAACGGCATCGGCTTCGTGATCCAGGCCTACCAGAAGCGCTGCCCGTATGTGATCGACTACGTCATCGACCTGGCCCGCCGCAGCCGCCACCGCCTGATGATTCGCCTGGTCAAAGGCGCGTACTGGGACAGCGAGATCAAGCGCGCCCAGGTCGAAGGCCTGGAAGGCTATCCGGTCTATACCCGCAAGGTGTACACCGACGTGTCCTACATCGCTTGCGCGCGCAAGCTGCTGTCGGTGCCGGAAGTCATCTACCCGCAGTTCGCCACGCACAACGCCCATACCCTGGCAGCCATCTACCACATCGCCGGCCAGAACTATTACCCGGGCCAGTACGAATTCCAGTGCCTGCACGGCATGGGTGAACCGCTGTACGAACAGGTTGTAGGCAAGGTTTCCGAAGGCAAGCTGAACCGTCCGTGCCGTGTGTACGCACCGGTCGGCACCCACGAAACACTGCTGGCCTACCTGGTACGTCGCCTGCTGGAAAACGGCGCGAACACGTCGTTCGTCAACCGTATCGCTGACCAGTCCATTTCGATTCAGGAGCTGGTGGCCGATCCAGTGGCCAGCATCGAGCAGATGGCGACGCTGGAAGGCGGTTTCGGCCTGCCGCACCCGCGCATCCCACTGCCGCGCGACCTGTATGGCAGCGACCGCGCCAACTCCAGCGGCATCGACCTGGCCAACGAACATCGTTTGGCGTCGCTGTCCTGCGCCCTGCTTGCCACTGCCCATAACGATTGGAAAGCCGTGCCGATGCTCGGCTGTGCTGCCAGCGAAGAAACCCCGGCAGCGGTACTGAACCCCTCCGATCACCGCGACGTGGTTGGCCATGTGCAGGAAGCCACGGTCGCCGACGTCGACAACGCCATCCAGTGCGCCCTCAACGCCGCACCGATCTGGCAGGCAACGCCGCCAGCCGAGCGCGCCGCGATCCTCGAGCGTGCCGCCGACCTGATGGAAGGCGAGATCCAGCCGCTGATGGGCCTGCTGGCCCGCGAAGCCGGCAAGACCTTCGCCAACGCCATCGCCGAAGTGCGTGAAGCCGTGGATTTCCTGCGCTACTACGCGGTGCAGGCGCGCAACGATTTCACCAACGATGCCCACCGCCCACTGGGTCCGGTGGTCTGCATCAGCCCGTGGAACTTCCCGCTGGCAATTTTCAGCGGCCAGGTCGCCGCCGCATTGGCCGCCGGCAACCCGGTACTGGCCAAGCCCGCCGAGCAGACGCCATTGGTGGCTGCCCAGGCGGTGCGCCTGATGCTCGAAGCCGGCATTCCGGAAGGCGTGCTGCAACTGCTGCCGGGGCGCGGCGAAACCGTCGGTGCCCGTCTGGTGGGTGACGAGCGGGTCAAAGGCGTGATGTTCACCGGTTCCACCGAAGTCGCCCGCCTGCTGCAACGCAACATCGCCGGCCGCCTGGACAACCAGGGTCGTCCGATCCCACTGATCGCCGAAACCGGCGGCCAGAACGCCATGATCGTCGACTCCTCGGCGCTGACCGAACAAGTGGTTATCGACGTGGTGTCGTCGGCCTTCGACAGTGCCGGCCAGCGTTGCTCGGCCCTGCGGGTCCTGTGCCTGCAGGAAGATTCCGCCGACCGCGTCATCGAAATGCTCAAGGGTGCCATGGCCGAATCGCGCCTCGGCAACCCCGAGCGCCTGTCCGTGGACATCGGCCCGGTGATCGACGCCGAAGCCAAGGCTGGCATCGAGAAACACATCCAGGCCATGCGCGACAAAGGTCGCACCGTGTACCAGATGGCAATCGCCGACAGCGACGAGTGCAAGCGCGGCACCTTTGTGATGCCGACCCTGATCGAGCTGGAAAGCTTCGATGAACTGCAACGCGAGATCTTCGGTCCGGTGTTGCACGTGGTGCGCTACAAGCGCAAGGAACTGGATCAGTTGATCAACCAGATCAACGCTTCCGGCTACGGCCTGACCCTGGGTGTGCACACGCGCATCGACGAGACCATCGCCAAGGTCATCGACAATGTGCATGCGGGCAACGTCTACGTGAACCGCAACATTGTCGGTGCCGTGGTCGGTGTACAACCGTTTGGTGGCGAAGGCCTGTCGGGCACCGGTCCCAAGGCCGGCGGTCCGCTGTACCTGTACCGCCTGCTGTCGACACGTCCTACCGATGCGATCCAGCAATCCTTCGCCCGTGGTGATGCCCTCACCGCGCCGGACCTGCGTTTGCGCGACGCCATGAGCAAACCGCTGACCGCGCTGCAAGCCTGGGCCGACAGCCAGAAGCTCGCCGAACTGAGTGCCGTGTGCGTGCAATTCGCAGCCCAGTCGCAAAGCGGTATTACCCGGACCCTGACCGGCCCGACCGGCGAGCGCAACAGCTACGCCATCCTGCCGCGCGAGCACGTGTTGTGCCTGGCCGACGTGGAAGGCGACCTGCTGACGCAACTGGCGGCCGTACTGGCCGTGGGCGGCTCGGCCGTGTGGCCGGAAACCGATACCAGCAAGGCGTTGTTCGCACGCTTGCCGAAGGAGATTCAGGCACGCATCCAACGGGTTGCCGACTGGAACAAGGACGAGGTGCTGTTCGACGCGGTCCTGCACCACGGCGATTCAGACCAGCTGCGCGGCGTTTGCCAGCAGGTAGCCAAGCGCGCCGGCGCCATCGTCGGGGTCCATGGCCTGTCCCAGGGCGAAACCAGCGTGGCGCTGGAGCGCCTGGTGATCGAGCGGGCCTTGAGCGTCAACACCGCGGCCGCGGGGGGTAACGCCAGCTTGATGACTATCGGCTAACCCGCTGTAGACCAGGCACCTGCAAGGGGTGCCTGGCAATCCAATCCCTGTGGGAGCGAGCTTTGTGGGAGCAAAGCTTGCTCGCGATCCAGGCGCTGCGGTCCTCGAGAGACCGCGGCGTTTTCATCGCGGGCAAGCCTTGCTCCCACAAAGCCTGATCCCACAGAGCTCGCTCCCACATTGGGATTAGTGTCGCCCGCACCTCTGTATCACTACCATCAATCATCCTGTTCAGCCTCCATTCCCACGCCTAGACTCGGCCCATCCCCAAAAAAGGTAAGCCGCCATGTCCGAGACGCTGCTCAGTTCCCGCAATCTGGCTTTCGAGCTGTATGAAGTCCTCGATGCCGAGGGCCTGACCCAGCGCGAGCGGTTTGCCGAGCACAATCGCGAAACCTTCGACGCCGCCATCGGTACGGCCCGCAGCATCGCCGAGAAACTTTTCGCACCCCACAACCGCAAGAACGATGAAAACGAACCGCGCTACGAGAACGGCGAGGCGATTCTGATTCCCGAGGTGAAACCGGCGGTGGACGCCTTCCTCGAGGCGGGCTTTCTCAACGCCGCACGCAGCTTCGAGGCGGGCGGCATGCAACTGCCGACGTTGCTGTCCCAGGCCTGCTTCGCGCACTTCCAGTCGGCCAACGCCGCTTCGACCTCTTATCCGTTCCTGACCATGGGCGCGGCGAACCTGATCGAGAGCTTCGGCAGCGAGGAGCAGAAGCAACGCTTCCTGCAACCGATGATCGACGGTCGTTTCTTCGGCACCATGGCCCTGACCGAGCCCCATGCAGGCTCTTCGCTGTCGGATATTCGTACGCGCGCGGAGCCTGCATCTGACGGCACCTATCGACTCAAAGGCAACAAGATCTTCATTTCTGGCGGCGATCATCCGTTGTCGGAAAACATCGTGCACATGGTCCTGGCGAAATTGCCGGACGCGCCGCCGGGCGTGAAAGGCATTTCGCTGTTTATCGTGCCCAAGTTCCTGGTCAACGACGACGGCAGCCTCGGCCAGCGCAACGACGTGCTATTGGCCGGGCTGTTCCACAAGATGGGCTGGCGTGGCACCACCTCCACCGCGCTGAACTTCGGCGACAACGGCGAATGTGTCGGTTACCTCGTAGGCAAACCGCACCACGGCCTGAGCTACATGTTCCAGATGATGAACGAGGCGCGGATCGGCGTCGGCATGGGCGCGGTGATGCTCGGTTACGCCGGCTATCTGTATTCCCTGGAATACGCCCGCGAACGCCCGCAGGGCCGGGTGCCCGACAGCAAGGACCCGACCACCGCCCCCGTGGCGATCATCCAGCACGCCGATGTGCGCCGCATGCTGCTGACCCAGAAGGCCTACGTCGAAGGTTCGTTTGACCTGGGCCTCTACGCAGCACGGCTGTTCGACGACACCACCACCCTGGACAGCGAAGCCGAGCGTCGGCGCGCCCATGAGTTGCTGGACCTGCTGACCCCCATCGTCAAATCCTGGCCCTCGGAGTTCTGCCTGAAAGCCAACGAGCTGGCGATCCAGATTCTGGGGGGCCACGGCTACACCCGCGAATACCCGGTGGAGCAGTATTACCGCGACAACCGCTTGAACCCGATCCATGAAGGCACCCACGGCATCCAGTCCCTGGACCTACTGGGGCGCAAACTGGCGCAGAACGGCGGTGCCGGGCTCAAGCAATTGATCCGGCTGGTGGCCGACACCACCGAACGCGCCCAGGCGCACGCGTCACTGACGCCGTTACGCCAGCCGCTGGAAGCGCTGGTGGCGCGCCTGCAAACCGTCACCCTCGGCCTGCTGACGGATCTGGGCCAAGGCAAGGTCAACAGCAGCCTCGCCAACTCGGCGCTGTACCTGAAGGTGTTTGGGCACATGGTGATCGGCTGGCGCTGGCTGGAACAGGCGATTCGTGCCGAGGAAGGCCTGGCCAAGGGGAATGCCGCAGACAGCGATTTCTATAAAGGCAAGCTGCAAGCGGCGCGCTACTTCCTGACCTGGGAAGTGCCGGGTTGTCATCATGAACTGGCGATTCTTGAGGCGCGGGATGATACGTGCCTGGGGATGCGGGATGAGTGGTTCTGAGTCGGGTCATACAGCGGGGCTGAAATCCAATCGCGAGCAGGCTCGCTCCCACAGGGGGCAAGGGGTGAACGCAGATCTTGTGTTCACCAATATCTAACTGTGGGAGCGGGCTTGCTCGCGAAGGCGGTGGATCAGGCAGATCATTTGCGGCTGAAATACCGCTTTCGCGAGCAAGCCCGCTCCCACAATTTAATCACCGTCAACCTTTGGCCTTCATAGGTTTCAGGCCTGCTGAATGGTCTTGGCAATCACATCGACCGTGGCGCTGACTTGCTCTTGGTAACGGTCGAGTTCCGCTTGATGTTGCTTCTGCATTTCCATCTGCTGCGAACACAGGTTCATGGCAGCCAATACCAACAGGCGATCACCGATCAGCGTCGGGTATTTCCTTTTCGTGTCGGCCAGTGCGGCCTTGAGCATGGCAGCGGCGTCCAACAGGGCCTGTTCCTGCCCGGTCGGCGCTTTGATTGAATAGTCTTCTCCCAGGATCGAGATGACTGTCACCCCATCGGCGCCGTGCTTCATGCGCTGACAGGCCCGGCGCTGGCGCGCTCGATCAAGGCCTGGATGCGGGCGGCGGTGGTGCCATGCAATTCTTCCTGTTCCATCAGGCTCAGTTGCAGGCTTTCGTTTTCATCCTTGGCCTTGGCAAGTTCCGCGCCCAGGGTTTCGTTCAGGCCGGTGAGGTGACGGTTCTGTTGCACCAGGTCGTTGACCAGTTGCTCCAGTTGGCTGAGGGATGTTTCCAACATATTGATTTCCAGGCATTTCAAGGGGCGCGTACGATAAAGAAAAGTCCCCGCCAATGCCACGCTTTACGGGGTGGCAGGGCTTTTCCGGCGAGTTTTAGAGACTGCGAATGAGGAATCTGGTTCCGACCCTTCGTCGCACCGCCAACTTTGCTGTGTGACAAAAGCACGCATGTCACTCAAGACTTTAGTCGTATGACCGATAAGTCATGGAACAGCAGTCATAGCCCCGCACGGACGCGGCTACTTCCGGTACTTTCCATGTCTCTACGTAATATGAACATCGCGCCTCGGGCATTCCTTGGGTTTGCCCTGATCGGCGCCCTGATGCTCGCCCTCGGGGTGTTTGCCCTGACCCAGATGAGCAAAATCCGTGATTCGGGCGAAAGCATCGCCCAGAACAGCGTACCCAGCATCAAAGCCCTGAATGAGTTCACCCAACTGACCCTGCGCCTGCGCGTGCTGTCCTATCGCTTGCTGGTCAACCGCGAATCGGACGTCCAGCAGAAAACACTGGACCTGCTCGAGCAGCGCAACCAGCAGATCCGCACGGCCCAGGCCGCCTATGAAAAGCTTATCAGCGCCCCGGAAGAACGGGCCGCCTACGACCAGTATGGGCAATTGCTGGGGCAGTACCGCCAGCTCGAAGATCAGATGAAAAGCCTGTCGCGCAACAATCAGGTTGATGAGCTGCGGACGCTGATCAACACCCAGGTGTTAAGCAACTCCGATGCGATCAACGCTGTGCTCGACCGTCTGATAGACATCAACAACCAACAAGCCGAGGCCTTCAATCAGGGGGCGACACAGCAATACTCAACGGCCTTCAACTGGGTCGTCGCGCTGCTGATCATCGCTACCGGCCTGACCCTGCTGTTCGCCTGGCTGCTGACCAACAGCATCACCAAGCCGATTGCCAACGCGCTGGATGCCGCCGAGGAAATCGCCAAGGGCAACCTGACCCGCCCGATTGTCGTCGATGGCAGCGACGAAGCCGGTCGCCTGCTGCGGGCGATGTCGACCATGCAGGAAAAACTGCGCGACACCTTGCAGCGGATCTCAGGATCGGCCACACAGCTTGCGTCGGCGGCCGAAGAGCTCAACGCCGTCACCGACGAAAGTGCTCGTGGCCTGACCCAGCAGAACAACGAAATCGAGCAGGCCGCCACCGCGGTCAACGAGATGACCAGCGCCGTGGAAGAAGTCGCGCGCAATGCGGTGAGCACCTCCGAAGCCTCGAAAAACGCCACCACCTCCGCAGGTGACGGCCGTGATCTGGTGCAGGAAACCGTCAGCGCCATCGAACGCATGAGCGCCGATGTGCAAAGCACTGCCGCCTTGATCGGCAACCTGGCCAATGAGTCCCGCGACATCGGCAAGGTGCTGGACGTTATTCGCGGCCTGGCCGACCAGACCAACCTGCTGGCGCTGAACGCCGCCATCGAAGCCGCCCGTGCTGGTGAGGCCGGTCGTGGTTTTGCCGTGGTCGCCGACGAAGTCCGCGCCCTGGCCCACCGCACCCAACAGTCGACCAGCGAGATCGAGCGCATGATCGGCAGCATCCAGAGCGGCACCGAACACGCCGTGGATTCGATGCGCAACAGCACCGAACGCGCGGAGTCGACGCTGAACATCGCTCGCGGTGCCGGCATGTCCCTGGACACGATCAACACCGCCATCGTCGAGATCAACGAACGCAACCTGGTGATCGCCAGCGCCGCCGAAGAACAGGCCCAGGTCGCCCGTGAAGTGGACCGCAACCTGGTGAACATCCGCGACCTGTCGGTGCAGTCAGCCACCGGCGCCAACCAGACCAGCGCCGCCAGCGCCGAACTGTCGCGCCTGGCCGTGGATTTGAACAGCATGGTTGGGCGGTTCAGCCTTTAACGCCTCACCGCCGATCGTTCCCACGCTCTGCGTGGGAATGCAGCCGGGGACGCTCCGCGTCCCCAAGAGCCGAACGCGGAGCGTCCGTAGATGCATTCCCACGCAGAGCGTGGGAACGAGCGGAGCGTCCGTCGAGGCATCCCCACGCGGAGCGTGGGAACGATCAGCTCCCTCCCTCCCAACCTTTTTTGACAGCATCACATTTCAACAGGTTAGAATCGCTGGCACGCAGACTGCATGGTCAGTCTGCGCCCGCCCCTCAGTATTCCCGGAGTAACGCCTTTGACTGCAACGACCATCAACAGCCTGTTCTTGATCGGCGCGTTGCTGGTAGGTGCGAGCATCCTGGTGAGTTCTCTTTCGTCCCGCCTGGGCATCCCGATCCTGGTGATCATCCTGGCCGTGGGCATGGTGGCCGGTGTCGACGGCGCCGGTATTCTTTTCGACAATTACGCCACGGCCTACCTGGTCGGCAACCTCGCATTGGCAGTCATCCTGTTGGACGGTGGCTTGCGCACGCGGGTGTCGAGCTTTCGCGTGGCGCTGTGGCCGGCGTTGTCGCTGGCCACGGTCGGGGTGTTGATCACCACCGGGCTGACCGGCCTGGCGGCGGCGTGGCTGTTCAACCTGAACCTGATCCAGGGCCTGCTGATCGGTGCCATCGTCGGCTCGACCGATGCCGCGGCAGTGTTTTCGCTGCTGGGCGGCAAGGGCTTGAACGAACGGGTCAGCGCCACCCTCGAGATCGAATCCGGCAGCAACGACCCCATGGCGGTATTCCTCACCGTCACCCTGATCGGCATGCTCGCCAGTGGCGAAACTGGCCTGCACTGGAGCCTGCTGGGGCATCTGATGCGCGAGTTCGGTATCGGCGCGGTGATTGGCCTGGGCGGTGGCTGGCTGATGCTGCAATTGGTCAATCGCATCAATCTGGCCAACGGCCTGTACCCGATCCTGGTCATCAGCGGCGGCCTGGCCGTGTTCGCCCTGACCAACGCCCTGCACGGCAGTGGCTTCCTCGCGGTGTACCTGTGCGGCCTGGTGATCGGCAACCGTCCGGTGCGCAGCCGCCACGGTATCTTGCATATGCTCGATGGCATGGCCTGGCTGGCGCAGATCGGGATGTTCCTGGTGCTGGGGCTGCTGGTCACGCCCCACGACCTGCTGCCCATCGCCCTGCCCGCCCTGGGCCTGGCGTTGTGGATGATCCTGTTTGCCCGCCCACTGTCGGTCATGGTCGGCCTGTTGCCGTTCAAGGCGTTCCACGGTCGCGAAAAAGCTTTTATCTCCTGGGTCGGCCTGCGCGGCGCGGTGCCGATCATCCTCGCGGTGTTCCCGTTGATGGCCGGGCTGCCCCACGCCCAGCTCTATTTCAACCTGGCGTTCTTTATCGTGCTGGTCTCGCTGCTGGTGCAGGGCACGAGCCTGCCATGGGTCGCCAAATTACTGCATGTGACCGTCCCGCCCGAGCCGCTGCCGATTTCCCGGGCGGCGCTGGAAGTCCACGTCACCAGTGAGTGGGAGTTGTTCATTTATCGCCTGGGCAAGGAAAAATGGTGCATCGGCTCGCCCCTGCGGGACCTGAAAATGCCCGAAGGCACACGCATCGCTGCCCTGTTTCGGGGCCAGCAACTGCTCCATCCGTCGGGTAGTACCGTGCTGGAAGTCGATGATTTGCTGTGTGTTATCGGCCATGAACACGATTTGCCGGCCCTTGGAAAACTGTTCAGCCAAGCGCCGCAACGGGGCCTGGATTTGCGTTTCTTCGGCGACTTCGTACTTGAAGGAGACGCCCAGCTGGCCGCGGTTGCGGCGCTGTACGGGTTGAAGCTGGAAGGCATCGATCCGGACATGTCCCTGGGCCGCTTCATTGCCCAGAAAGTCGGCGGTGCGCCAGTGGTCGGCGACCAGGTGGATTGGAACAACACCCTGTGGACCGTCGCGGCCATGGACGGGAACAAGATCGGCAAAGTGGGCGTCAGATTCCCCGAAGGAAGTCGCCCGGGTCCCGGCTTGTTCCTCTAAACTGCTCCCACTCTCACTTGCTTGACCGGTCTCTATGCCTACCCTGCGCTCCTTTTTCGCCATCGCCCTGCTGGGCCTGAGTCTCTCCGTCTGCACACTGCAAGCCGCAGACCTTCCTGCCAGCACCTCGGTGCAGGCCAGCCTGGACAAGATCGCCGACCGCAAACTGCCGGAAGCCGACCAGAAAGCCCTGCAGGCCGTCTTGCAGGGCACGCTGACCCAGCTCAACAACAAGGCCGACTACGAACAGAAGCTGCAGACGCTCAAGCAGCAACTGGCCACTGCGCCCAAGCAGAACATCGAGAACCAGCGCGAGCTGGCGCGGCTCAAGGGCACCACAGTGGTGCCGGTGGCGCAACGCTATGCCAACCTGCCGATTCCCCAGCTCGAGCAAATGCTCTCGGATCGCTCCACCCAGCAGGGTGATCTGCAAAAAGCCCTGGCCGATGCCAACAGCCTGATCATCACCGCCCAGACCCGCCCCGAGCGCGCCCAGGCGGAAATTTCCAGCAGCCAGACCCGCATCCAGCAGATCAACGCCATCCTCAAGGCCGGCCGAGACGCCGGCAAGACCTTGAGCGCCGAGCAGCGCGACCAGCTCAACGCCGAGCTGGCGGCGCTCAATGCGCTGATTCCGCTGCGTCGCCAGGAGCTGGCCGGCAACAGCCAACTGCAGGACCTGGGCAACGGTCAGCACGATTTGCTGATGGAAAAAATCGCCCGCACGGAGCAGGAAATCCAGGACCTGCAAAACCTGATCAACCAGAAGCGCCTGGCCCAGTCCCAGGAAACGGTGACCCAGCAATCCATCGAAGCCCAGAAGGCCGGTGGCAGCAGCCTGTTGGCGACCGAAAGCGCGGCCAACCTGAAGCTCTCCGACTACCTGCTCAAAAGCACCGACCGCCTCAACGAGGTCACCCAGCAGAACTTGCGGACCAAGCAACTGCTGGACAGCGTCACCCAGACCGACGCCGCCCTGGACGAGCAGATCAGCGTACTCAAGGGCAGCCTGCTGCTCTCCAAGATCCTCTACAAACAGCGCCAGACCTTGCCGCGCCTGAAGCTGGACCAGAACCTGGCCGACCAGATCGCTGACATCCGCCTGTACCAGTTCGAAGTCAGCCAACAGCGTGAGCTGTTGAACAATCCCAGCGCCTATGTCGACAGCCTGCTGGCCTCCCAGCCATCGGAACAAGCCACGCCGCAATTGCGCAAGACCTTGCTGGAACTGGCCCTGACCCGCGTCGACCTGCTGGAACGCCTGAACCGCGAGTTGAGTGCGGTACTCAACGAATCCATCACCTTGCAGCTCAACCAGAAGCAACTGCTCAGCACCGCCCAGAACCTGCGGGCGACCCTCGAAGAGCAGATGTTCTGGATTCCCAGCAACAAACCGCTGGATTTCGAATGGATGCGTGCGGTGCCGGTGCGCCTGGAAAAGCAGATCGACTCGCTGCCCTGGGCTTCGAGCCTCAGTGAGCTGGCCGATGGCCTGACCCAGCGGCCACTGCTGTTCCTGCCCCTGGCGCTGCTGATCGGCGCGCTGCTGTGGCGGCGCAAGAATCTCTATGCTCGCCTGAACAAGGTTCACCAGGACGTCGGTCACTTCAAGCGCGACAGCCAGTGGCACACCCCCCAGGCGATCCTGATCAATATCCTCCTGGCGATGCCAGTGGCCCTGGCGCTGACCCTCTGCGGCTACGCCTTGCAGATCGACGCCCGCGGCCAGAACGCCAACCTCGGGGCGGCGCTGCTGCAGATCGGCCAGGCCTGGCTGGTGTTCTACACCGCCTATCGGGTGTTGGCGCCGGGCGGCGTGGCCGAGTTGCATTTCCGCTGGGAGAAACCCCAGGTCGAATTCCTCCAGGGCTGGATCCGCCGGCTCGGGCTGGTGGTGTTGGCGTTGGTGGCAGTGGTGGCCGTGGCCGAGTTGCAACCCTCGACCCTGGCCGATGACGTGCTCGGCATGCCGGTGGTGCTGACCTGCTACGCGCTGATGGCGTGGTTGCTCAGCCGTCTGCTGCTGAGCAGCCCGACCCACAAGAACACGTCGCTGTTCCGCAAGGCGGTCGGGGTGCTGTTCACCGCGCTGCCGATCGCGCTGTTCGTGGCGGTGTGCTTCGGCTACTACTACACCGCGCTGAAGCTCAGCGACCGGTTGATCAACACCCTGTACCTGCTGATGTTCTGGCTGGTGATCGAGGCCACCTTCGTCCGTGGCCTGTCGGTGGCAGCGCGGCGCCTGGCCTACCAGCGTGCCCTGACCAAGCGCCAGGCCGCCAAGGAAGCCGGCGACGGCGAAGCGGTGGTCGAGGAACCGACCCTGGACATCGAGAAGGTCAACGAGCAGTCCCTGCGCCTGATCCGCCTGGCCCTGCTGGGTGGTTTCATGGCTGCGCTGTACTGGGTCTGGTCGGACCTGATCAGCGTGTTCTCCTACCTGGACAACATCACCCTCTACGAATACACCAGCGGTACCGGCGTCAACATGAGCATGGTGCCCATCAGCATCGGTGACATGCTCGGCGCGCTGATCATCATCGGCATCACCTTCGCCCTGGCGCGCAACCTGCCGGGCCTGCTGGAAGTGTTCGTGCTGTCGAAGCTGAACCTGGCCCAGGGCAGTGCCTATGCCACCACCACGCTGCTGTCCTATGTGATCGCCGGCTTCGGTTTCGTCACCACCCTGTCCACCCTGGGCGTGAGCTGGGACAAACTGCAATGGCTGGTGGCCGCGCTGTCGGTGGGCCTGGGCTTCGGCATGCAGGAGATCTTCGCCAACTTCATCTCCGGGATCATGATCCTGTTCGAACGCCCGGTGCGCATCGGCGACACCATCACCATCGGCAACCTGTCGGGCACGGTCAGCAAGATCCGCATTCGTGCGACCACCATCACCGACTTCGACCGCAAGGACATCATCGTCCCGAACAAGACCTTCATCACCGGGCAACTGATCAACTGGTCGCTGACCGACACCGTCACCCGGGTGACCCTGAAACTGGGCGTGGACTACGGCTCGGACCTGGACCGGGTACGCGAATTGCTGCTCAAGGCCGCTCGTGACAACCCGCGCGTGCTGAAGGAACCGGAACCGATCGTGTACTTCCTGAACTTCGGTGAAAGTACCCTGGACCATGAGCTGCGCATGCACGTACGCGACCTCGGTGACCGCAACCCGGTGCTGGACGAGATCAACCGCTTCATCAACCGTGAGTTCAAGAAGGAGCACATCAACATCTCCTTCCGGCAGATGGAAATCTATCTGAAGAACCTTCAGGGCCAGGAGTACAAGCTGGTGCCCGCCGAGCCCGAGCACAAAACCCTCGGGCCCGTGCCCTCGGCCGTAGCCAGCATCAAACCGGTGCCAGAGCCGCCGCAAGACACACTCGACTGATGCGCGCTGCCTGAGGGCGGCGCGCCGGAGACGGCCATGAAAACGCTGGAAACCTTGACCTTCGATAACCGTTTCGCCCGACTGGGCGACGGCTTATCGACCCACGTGCTGCCCGAGCCCATCGACAATCCGCGACTGGTCGTCGCCAGCCCGGCGGCCATGGCGCTGCTGGACCTGGACCCGGCGCAAGCCCAGGCACCGCTGTTTGCCGAGATCTTTGGCGGCCACAAGTTGTGGGCCGAAACCGAGCCCCGGGCGATGGTGTATTCCGGGCATCAGTTCGGTCACTACAACCCGCAATTGGGCGATGGCCGTGGGTTGCTGCTGGGCGAGGTGTACAACGAGGCCGGCGAGCACTGGGACCTGCACCTCAAGGGCGCCGGCCAGACGCCATTCTCACGGATGGGCGACGGGCGCGCGGTGCTGCGCTCCTCGATCCGCGAATTCCTCGCCTCCGAAGCCCTTCACGCCCTGGGCATCCCCACCACCCGTGCCTTGTGCGTGATCGGCTCCGACACCCCGGTGTGGCGCGAAAAGCAGGAGCGCGCCGCCATGGTGCTGCGCCTGGCGCCCAGCCATGTGCGCTTCGGGCATTTCGAATATTTCTACTACACCAAGAAACCCGAGCTGCATGCGGCCCTCGCCGAGCATGTGTTGAACCTGCATTTTGCCGAGTGCCGTGAGCAGCCGGAGCCGTACCTGGCGATGTTCCGCGAAATCGTCGAGCGCAACGCCGAGCTGATTGCGAAATGGCAGGCCTACGGCTTCTGTCACGGCGTGATGAACACCGACAACATGTCGATCTTGGGCATCACCTTCGACTTCGGGCCGTTCGCCTTCCTCGACGACTTCGACGCCAACTTCATCTGCAACCACTCCGATGACCAGGGCCGCTACTCATTCAGCAACCAGGTGCCCATCGGCCAGTGGAACCTCAGCGCCCTGGCCCAGGCCCTGACGCCGTTCATCAGCGTCGACGCCCTGCGTGAAACCCTTGGCTTGTACTTGCCGCTGTACCAGGCCCATTACCTGGACCTGATGCGCCGCCGCCTCGGCCTGACCAGCGCCGAGGAAGACGACCAGAAGCTGCTGGAGCGCCTGCTGCAATTGATGCAGAACAGCGGCGTCGACTACAGCCTGTTCTTCCGCCGCCTGGGCGACCAGGCACCCGAGCAAGCCGTCGCCACCCTGCGCGATGACTTCGTCGACCTCAAAGGCTTCGACGCCTGGGGCGAACTCTACGTCGCCCGCGTCAACCGCGAAGGCCCCGTCGACCAAGACCAACGCCGCGCCCGCATGCACGCCGTCAACCCGCTGTACGTGCTGCGCAACTACCTGGCGCAGAAAGCCATCGACGCCGCCGAATCCGGCGACTACGAAGAAGTCCGCCGCCTGCACACGGTGCTAAGCAAGCCGTTCGAAGAACAACCGGGCATGGACAGCTACGCACAACGCCCGCCGGAGTGGGGCAAGCATCTGGAGATCAGTTGCTCGTCGTAACCCTTCCTCGCCGCAGGTTCGGGGTTGCCCTGCAACATAGAATCTCCCACAGGGGTTGGGTGTTGCCGCAAATATCGCGATCACACAGCCCCCCTTGTGGGAGCGAGCTTGCTCGCGATGGCGATCTTCAATTCACCACATGAAGCCAATCCACTCCCCTTGACGATCACCGCGTTTATTTCGATGTAGGACCATTCAGGAGCAGGCTACGCCGCCTTGCGCCATTGCCTACAACTACGCCAGAATCCGCCGGCTTGTGCGCCTTGGGGTCGGGCTTTATCGTTTTCCCCGTCGCTGAAAATCAGCGATCGGGTTTAGCGATCCGACTCAACACAGACGCAACAATGCCCAGTCTCGATTGCAGTCTTTTACGTCTGCAACTCGCTTAATGGTGGCTGTGCGTGGGAGACCTTCTGGTCTACCCGGGGTTTCTGTGACCCGGATCGCTAACCTGCGTACAGCCGCCACCTTTACTTGTTTAGCGATAGGTCGTGGTGGCTCAACCAATCACGGAGATTCACCATGTTCAAAGCAACCCCCAATCCGCCCGATACCGATCCAGCCAATAAAAACTCAAAAGAATTCGACGAAACTGCTGACCGCGTCCTCGACTACTACCTCAACCCAAAACCCAGCAAACCCGAGGCCGATCCAGGCCAACTGTTCACCGTCGTCAATGGCGTCGACACCGAAACCCTGCTCGCCAACCTCAGCGAAAACCTGGCCTCGGCCAACGCCATGGTCAGTGACCTGGCGTTCGATTTGGAAGGCCCCAAGCGGCACATTGCCCTGGGCATTCAGCAGTTGATCGAACTGAGCAGCTTATTGGCGAACCGGGCACTGGACAACGTCGACCCACGCCAGTCGACATAGCGCATCCCCCTGTGGCGAGGGAGCTTGCTCCCTCGCCACAGTTAGTGCGCCGCGCCAAACCATCAAATAAAGGTCTCAACCGATACGCCGAAGCGCTCCGCCAGCCAGCGGATCTGCCTTAAATTGAGCTGGCGCTTGCCGCTCAATATCTCCGACACCACCGACTGGGTGCCGACACCCGGCAAGTCGCTCTGGCTCATCCCATGCTCGCGCATCAGATAGCGAAGTGTCTCGACGCCACTGGCCTTGGGCATTGGCCGATGTTGGTGATCCCAGGCCTCAATCCATTCACCGATGATGTCCACCAGGCTCATCAGAGGATGGGCTTCTTCTTCGCCAATCAATTCCAACAATTCATCGAGCGCTGCGACCAACCGGTCGTAATCCTCTTCGCTCCTGGGTTTGCGCAGCAGGGGCGACACAAACTCCCAATGGGCGGCGACTTGTTCGATCAGTGCACTCATCCCTTTTCCTCCTTCCACCTGCCTCTGTCGTATTCCCGATGGTCAAGCACGCATTTGATATACAGACGCTGCGCTCGGTATCGAATCACCGCAATCAGCCGCAACTTGTTTCCACCGATGTCAAACACATGCAGCGGACCGACCTTGTCGGTTGCCGGAAATATGGATTTCATCGCTGCGAAATCAGCCGGGCTATTGCGCTTGATCAGCCGATACCATTGATCCAACGCATTCGCTGAATGTGGCCATTTCTCCTTGGCCTCCCAAATGCGTTTCTCAGTGATCACATGCATGCAACGTCCTTATCGCATTTTGCTATGGGGAAGTTAAACACAAATCTGGCGCATCGCAAATTGCGATAGCGCCAGTTAGACAAATGGTTAGTTCTTGCTGGTTTCCAGCCTAGTCGCCAAAAGCTTTAGGTCTCGGTAAGAAATGTGAGCAGATATGAGTCCTGCTCACCCAACCTTATCGTTCCCCTGCTCAGGCGTCTCGATGCCCGGTTCCGTCTCGGCACCCTCTTCGCCAACCGGTTTGGCCGGCGTTTTTTTCTCCGGGTAACCGGGCATGCCGCGGGCGTCTTCAGGGGTCAGTTCATCCCGGTCGTGGCGGCGGTCGGTGGCGTAGGACGGGGCGGCGTTGGGGTCCTCGTCGCGGCCGGCGGTGCCGAGTACGAAGCCGTCATCGTTGGGGTTGTCCACTGTTTGGGGAGTGGCTGGGTCTTGAGGATGGCTCATGGGACCTCCTGGGATTGCAAACAGGTACGTGGTGTCTTTTTGAGGCCGTGACACCTTTTCAGTGCGGCGCACCTGATGAATGGCAGCCTTGAGTACAAGCCCCACAATGGGATTGGAGTACGAGAGGGAGAGCCAGCCGGCTATCAGGCCGCCTCGCGAGCAAGCTTTGCTCCCACAGGACCTGCTCAAACAAGTCTGACGGGTGTACGACCGGGAGAGCCAGGTCGGCTACTAGGCCGCCTCGCGAGCAAGCTTTGCTCCCACAGGACCTGCCCAAACAAGTCTGATGGGTGTACGACCGGGAGAGCCAGGTCGGCTACTAGGCCGCCTCGCGAGCAAGCTTTGCTCCCACAGGACCTGCCCAAACAAGTCTGACGGGTGTACGACCGGGAGAGCCAGGTCGGCTACTAGGCCGCCTCGCGAGCAAGCTTTGCTCCCACAGGACCAGCCCAAACAAGTCTGACGGGTGTACGACCGGGAGAGCCAGGTCGGCTACTAGGCCGCCTCGCGAGCAAGCTTTGCTCCCACAGGACCAGCCCAAACAAGTCTGATGGGTGTACGACCGGGAGAGCCAGGTCGGCTACTAGGCCGCCTCGCGAGCAAGCTTTGCTCCCACAGGACCTGCCCAAACAAGTCTGATGGGTGTACGACCGGGAGAGCCAGGTCGGCTACTAGGCCGCCTCGCGAGCAAGCTTTGCTCCCACAGGACCTGCCCAAACAAGTCTGACGGGTGTACGACCGGGAGAGCCAGGTCGGCTACTAGGCCGCCTCGCGAGCAAGCTTTGCTCCCACAGGACCAGCCCAAACAAGTCTGACGGGTGTACGACCGGGAGAGCCAGGTCGGCTACTAGGCCGCCTCGCGGTGGGCGTTGATTTCGGGCGCCCCGTTAACCACGCTGGCCGAACGCAGGCATTGTGGAGTGGGCATCCCGGCATGGATGCCGGGATAGCCGCGCTGGGCCATGGATGGCCCTTCGCGGCGGGCCCACGGAGCAATGCCGGAGT
>NZ_MUOA01000008.1:0-301 GCF_002001065.1 Pseudomonas sp. A25(2017) | reverse complement strand
AGACTTCGATTTCCCGGCTACCCAAACCTCCTCTGTGGGAGCAAAGCTTGCTCGCGAAGAGGCCGGTACATCCAGCATCCTTGCAAGCTGACCCACCGCTATCGCGAGCAAGCTTTGCTCCCACAGGTTTTGCTCTTGAAAACTTGCAAATAATTGGAGGCATGTCGAAATCCGGGCATAAAAAGGCACCCTTCGGGGTGCTTTTTTGTGCCCCTATTTTATGCCCCATCCAGCTCCCACACTGGATCTGCGGCAGACTTCGATTTCCCGGCTACCCAAACCTCCTCTGTGGGAGCAAAGC
>NZ_MUOA01000017.1:0-315 GCF_002001065.1 Pseudomonas sp. A25(2017) | reverse complement strand
CTGGCTCGGCTATCCCGGCATCCATGCCGGGATGCCCACTCCACAATGCCTGCGTTCGGCCAGCGTGGTTAACGGGGCGCCGAGATCAACGTCCACCGCGAGGCGGCCTAGTAGCCGACCTGGTTCTTGGTGGGACCGCGTTTCTCCTGTGGGAGCGGGCTTGCTCGCGAAGGCGATGTGTCAGTTTTCGGTGATGTTGGATGTGCCGACCTCATCGCGAGCAAGCTCGCTCCCACAGGTGATCTTGGGTGTATATCGGTTTGGTGTTTGCTGAAGATCCCTTGTGGGAGCGAGCCTGCTCGCGATGGCAGAGTG
>NZ_MUOA01000071.1:0-330 GCF_002001065.1 Pseudomonas sp. A25(2017) | reverse complement strand
AGGACACTACCGGCCTGACGCTCTCGGCAACTGACACTGTCGCCGAAGGTGGCTCCATCGTTTACACCGCGACCCTGACCAACGCCGCTGGCTCGCCAGTGACCGTGACCCTGAGCAACGGCGCGGTGATCAACATCGCTGCAGGCGCCACCACCGGCACCGTGACGGTCGATGCGCCAACAGACGACGTCTACAAAGACGCGGGCAAAGTCGAAGTCAGCATCGATCAAGCGACTGGCGGTAACTTCGAGAACCTGGTTCCGAGCACTACCCCGGCGGTGACTGACGTTACCGACACCATCGACACCTCGACTGTCAGCCTGACCGCAA
>NZ_MUOA01000009.1:0-333 GCF_002001065.1 Pseudomonas sp. A25(2017) | reverse complement strand
TGAAGTCGTAACAAGGTAGCCGTAGGGGAACCTGCGGCTGGATCACCTCCTTAATCGACGACCGCAGCTGCTTCATGAGCTCCCACACGAATTGCTTGATTCATTGAAGAAGACGAAAGAAGCAGCCAAAAGGGTTGTAGCTTGGTTGGTTAGAGCGCACCCCATGCTCTGTGGTAAAGAGCAGGGTGAGGTCGGCCTTAGTAGCTCGAAATTGGGTCTGTAGCTCAGTTGGTTAGAGCGCACCCCTGATAAGGGTGAGGTCGGCAGTTCGAATCTGCCCAGACCCACCAATTTTGTGTGGGAAACGCCTGTAGAAATACGGGGCCATAGCTC
>NZ_MUOA01000010.1:0-377 GCF_002001065.1 Pseudomonas sp. A25(2017) | reverse complement strand
CAAATTGTTCGCTGAGGCTGTTGGCGCCGTTGGCGTTTGGATGGGCTTCATTGTCCAGCAGCGTGTAGCTGTAGCTGACCACGCCGGTGGTGGCGTTGTAGCCGGTGATGGTCAGCGTATTACCCAGTGCGGTGGTAATCGACTGAGGGAAACCAGCCGCTACACCGCCGGCGACGACGTTGATGCCGCCAACGCTCAAGGTCTGCACACCATCCAACGCGGTGACGGTAAAGGTGCCGCTTTGAGTCAGCGCCGATGCATCCGGGCTGCTGCCGTCGCTGAGGTTTTTCTCCTGCAATGACAGCTCACCGCCTTCGCTGTCGAGGCCGGTGATGATCACCGGGTCGTCGTTGTTGTGCACTTGCAGCACCAGGTTG
>NZ_MUOA01000136.1:0-377 GCF_002001065.1 Pseudomonas sp. A25(2017) | reverse complement strand
CAAATTGTTCGCTGAGGCTGTTGGCGCCGTTGGCGTTTGGATGGGCTTCATTGTCCAGCAGCGTGTAGCTGTAGCTGACCACGCCGGTGGTGGCGTTGTAGCCGGTGATGGTCAGCGTATTACCCAGCGCGGTGGTAATCGACTGTGGGAAACCAGCCGCTACACCGCCGGTGACGACGTTGATGCCGCCAACGCTCAAGGTCTGCACACCGTCCAACGCGGTGACGGTAAAGGTGCCGCTTTGAGTCAACGCCGATGCATCCGGGCTGCTGCCGTCGCTGAGATTTTTCTCCTGCAATGACAACTCACCGCCTTCGGTGTCGAGGCCGGTGATGATCACCGGGTCGTCGTTGTTGTGCACTTGCAGCACCAGGTTG
>NZ_MUOA01000011.1:0-383 GCF_002001065.1 Pseudomonas sp. A25(2017) | reverse complement strand
CGAAGGGCCATCCATGGCCCAGCGCGGCTATCCCGGCATCCATGCCGGGATGCCCACTCCACAATGCCTGCGTTCGGCCAGCGTGGTTAACGGGGCGCCGAGATCAACCTCCACCGCGAGGCGGCCTTATAGCCGACCTGGTTCTTGGTGGGACCGTGTTTTTCCTGTGGGAGCGGGCTTGCTCGCGATAGCGGTGGTGCAACCACATAGATACTGGACATGCACCGCTCTGGCTTTGCTTTGCTTTTGATCTGAACGCCCCGTTAACCACGCTGGCCGAACGCAGGCATTGCGCAGTGGGCACCTCGGCATGGATGCCGAGGTAGCCGCGCTGGGCCATGGATGGCCCTTCGCGGCGGCCCACGGAGCAATGCCGGAGTGAG
>NZ_MUOA01000012.1:0-395 GCF_002001065.1 Pseudomonas sp. A25(2017) | reverse complement strand
GCATCCAGGCACACCACCGGACCTGTGGGGGCGGAGCTTGCTCGCGATAGCGGTAGTACATTCAAAATGGATGCAAGCTGATCGAACGCCATCGCGAGCAGGCTCGCTCCCACAGGGGATTGGGGACAACCGGTACAGCCAGGCACACCACCGGACCTGTGGGGGCGGAGCTTGCTCGCGATAGCGGTAGTACATTCAAAATGGATGCAAGCTGATCGAACGCCATCGCGAGCAGGCTCGCTCCCACAGGGGATTGGGGACAACCGGTACATCCAGGCACACCACCGGACCTGTGGGGGCGGAGCTTGCTCGCGATAGCGGTAGTACATTCAAAATGGATGCAAGCTGATCGAACGCCATCGCGAGCAGGCTCGCTCCCACAGGGGATTGGGGAC
>NZ_MUOA01000081.1:0-473 GCF_002001065.1 Pseudomonas sp. A25(2017) | reverse complement strand
ATGGCCAACTATCAGACCGCCTTCGCGAGCAGGCTCGCTCCCACAATTGGACCGAAGTACGACCGGAAGAGCCAGGTCGGCTACTAGGCCGCCTCGGCGTGGACGTTGATCTCGGCGCCCCGTTAACCACGATGGCCGAACGCAGGCATTGCGCAGTGGGCACCTCGGCATGGATGCCGAGGTAGCCGCGCTGGGCCATGGATGGCCCTTCGCGGCGGCCCACGGAGCAATGCCGGAGTGAGGGCATGCCGAGCCTAGGCGAGGCACCGAGTGGTGGGGCAAAGCGCTTTTGGTTACTTTTGGCGCTCTTCCAAAAGTGACCCGCTGTAAGGGCGGAACCCTAAGTGGCCGTTACCGCAGCGATGGATATGTACTCGGCCATAATCCTGGCCAGCTGTCAGACTGACTTCGTGAGCAAGCTCCTACCCAAAAACTCAGATATCTGATCTTCTAAATAGATTCCAAGGCGCAGG
>NZ_MUOA01000013.1:0-510 GCF_002001065.1 Pseudomonas sp. A25(2017) | reverse complement strand
CGCAGTACAGACCGTGGGAGATTTCACCCCTCCTCCTTTCACCCAAGCGCCGATAAAGAATGCATCTGGCCTAGACCGACGATAGGAACAAGCCTGCGCCTCTGGGTGAACCCTTCAAGTGTTCAAACCTTAGCCCGGAGGATTTTCAATGGCAATGCCGGTTTCTGTCGCAAAGCCGATCGTGGGTGTTGATGTCGCCAAAGATGAGTTAGTGATTTATCACGCAGAAACAGATCGACTGGAAGCGATCCCCAACACCAAAGCTGCGATCAAGAAGTGGCTCAAGGAGCTGCCCGCGCCAGTGGATGTCGCCATCGAAGCCACCAATATCTATCACCAGGAATTCGCCGACCTGGCTTATGCGCAAGGCTGTGTGATCTACATGATCGGCGGCTACGAGCTCAGCCATTACCGCAAAGGTGTGAAAGTTCGCGCTAAAACCGATGCGCTGGATGCTCGGTTGTTGGCTCGCTACTTGAACAACGAAGGCCACCAGTTGCACCCGTGGAC